>NZ_JBXAHO010000011.1:0-197373 GCF_058795195.1 Pseudomonas sp. GW823-FHT06B06 | reverse complement strand
AATGGGTGGCCGGATCATCGTGGAATCAGTGGCCGGATGTTTATGGAATAGGTGGCCGGATGGCCGTGGAATCCGCAGTACCCACTGCAGCTGCTTTAACTAGCGCTAATCCGGCACCAATTGTTGGTCTACCAGGTACACCCCGTCTCCTTGTTTCTCCTTTGGTTTGGGAGACGGCTTAGGCGCCCTAGTGGCGCCTTTTTTTATGGCGCGTAGCTCCGTGACTGGCGCTGTTCGGCTCATTACGGTGATTAGTCGGACGACTTAGAGGCGCAAGTCCTCTACACACCCGGCAAGGGGAAGTGTTAGCCAGAGGCAAGGGTGTCGCGGGCGACTGCGAATCTGAAGGAAGCCCGAGGCAAAGACGAACAGGAGGCAGATAGCGGCGGTGCAGCGGGGTAAGACGGCCCATACCGTTGAAGCTCAATACTTGCGTGGAACGCTGCGACGTAGAGCGCGGAATAGAAAGTATTTGTCCCGCTGCATAGCTATGTCACTAACCATGCAGGGACAGGATCGAGGGGCCAGATTATTTTCCGGGGTACTCAGCAATGACCTGGTCTGTGCCTGCTTTGGACAAGCCGATTACCTGGTAAGCATCACGTTTTCCGTTGATTTCCATGCCTGGAGATCCAGCCGGCATGCCAGGAACGGCGATCCCGAGAAGGTCGTCACGTTTGCTCATCGCAATGATTTGCTCGGCGGGCACGTGACCTTCAACAAACTTTCCATTGATCATTGCTGTGTGGCATGACGAGAGTCGTGGAGAAACACCGAGTTCCTGCTTGACCGCGCTCATGTTGGTTTCTACATGATCAACGACCGTGAAGCCGTTAGCTTCAAGGTGCTGGATCCACTTCTTGCAGCATCCACAGTTAGCGTCACGATGGACGTCAATCGTCAGCGACTCTGCTGCATGACCAGCTGAACTGATAAACAGAGCCGCGAATGCAGCGAGGCGAAGTGCCCGACCGGGACGAAGAAAGTTATTTCGCATGGGTATGCTCCTTCCCATCCGCGTGGGTATGAGTTTTTGGCTGAACGGCCGGAGGTGCAGAAGCGTCATGTGAAGCCTCCACAACCTGAGGATGGGCGTGTTCGGTACTTTCATCCTGAGAAGGCGCTGCGGCGGCCTCATGGGCATGGGCGCTGTTTCTCTCGCCATGATGGTCGCCTGCTTCGGCTATCTCTTCGGCTGCACCCGCATCATGATGCCCAACAGCAGCCCCTTTTTGGACCTCATGCTGGCCTTCATGGTTATGCATTTTGCTCTCACCGCCACCGTGTTGATGACCACCGCTGCTGGTTGTTAGAGCGTTGTATTGCTCTGCATCCAATGAAGGCAGCTGCTGGAGAAAAGCGACCATTCCCCATATGTAGGGATCGGCCATGCTTTTACCCCAAGCGGGCATGCCTGTGGACTTGATTCCATGCTTGATGATCCAGAAAGCTGCGGCAGGGTTTCCATCAACGCCCAGTTTTGAAAGATTTGGAGGTGCAGGGTAAAGGCTGTTACTTAACTCGGTTCCTGCAATACCCGGAGCCAGATGGCAACCGATGCACATAGAGTTGTAGTTGCCAGCACCTGCGCGGATGAGAGCTACATCGCTCAGGTCGGGCACTTCAATGTCGCGTGAGCGCACTTCGATCGAGCGATCTCGAGCGGTGGAAAGTAGCGCGTAAACGGGATCGGAATGTGGTTCATCCGCCCCAACATTAATCACACCAAAATACACCACGCCGGCGCCTACTATTGCGGCGACCACCCCGGCAGCAGTCAATGTTTTCAATGTTCTTTTCATGTTAGGCCCTCAAAACCACATCCGAATACCGGCGACAAACCGCGCCTCGTTGGCATCCTCTCCTTCATCGCTGGCCAGGTCAGCCGTATTGCCGTAGGAGCGGCTCCAGCTAACCCCAATGTAAGGGGCAAATTGGCGAACAATCTCATAACGCAATCGGAGCCCTACTTCGGTGTTTGCCAATCCAGACCCAATACCGCGCTGAGGATCATTTTTCCCGTAAAAATTGGCTTCGGCCGTCGGCTGCAAGATCAGGCGATTGGTCAGCAGAATGTCGTAGTCGCCTTCCAATCGAGCAGCGGTCTGACCATTCTCACCGATGTAGGCAGTCGCTTCGGCTTCAAAGTTATAGAGGGCCATGCCCTGAATACCGAGCGCTCCCCACGTTTGTGGTGACCCGGGCTTGAAGTCTTGTCTTACGCCGGTGACGACATCCCACCATGGACCGATGGAGTGCCCCCAAAGAGCTGAGAGTTCAGCGTTTTCCGTTACGCCATTGGTACGTTCGCCTTCCGAGCGCAACCACAGGCGGTCAACGTCACCGCCGATCCATCCTTTTGCATCCCAGGCCAATGCACTACCGTTGTCAGCATCCTGGTACTCAAACTTATCCAGCAGCATGAAGGAGTTGACCTTCTTGTCGTGAACACCATGACCAGCCACATCAGGGAACGCGGCTGCACGGTCGGCGTCGGTCAGTACAGGGATTGGAGTTCGGCTGGTGGTGGTAGCCCCTCCATCCATACTTTCCATACCGTCCATTGCTCCATTGTCCATGCTCATCTTGCTGTGATCCATTGCCCCCATCTTGCTATGGTCCATAGCTCCCATCGAGCCGTGATCCATCTTGGAGTGATCCATCTCTTCTGCCGCCTGGGCCATGAAAGAGAAAGCAGGACTGGTAGAGACAGCAATTGCTAACAACGTTGGGCGTATGAATTTACTGGTCATGATCTCAATCTGCCTTTTTGGTTTTTTGGTCATGATCCATCGACTCATGGCGCTTCTTGCTGTGATCCATTGACCCATGATCAGGCTTTGACTCGGTTGTCGTAGTTGCGGGCTTGCTCGTTGCTTTTGCAGGAGTAGCAGGTGAATGATCACTGCTATCTTCGACTGCCAGCGCCACGGACGAGAGTCCACCCATCAAGCCGATGGCAAAGAGGCAACCGACCAGCGATTTACGATTTAGGTATGTGCTCACAGATCGTCTCCTTTACTCATCAACCCGTACTTCACGGAACATGCCCATTTCCATATGGAAAAGCAGGTGGCAGTGATAGGCCCAGCGACCTAAGGCATCAGCGGTGACTCGATAGCTGCGCTTGGTACCTGGTGGCATGTCGATTGTGTGCTTGCGTACCATGAACTTGCCGTTCTCATCCTCAAGGTCACTCCACATACCATGAAGGTGGATGGGGTGAGTCATCATGGTGTCGTTCACCAAGGTGATGCGCAGACGTTCTCCATACTTCAGGCGCAGCGGCTCGGCGTCAGAGAACTTGATGCCGTTGAACGACCACGAAAATTTCTCCATGTGGCCGGTAAGATGCAGCTCAATGGTGCGATTGGGCTCGCGGCCATCAGGGTCTTGGAAAGTGCTTTTCAGGTCAGAGTAGGTAAGTACTCGACGACCGTTGTTCCGCAGCCCGATACCTGGATCGTTTAGCTTTGGCGTCGCGGTCATGGCTTGCATGTCAACCAAGGGGTTGTTGGTTTCGGAAGCTGGATGGGTCAGCATTTCGCCACCCATACTGCCCATGCCAGTCATTTCTGACATATCTCCACCATCCATCCCTGCCATCTTGCTGTGGTCCATACCAGCCATCTTGCTATGGTCCATGCCTGCCATGTTACCGCTGTCCATACCGGTCATCCCGGTCATGCCACCTTGGTCCATGCCGGTCATCTTGCTGTGATCCATGCCCGTCATCCCGGACATGTCACCGTGTTTCATCTCGCTACCACCCATACCAGCCATGCTGCCATGGTCCATACCCGCCATCCCGCCCATTCCCATGTCATCCATGGTTAAAAGAGGCCGAGGATCCAGCGCAGGTACCTGTGCTTTTAATCCCTCGCGAACGGCCAGCGTTCCGCGTGCGTACCCAGTTCTATCCATAGATTGGGCGAAGATGGTGTAAGCCTCTTCGCTGGCAGGTTCTACGATGACGTCATACGTTTCTGCCACGGCAATACGGAATTCGTCGACGCTTACTGGTTTGACGTGTTGTCCATCGGCGGCCACAACGGTCATTTTCAAGCCAGGAATACGGACATCGAAATAGCTCATAGCCGAGCCATTGATGAAGCGCAGGCGCAGCTTCTCGCCCGGTTTGAAGACCCCGGTCCAGTTACCGTTCGGTGCCTGGCCATTCATGAGGTATGTGTAAGTATCCCCACTGACGTCTGCGAGATCAGTGGGATTCATTTTCATCTCAGCCCACATCTTCCGATCGGCCACGGCAGCAGACCAACCTTCCTTGCTGACATCGTCGATGAAGTCGCCAACCGTCCGTTTGTGGTGGTTGTAATAGTCTGATTGCTTCTTGAGCTTGGCCATGACCCGAGCAGGATCTTCATCGGTCCAGTCAGTCAGCATCACCACGTAGTCGCGGTTGTATTGGAAAGGTTCGGGCTCTTTCGAGTCGATGACGATTGGACCGTAAACGCCTGCCTGTTCCTGTAAACCAGAGTGGCTGTGGTACCAGTATGTACCGTTCTGATGAACCTTGAATTTGTACTCGTACATGCCATCGGGAGCGATGCCATGGAAACTCAAACCCGGTACACCATCCATGTTGGCGGGCAGAATAATCCCGTGCCAATGGATGGAGGTGTCTTGGTCCAAGCGATTTTTTACACGCAGCGTGACTGTTTCCCCTTCACGCCAGCGCAGCAAAGGTCCCGGCAATGAGCCATTGATGGTCATGGCTGTGCGTGGCGAGCCGGTGATGTTTACAGGGGTTTCTCCAATAAACAGATCAAATTCGTTACCGGTGAGCACGCTCGGCAGACCAGGACTGGTCACTGCCCATACAGGAGTGCGCCACAGACCAAGGCCGCCGAGAATGCCACCAGCGGCCAAGCCTTTTACGAATGTCCGCCTAGAGGTTTTGGAATTCATGCCGTTTATATCCAATCAGTCAAAAGGGAAGCCGTGCGAACAACCAATGAGCTGCTCAGGTTGAAGGCACTCTCTCGGGGTGAGTAATGAGCCCGGATGAGCTTCGCCCGCCGTTACTGAAAAAGAGCTTTGACGGCAAGCGAGCTCTGAAATTGCCACATTTGAACCATCAAAGTGATTACATTTCTGTCAGCTTTGGAGTGCTGCAAGCTATTCAGCAATTCTTGTGTTCCATCTCTTTGACTTTGCTTTCCGCGACAGGTGGTTGGGATTTTTGTGTTTGAGCTACTTGGTACGACTCCATTGAACTAATCCTTGCCGCTTCCATACGTGCGAATGTCCGATCACCGCCGCCTTCAGCCATAGCCAGCGAAGAGATGGACAGAGCGGCGATGACGAACAAAGTTTTGATAGGTTTCATTTTGGTTCCTCGAATGTATTGGTAACCCCCGAATCCACAGCAATTGATGATTCTTAGGGGAGAGCTCAAGGCTCAATAGGACTATACAACTCACCCCCTGTCAGGAACCTTAGGTGAATATTACAGTTGTGTCAGGTTGCGATATTTCTCTTGAGGAACACGCTATTTAATCCGTAAGGTCTCGATCTCCAGCGTTACACCGCTATTTATTGAGTATCAGTTGAGGTGCCTAACATTGTAAGTATCCGATTGCTTTCAAGGTGCAGACGTTTTTTTAGTTTCTGCACCGGGACTGCGAATGTGAGCCTGGGTGCACCGCGTCAACACTTGAGTGTTCAATGCTCATGGAAAATGGCAACGCTAGTGAGGGTGATTGAGTGTGAGTATTAATTTTGAGAAAGCGCTTGGCCCCGCAGAAAGAGCGTTAATTTATCGTAGTCAAAGAGCCGAAATCCTGAGTAACAATATCGCAAACGCTGATACGCCGAACTTCAAGACCCGAGACTTAGATTTTTCTACTGTGCTTGCAAGCCAGGCAAAAGAAACTCCTGCTACTCCGTTTTCTTTGAAGACAACAAATGTAAAACATATAATTGGACAAGCGTCAGCAAGTGATATTTACGGAGGTGCTTTGCTTTACAGCACACCGGCTCAACCTGCCATTGATCAAAATACTGTCGGTCAGCAGGTCGAGATCGCAAAGCACACAGAAAATGGAATACGTTTCGACGCCGCTTTTACTAGGTTGAATGGAGCATTCAAAGGTTTGCTCAAAGCTCTGCGAGAGGATTAGTAGCGCAGGGGCTTGTGAGCGGTAATTGTGGCCGACGCGGCTGCTTCGGTACTCCCAAAGGGTTCACCAAGGGGAGTCCTCTGCATACCGGGCTCTGACCAGGGGGGCAGGTCAGCATTCAAGCGCTGATCTGGGAAGGAAAACCTAACGCCTCGACAGCTTTACGAATCTGCTCAGGGCTTTCGCTGCTTTCAACACTCACTTTGCCGGCTGACCGATTAACGGAAACGGTAGCTTCGTTGTCCAGTGACTGAATCGCTTTGGTGATTTTGCCGACGCAACTGCCGCATCCAATGCCTGATACATCTAAGACGAACATGGTGATTCCTCTCGTGCTGAGCGGTCTCTTTTCACCGCACCGACAGCATCAACGTTGACACGATGGTAAGGTCAACAGTTTTCCGTTTCGGGTTGTGACCGTCATTAATGGCTAATTGCAAAGACTTGACCACCCGTTTGCGTCGTATTCGACCAGTACGCTTCTTGGCCATGGCCGGCAGAGAACGGCCAGAAGTGACATTCCAGGTCCTCTCGCTTCATCCCTGCTAATTGAAGCCTCTCTTTCCTGCCGCGGGCTTTAGATGATTTGTTCGTCTGCCAATTTTGCATAGGTATAGGGGGTATGCCTATCATGCGTGACATATAGGTAGGGGGGGTATTCCATGGGTCATATCGCAGCACACAAAGACGACCTTCTCAAGCGCGTAAAACGTATCGCCGGACAAATCCAAGCCGTTGAACGGGCATTAGAATCGGATCACGATTGCGCCAAAACACTACACCTTGTTGCGGCCACTCGCGGAGCCATCAACGGCTTGATGGAGGAAATTATCGAGGACCACGCGCGGGAGCATGTCGCGAACCCTGCGCTCAGCGAAGAACAGCGTAACAAGGGCGTCGAAGAGCTTCTTGAAGCCATTCGCCGTTACTCCAAGTGAACGCATCTAGGTACACACTCATGAGCAGCACCAACATCAACTACACACACGACCACGTGTTCCTTGGCTCAGCGCACGACGAAAATGCCAAGCGTACGCTTTGGGTTGTGGCACTGACGGTGGTGATGATGATTGGCGAGATCACCGCCGGCTATATCACGGGTTCGATGGCGTTACTGGCCGATGGCCTCCACATGGCAACCCATGCCGGCGCATTGGGCATCGCGGCGGCCGCTTACGGATACGCAAAACGCCACGCTTCCAGCCAACGCTACAGCTTCGGTACCGGAAAGGTTGGAGACTTGGGTGGGTTCGCCTCGGCGCTCATTCTCGGCATGGTCTCCTTGGGAATTGGCGTTGAGTCTGTCATGCGCCTCTTGCAGCCAACGGAAGTTCAGTTCGGCACCGCTACTCTCATCGCGATTGCTGGTTTGATCGTCAACATTGTCAGTGCTCTGCTGCTGGGCCACGGGCACAGTCATGGGCACGAGCACGAGCACGAGCACGAGCACGAGCACGAGCACGAGCACGATCACGATCATGGCCATGCCCATCACGGGAACGACAACAACCTAAAATCGGCCTATGTCCACGTCCTGGCGGATGCGCTGACGTCGGTTCTGGCCATTGCTGCACTGCTCGCCGGCCGCTACCTCAGCTGGGTGTGGCTGGACCCGATCATGGGCATTGTCGGCGCCATCGTTATCGCGCGTTGGGCATGGACCTTGATGCGGGTCACCGCAGGTGTATTGCTGGATCAGACAGACGCACACGTTGCCGAGGAAATCCGTGAACTGGTTGAGAAACCTGGGGATGCCACCATTACCGACTTGCACGTCTGGCGGGTCGGGCCGCAAGCCCATGCGGCCATCGTCAGCGTCCTGGGCCGAGCAAGCGTGAATGCCGATAGCATTCGTGAGCGGCTCAAACCGGTTCACGAAGTCAGCCATCTGACGGTCGAGTTTCGACTGGGCTGATGAGCGCCTCCCCTCCATGGTCTCCAATGGAACCCGCAATGGCCCTAGCGAGAATCGGGGTAAGAGCGTTGCCATGACGCTGTACAGGTGGGCTGCGGCGGTACCCAAACCAATCAAAGCCCACATGTTTGGACTGCTATTGCTGATAGAAGTGATGCCCCTTACAAAAAAGGGCTGACCTGCCCATAAGGTCACCGGTGTCGCCAGAGCGTGCTCGATCCAGTTTTGGATCGAGCCATGGACGAGTTGCAACGAGTGTCCCGCCATGGCGAGCATGGTCACCATCACGGTTAAGGGCAGCGACCACCAAAAGCGGCGAGCGCAAACCCGGAGTTCAGGATTTTCTTCTTCATCGAACGCGGGCATGACCGGCTCTAATGTCATGCCACATTTAGGGCAGTTGTCGGATTCGGGCTGGCGTATTTCCGGGTGCATCGGACAGGCAAATTCAGTGCCTGTTGTACCGCAGACTCTGGAGTGGTGACGCGAGACTCGGAGCTCGAAATATTACCGCTGAAGCGTTCAGGATCAGCTCGAAATTTCTCCTGGAATTGGCTAGGCAACCAAGCTTACTGAATTGTAATCACCATTGTGGCTGGCTTATGTCATCTTCCGATCAAACACGCATGTGGCAGCTGACCTCGGACTTTAACGCCTGGCGCCGCTACTGATGCTTGCTCAGATATCCGTCTGATGGGATTTGGCGCAATGCAATCCAAAACTTTGAGGCGCACCTTAGTGAAAGGTCTGGCCGCCGATGGAGTCTTCGGCGGCCTGGGGCAATGGCGCACCCCCATCTTGGCCATAACCAGGCCAGGACAGTGCCACGTCCTTTCGCGTACAGAGTTTGATCTTTTCGTTGGTGAAAGCTCGGTGAGTATTACAGGCCCCCCGCACCTTCATGACCGTCAACGGCGGATTTCCTGGACATCTGCTGCGATAGCGGGGGTTCTTGGGGTTCGCAAGTGGTTTTGAACACAGCAAAAAGAACGTGAAATAAACCAATCGACAAGCCGACAGCCTCGCGCTGTGGGGAGCCTTGCATGTCTATATTCAAAGTTACTGCTGTTGCCGTTGCCCTGACCTCCGGACTTTTAACGAGTGCATTGGCACAGGCGCACTCTAAACTGTTGTCCTCCACCCCGGCGGAAGGAGAGAGTGCCACTGCTCCAGCGAAGATCGAACTGTATTTCTCCGAAAACCTGATAATTACTTATTCCAAAGCCGAGCTGATCAAGATCGACGCACCCATGTTCCACTCGCCGGTCGTAAAAGCTACTGTCGCGAGTGGTAGCGATCCAAAGACTATGATCATTACGCCAGCATCGACTCTTCCCTCCGGCGCCTATAGGGTGGAATACCATGCTGGAACGCATGACGACAGAAGCACCATACACGGCAACTTCACCTTCAAAGTGAAATAAGCCATTAGCGATTCACTAGACGTTGCACTGCGTTTTACCCTTTACACCGATCTCATGTTGCTCTTTACAGTCTACGGGGCAGAGAGCGGATATCGGGAGCGGTGCTAAATTTTGAGTCGCTGCTGGTGGGGAAAGCCGTCCTCGGTATGGTGCTGTCTCTTGCGGCTGTAGCAGTGCTCGCTCAAAACATGAGCGGCGCCCCAAATTGGGCTGAGCTGCGCCCTCATATTGAAATGATTCTGGCCGACGCCGAAGTGGGTTTTAGTTGGATTGCTCGCAGTCCCGAGATGGAGATGGCGGCAAAATAACCGGACAATCCCAGCCGGCCCAGCGAGCGGAAATTTCACTGGCGTCTTACTGGCTGCTAGGAATGTCAGCAACAATGTCCCGCGAGCCTGCCTTGGCCACATCTACCGTGGTATGAAGGCACCGCTTCGCAGCGCTAACCAAACTGAACCATTATTCCTCTCGTGCTGATCGGTCTCTTCACCGCACCGCCAGCATCAACGTTGACGCGATGGCAAGTGTTTCGGGTTGTGAGCGTCATTGACGCTCAGTCAATTCGGGTATTCCTCAGTCTCAATGCATTGAAAACTACAGATGCAGAACTGACGCTCATGGCTATGGCGGCGATCATTGGCGACAGGAGATGTCCCGTCAGTGGATAGAGCAAGCCTGCGGCAAGAGGAATGCCCATCGAGTTGTAAAGAAAAGCGAAACCCAAGTTTTGCCGCATGTTTTTTACTGTTGCGACCGAAAGAGCCCTTGCTCGTAAAATCCCCATGAGGTCGCCTTTTACCAGCGTGAGTTGTGCGCTATTCATCGCAACGTCAGTCCCTGTCCCCATGGCAATGCCCACATCGGCTCGCGCCAGGGCCGGTGCATCGTTGATACCGTCACCAGCCATGGCAACTTTCCGGCCGTATTGCTGGAGGTCTGCCACCAGACGCTCCTTGTCCTGAGGTTTCACTTCACCGTGGACTTCTTCAATCCCCATCTCCCTGGCGACAGCCCGAGCGGTGGTGAGCCCGTCGCCAGTAGCCATGATGATTTTGATGTCGTCAGCCTTGAGCTTGGTGACTGCCTCTTTGGAGGTCGGTTTAATTGGATCTGATACTGCCAACAACCCTGCCAATTCCCCGTCGACTGCGAGGTAGATGATGCTGATGCCATTAAGTCGCAACAACTCTGCACGCTTTTGTAGGGGACTTGTGCTCACGCCTGCGGCGTCCATCAACGCGGTGTTCCCCAGCTGGATGTTCCTGCCATCAACGATGCCACTGACCCCGATACCTGAACCAGACTCAAAGGATTCTGGCTTGGTGAGCTTAATATTCTCGGCTCGGGCGTGATCGACGATTGCATGAGCCAAGGGATGTTCGCTGCCCTGATCAAGGCTGGCAGCCAGTTGAAGAACATCGTGGGGTTTGAAACTGGGTTTGGCCTCCACGCTGTGAAACACTGGCCGTCCCTCTGTCAGGGTGCCTGTTTTATCGACAATCAGTGTGTCGATCTTGCACAGGTTTTCGATGGCACTGGCATCCCTGAATAGCACGCCCATGCTGGCTGCTTTACCTGTCGAAACCATGATCGACATTGGCGTAGCAAGACCCAACGCACAGGGGCAGGCGATGATCAGCACGGCGACAGCGTTGATCAGACCAAACACCCAACTGGGCTCAGGGCCAAAAAGCCCCCAACCGACAAATGTCAGTATCGCAATCGAGATAACACCCATCACAAAGTAGCCGGCAATCGAGTCGGCCATTCGTTGCATTGGTGCTTTGGAGCGCTGAGCCCGAGCGACCATCTGTACGATCTGTGACAGCATGGTCTCGGCGCCCACCTTCTGCGCCTCCATTACCAAGCTCCCGTGTGTATTGAGCGTGGCGCCGATCAGGCTATCTCCAGCTCTCTTCATTAGCGGCACTGGCTCGCCAGTGAGCATGGACTCATCCACCGCACTTTCACCCTCCAGTACTGAACCATCAACTGGCACCTTTTCACCTGGCCTGACCCGCAAGCGGTCTCCTAGGTGAACATGGGTGAGAGGAATATCTTCCTCCTGGCCATCCGCATTGATCCGGCGTGCGGTTTTGGGCGACAGGCCGAGTAGGGACTTAATGGCGGCGGAAGTTTGCGATCGGGCTTTGAGCTCAAGAATTTGCCCAAGCAAGGTGAGCGAGATGATGACTGCGGCGGCTTCGAAGTAGACGCCGATACGCCCATCTTGCATAAAGGTAGTGGGAAAGCTTTGGGGAAAGAGCGTTGCCATGACGCTGTAAAAATAGGCTGCGGCGGTACCCAAACCAATCAGAGTCCACATGTTTGGACTGCGATTTCTAATAGAGGCTATGCCCCTAACAAAAAATGGCCAACCTGCCCATAAGGTCACCGGTGTCGCCAGAGCGAGCTCGATCCAGTTTTGGATCGAGCCATGGAGGAGTTGTAACGAGTGTCCCGCCATGGCGAGCACGGTCACTATCACGGTTAATGGCAGCGACCACCAAAAGCGGCGGGCAAAATCCCGCAGTTCAGGATTTTCTTCTTCATCGAGCGCGGGCATGACCGGCTCTAATGTCATGCCACATTTAGGGCAGTTTCCGGGTTCGGGCTGGCGTATTTCAGGGTGCATCGGACAGGTAAACTCAGTGCCTGTTTGTACCGCAGACTCTGGGTTGGTGACGCGGGATTCGGCGCTCGAAACGTTACCGCTGAAGCGTTGAGGATCAGCTCGAAACTTCTCCTGGCATTTCAGACTACAAAATCGATACGTCTGTCCCTGATAAGACTCACCGAATTTACTTGATGAAGTGACTGCCATTCCGCACACCGGGTCACGTAGATCATCGTCATTGAGCGGAGCAGCATGGGCGTGACTGTGGTCGTGGTGGCTCGATATAGTAGGCATGGCTATTTCCCTTTTTCGTCCTTGTGCGTTGCTGCCTGATCGCCATGGCTATGTCCGCCATGTCCATGTCCAAAAAAATGCATCAAAGGACAGATCAACAGAATCAGATAAGGCCAAAATGGATAAACGTGGCTGAAATGCTCCCGCAACACGTAGAAGGCACCAATCGCAATGAGCATGATTAGTACAACGCCTGTTTTGCGCCTCCAAAATGGTGCGGTGATGTTTCCATCCGGATGTTGATGGTTGTTCATGATCTAAACCCCACTGTGTAAGCGTTGCTATGATCTCTGCGACAGAGCGTAGCCAACTCGTGCGTCGAAGCGTTGTTAGCAGCCAACCCCGGCTTACTTCAGGTCAAACGGACCAACCATCCCTGACTGATAATGCCCTGGCACGTTGCAGGCAAACTGAAGGCCTGTGCTGTTGTTGAAGGTCCAGATCAGCTCTTGGGTTGCGCCAGGCTCAATCAGGACGCTGTTCGGGTCGTTGTGCTCCATTCCGACCATCTTCATCCCACCCATGCTGTGGCCCATACCGCTCATCGTTTTCCCGGTACCGGTGGGGTTAAGCGTCCCGTTCTGGAACATGCTTGCCATTTCTTTTTGGTGTGCTGCATGAGCAGCGACTTTTCCGATGTTGAACTCGTGCAGCAGCGAACCCTTATTGCGAAGGACAAAGCGAATAGTTTCACCAGGCTTTACGTCGATGCTTTGAGGTTTGAAGAAAATATCGCCCATTTCGACCTCCACCGTACGGGTAACCTCAGAGGCCACTCCAGGCTGGCCGATGTCCTCTTTCCCATGCCCTGCGCTGGCCATAGCCGTAGCACCGAAGAGTAGAGCGATGGCTGCGATGACAGGGGTAACGAGCTTAGCTTTCATAGTGACCTCGAGAGTAAGAGTGGGAACACTGGTTATGCTAAAGACACGGAGCTGCCAGTTAACTGACCTGAACACTACATTTCTGTCAGTTTCATAAAAAACACGGCGTTCAGATGACGCCGTGTTATCACGCTCTAACCAGAAAATGCGTTGAGCACGAATTACTGATGGCACTCTGAAAGCATCAACTTGTGCTCGCGCTGCATTTGGCTCAAAACGTCATCGACGATTTTGTCGTGCTTTTCCATCCAGGCCAGGTGCTGCTGAGGTGACATTGAGGCGTCTGGATGATCTTTATGGAGTTGGCTCATGATGTCGCCGAGCATCTTCATATGCTCGGCCATGTGGACATGACGCTGCCCTTCAGGGGCTTTTTCAGCTTGTATCAGGACGGCTTCCGCCTTGTCGCGCAGGCGTTCCATTCGCTCCACGACCCGATCTCCACCACTTTCAGCCCATACAGAAGCCGAGACGAGTATCGAGCTCACAAAAAACAGCATTTTTAGGCGATTCATGGGGCAGCTCCTCATGGAATTGATTTCCGGCTCCCATACGTTTCATGCTGAAGAGTCGGTCGAGCGCTAGGAAGTGCTCATGTGTGAACCCTAGACAGCGGTCGCTGACATTTACCTGAGGCCAATATTACTTTTCTGTCAGTTGCTGGTTGGCTAGCGTGTTTCGTTGCAGACTGCGCTTCATCATTATCCGAGAGCCACCCTCATGAGACTTCTGGTTGCTGAAGACGAACCCAAAATAGGTATCTATTTGGAGCAAGGACTCACGGAGGCGGGGTTCAATGTGGATCGCTTTACCAATGGCAAAGTGGCGCTTCAGCACGCTTTGAGCGAGGCCTATGACCTGCTGATTCTCGACGTCATGATGCCTGGGCTGGATGGCTGGGAAGTACTTCAGAAGGTTCGGGCATCCGGAAAAGATGTTCCCGTGCTCTTCCTCACGGCGCGAGACCGCGTTGAAGATCGAGTGAAAGGACTTGAACTCGGGGCAGATGATTACCTGATCAAACCCTTCGCATTTTCTGAACTGTTGGCTCGTGTCAGAACGTTGCTGCGTCGGGGTAACGGCGCTCCCTCGCAAACCTATATGAAATTGGCTGATCTCGAGGTGGACCTGCTCAAGCGTCGGGCCATTCGTGGAGGTAAGCGCATAGACCTTACGGCCAAAGAGTTTGCGTTGCTTGAGCTGTTGCTACGACGTCGAGGGGAGGTACTGCCAAAGTCACTTATCGCCTCCCAGGTTTGGGATATGAACTTTGATAGCGATACCAACGTTATTGAGGTTGCAGTGAGAAGGCTGAGGGCAAAGATAGATGACGACTTTGAGGTCAAATTGATTCATACCTCAAGGGGAATGGGTTACATGCTCGACGCACCTGATTCGGAGTCGGAATGAACCGAATGTCCCTGACGACTCGCATGAGTCTGATGTTCATGCTCGCGGTAACGGCCGTACTCACGGTCGCCGGACTCAGTTTCAATAACCTAAGCCGGCATCATTTCAAGATGCTGGATCAGCAGGCATTGAACGAAAAACTCCACTCGACCCAGAGAATTTTGTCGGGGTTGAACAGCATCGATCAATTCAGCGAATTTAAGCCTGAGCTGGAGGCGCTGCTGGGTGCTCACCGCGATTTGACTGCCCTAATAGTCGATGGTGACGGCAAGCTGCTGTTTGCTGATCCCGGCCCGGTAGATATTCCGAAGGAGTTCCGCACAACCACAAACAACAACGTCTGGGAGTGGCGGCAGCAAGAGCAGATGTTCCGTGGCGTGACAGCACAAGCCGTTGTGACGGGGCAAGAAAAGCCGTTGACCGTCATTTTGATCTTTGACGTTACTCAGCATATGTCCTTTTTCGAGACGCTTGAACGCTGGTTTTGGATAGGGTTGGTGATCAGCGCACTGGTCAGTGCGGCACTCGGCTGGATGGTTGCAAGCAGTGGTATGCGGCCTATTCGCCAGGTCACGCGGGTCGCTGCCTCAATGTCAGCAAAATCACTCAAAGAGCGCATCCCCTTAGCACCCGTTCCGAAAGAACTTCAGCAAATGGTGCTGTCGTTTAACGCAATGTTGTCCAGGCTCGACGATGCATTTGTCCGGTTATCGAACTTTTCCGCAGACATTGCCCACGAACTACGGACCCCCGTAAGCAACTTGATGACCCACACCGAAGTGGTGCTTTCAAGAAAAAGGAATATTGAAGACTACGAGGACAACCTGTACTCAAATCTTGATGACTTGAAGCGTATGAGTCGGATGATTGATGACATGCTTTTCCTGGCGAAATCGGACAACGGTCTGATCACACACGAGAACAAACCAATAAACCTGTTGGAAGTCGTGGAAAAACTGCTTGAGTACTACCGCCTTTTGGCTGATGAGCGAGGGATTGAACTCAAGGTTTCAGGAAGGGGCAGCGTCCGAGGCGATGTCCTTATGCTGCACAGAGCCATTTCTAACCTGCTCTCTAACGCTCTGCGCTACACCTCTGAAGGGAAGACGATCAGTGTCGATATTAAGCAGAAGGAAATGTCGGTATTGGTCGTTGTGGAGAACCATGGAGAACCCATTGCTCCCGAACACCTGGAAAAGCTGTTCGATCGCTTTTACCGCGTGGACCCAGCTCGGCGAGAAGGCAGTCCAAGCAATGCGGGGCTAGGTTTATCGATTACCCGATCAATTATTGAAGCGCATGATGGCAAGATCTGGTGTACGTCCTTTGATGGAAAAACGGCCTTTCATCTAGAGTTCCCTAGTGTTGACTTGAAGGTCAGCTGATCAACGGTAATCAACGGAGATCTCTCAGCCTGCGCCCCGCGTTCCACTTTCGTAATTTTGAATGAGTGAAAACCCTACTATAGCGGGCACGCGGTCTCGTCTTTAAGTCTCGCTACACCCGCCAGTTCGAGGCCAAACACCGCGTCAAGCTGACTGAAATGTAATCGAACAGTTTGCATTCGTGTGGCATCGTGTTCTTGCACTGTGACGTTGGGGCCTAGTGAGTTTCTCGTGTTCAACCTGCCCTAAAACACGGAGGCTGCTAGCTAATCATCAGTGGTTTTAAAAAGAATCGAAAAGTAAAAACTAGATATTCCCAAACAAATCTCGAATCAACAGCTCTTGCTGTGAGGAGTCTTGCATGTCATTCCTTAAAACTACGACCGTAGCTGTTGCGCTTACCGCTGGTTTGCTTCTGAGTGCAGTTGCTCAAGCACATCCAAAGCTCCTTTCTTCCACTCCGGCAGAAGGCTCGGATGTGGCGGCCCCTGCGAAAATTGAGCTGCACTTTTCTGAGAATCTCACCACTCAGTTTTCCGGTGCAAAACTGATCATGACCGATATGCCTGGCATGCCGAATTCCCCAATGGGTGTTAAGGCCGCCGTCGCTGGTGGCGGTGATCCGAAAACGATGGTGATTACACCGGCAGCACCTCTGACCACCGGTACCTACAAAGTCGAATGGCGTGCTGTCTCCTCGGACACTCACCCGATCACCGGCAACTTCTCATTTAAAGTGAAATGATTTATGAGCGACTCAATAAATATTGTGGTTCGCTTTGCTCTTTATTTCGACCTGATGTTGTTATTCGGATTGGCAATTTTCGGCTTGTACAGCCTCAGGGGAAAGGAAAGAGTATCGGGCACGGTCTTGAATTTTGAGTCGCTTCTTTACGTTACTTCTGTTGCAGGTATAGCTCTATCCCTTATCGCCATGTTGTTGCTTGCGAAAGCAATGAGCGGTGTGTCGGAGCTTATGGAGCTACATCACCATATTTTTGAAATGGTCCTCATGGGGACTGACGTCGGGTTGACCTGGATGGTCCGAATAGCTGCCCTGGTGATGGCAATTATTGGCGTCGCATTGAATAAGCGATTTCCGACACCCAGTCTCTGGGTCGTCACCGTATGCGGAGCGATTGCGTTGGCGACGTTGGCTTGGACAGGGCACGGTGCCATGGATGAAGGCAGCCGACGCTACTGGCATTTCATCACCGATATATTCCATCTTTTAGCCGCAGGTGGCTGGTTGGGTGCTCTATTGGCATTCGCTCTACTGCTGCGGTTGAAATCGCTAAAGGGCGAGCAAGAAGCTCGAATTCTTGCACGGGTGCTGACTGGTTTTGAGTCGGCCGGCGCTGTGATCGTAGTGATCATAAGCATCACAGGCGTAGTGAATTATCTGTTTGTCATCGGTCCAAATCTCGATGAAGTGATGCTCAGTACGTATGGCCAACTGCTGTTTTTGAAGATCCTGCTCTTTGCCGGGATGATCGTGTTAGCCACGCTGAACCGCTTTCACCTAAGTCCAGTATTGGAGCGGTCAGTTCGAAATGGAGAATACTCTGCCGCGGTCAATGCCTTGCGCCGCAGCATGACACTCGAGTTTGCAATGGCAGTCATCATAATTTGTCTTGTCGCCTGGTTAGGCACTTTAAGTCCGGAAATGGAAATGAGCGCCGAATAGAGGTTGGTGACAGCCGACTAAGGAGTCTAGAAGGTGAATTGTAAGCGCCATTTCCACCGGCTACACTCCAGCCCATGAAACGCTATTTGCGGTTTTGCATCATCTTCATGATCAGCTTGGCGCTTCCCCTCAGCGGGATGGCGGGTGTTCAGGCGCCAACAGAACCTTGCCCCATGAAGACGATGGACATGGCGATGATGGACGGCATGGGGCAAGACTGCTGCCAGGATATGAAAAGTCCCACCGAGCACGGCAAACCCTGCAAGCCAGGCCAGGAGTGCAAGACTGGTGGCATTCTGCAGGTCTCCATCATCAAGCCTCCTATTACCTTATCCAATCCCCTCGTACTGTCCTTCTCCATGGATTCCCTTCCAGTACAAACCCCCTCAGGGGTATGGCGACCGCCTCGCGTTTGATTCCTGTCCAACATTGAGCCTCATTCCGCGTTAGCGGGATGGCATATCTGCGTGCATGTCTGATGAAGCGCGCAGTGGATCATCACAGGAATCGTGAACATGAACTCCAAGTGCTATCGCACAGGGTGGTCCCTCGTGGCCGGCCTGGCGGCAAGCGTACTGGCATTGCCGAGTCTCGCTGCCGCATTGACACTCGATGAAGCTTTGCAGCTGGCTGAAAACAATGCGCCGTCGCTGACTGCACAAGACGCGAAAATTCAGGCTGTCAGCAATGCCGCCATCCCCGCTGGTGAACTGCCCGATCCCAAGTTGCTGCTAGGCGTACAGAACTATCCCATTGGTGGACCGGATCGCTGGAGCATCGATCAGGACTTCATGACTATGCAAATGGTCGGAGTCAGTCAGGAGATGCCCAACAGCGCCAAGCGCAAAGCCCGCATCGAGGTCGCTGATGCGGCCATTGACCGCGCCGCCGCTGAGCGCCGGGTCGAACGTCTAAAGGTTCGTCAGGCCACGGCGCTGGCCTGGATCAACAGCTTCTCCGTTGAGCGTAGAGACGCGCTGTTCCAGGATTTCTACAAAGAAAACCGTTTGCTGGCCGATACCGTCCGTGCACAGATTGCCGGCGGCCGTGCTCAACCTGCTGATGCAGTAACGCCCAAACAGGAAGCGGCACAACTGGAGGAGCAGCAAGATGATCTGATTCGCCAGAGAGCGCAGGCCCGAGCGGCCCTGAAGCGCTGGATTGGACCAGCCGCCAATGACAAACCTGTGGGCAGCTTGCCGGAGTGGCCTGTCGAAGCCTCTGGCTACTCTCATAAGCTGCAACATCATCCAGAATTGGCAGCGTTTGCGCCAATGACCCGCGAAGCGCAAGCCAAGGTCCGTGAAGCTGAGGCGGAAAAACAGCCGGATTGGAGCTGGGAACTGGATTACCAGCGCCGTGGCCGTGAGTTTGGCGACATGGTCAGCGTGCAATTTTCTTGGGATCTACCGCTGTTTCCTGGCTCTCGGCAAAACCCCAAGATCGCGGCCAAGCACGCTGAACTCAATCAGCTTGAGGCTGAGCGCGAAGCCCTTGCACGCGAGCATACCCAGCAACTGGAGAACGAACTGGCTGACTATGAACGCCTGAATCGTGCCGTGCGCCGTACCCAGGAGACCCTGTTGCCGTTGGCCATGAAAAAGGTTGAGTTCAGCATGGCTAGCTATCGCGCGGGCAAGGGCGACTTGAGTTCGGTTGTTGCCGCCCGCCGGGAACTCATCGAAGCCCGCCTCAAACAGGTTGACGTTGAAGAACAGCGTGCTCTAACCAGCGCTCGCCTGTATTTCGCCTATGGGGAGTCCGCTCAATGATCTCTAGAACTTGGAAAAGGGCTTTAGTTGTCGGCATCTCGGTTGCCTTGGGCGTTGCCGGTGGTTACTGGTTTGCTCAACCGAGAATGAGCGGAGAACCGGATGCAGCCCCGGAGCAGAAGCCCGAGGCGTCAGTCGATCGCAAAGTTCTGTATTGGTACGACCCCATGTACCCACAACAGAAATTCGATAAGCCGGGTAAGTCACCCTTTATGGACATGCAGATGGTCCCTCAGTACGCCGATATCAAAGGGGAAAGCGCCGCCGTTCGTATTGATCCAAGCCTGACTCAGAATCTCGGTGTGCGACTGGCTACCGTCAGTCGAGGCGTGTTTGCTTCGAATCTGGACGTGGTCGGTGTGTTGACCCTCAACGAGCGGGACGTCGCCGTAATCCAAGCCCGTACGGCGGGTTTCGTCGAGCGCGTGTATGCCCGTGCTCCTGGCGACGTGATCAAAGCCAATGCCGCCTTGGCGGATATTCTTGTACCTGAGTGGGCTGCGGCTCAGGAGGAGTTTCTCGCACTCCAGCGCAGTGGTGATGCGGGCTTACTGACAGCGGCTCGCCAGCGTTTGCGGCTCACCGGGATGTCGGCAGCCTCAATTGCTCAAGTAGAGCGCAGTGGCAAAATCCAACCAAACCTGACACTCACCAGCCCTATTAGTGGCGTGCTGCAAGAGCTAAATGTACGCGAGGGTATGACGGTGGCCGCAGGCGAGACACTGGCACGCGTTAATGGATTGAGTAGCGTCTGGCTGGCCCTGGCCGTTCCGGAGACTGAATCTGGTTCGATCCTGATGGGTCAATCGGCAGAGGCGCGTTTGCCCGCGTTCCCAGGGGTTGTGCTCAAGGGCGTCGTCAGCGCGATTCTTCCGGAAACCAATCCGGATAGCCGCACACTTCGCGTGCGCGTCGAGTTACCCAACCCGGAAGGCCGTCTCAGAGCGGGTATGACCGCACGAGTGAGCCTCAATCGTTCAACGGAGGAAAGTGTGTTGTGGGTGCCGAGCGAGGCCGTCATTCGCACCGGCCGACGTGCCCTGGTGATGCTCGCTGAAGACGCTGGTCGCTATCGTCCCGTGGAGGTGCAAGCCGGGCAGGAAAGCGATGGCAAGACGGCGATATTGAAAGGTCTGGAAGAGGGCCAGAAGGTGGTTACCTCTGGCCAGTTCCTGCTCGACTCGGAGGCCAGTCTTAAGGGCATTGTTGCCCGCTCAGAGGAAGAGTCACCACCCAGGGCAGCAGCCTCCAGCTTTCATGAAGCGGATGGGCAGATCGTTGAGATCAACGATAAAGAAGTCACGCTTGCCCATGGTCCCTTCAAAACGCTGGGCATGCCGGGTATGACGATGACGTTCCCACTCGCTAGTCCGGCGCTGATGCAGGGCCTCAAAACGGGCGATAAAGTGCGGATTGCGGTGAGCCAGACCGATGATGGCTTGCGTGTTGAGCGTCTGGATAAATCGGGGAGCCAGCCATGATCGCTGCCCTGATTCGTTGGTCAGTAGCCAACCGATTCTTGGTGATACTGGCGACGCTGTTCGTCACTGCTTGGGGCATCTGGTCGGTGCAGAGCACGCCCATCGATGCGCTGCCGGATCTCTCGGATGTTCAGGTGATCATACGCACCCCGTATCCGGGACAAGCGCCGCAGATTGTCGAGAACCAGGTGACCTATCCGTTGGCCACCACCATGCTCTCAGTACCGGGCGCCAAGACGGTGCGTGGTTATTCCTTCTTCGGTGACAGCTTCGTTTACGTGCTGTTCGAAGACGGCACTGACTTGTATTGGGCCCGCTCGCGGGTGTTGGAATACCTGAGCCAAATACAAAGTCGATTGCCGGCCAGCGCCAAGCCAGCGTTGGGGCCGGATGCGACGGGAGTGGGCTGGATCTATCAGTACGCACTGGTGGATCGCAGTGGCGGACACGATCTGGCGCAATTGCGCGCCTTGCAGGACTGGTTCCTCAAGTTCGAACTCAAGACCCTGCCCAACGTTGCGGAAGTGGCTACGGTGGGTGGCATGGTCAAGCAATACCAGGTGCAGCTTGATCCACTCAAACTGGCCAGTCTTGGAATCACTCAGGCCGAAGTGACTGAAGCTATTGGCAAGGCCAACCAGGAAACCGGTGGGGCCGTGCTGGAGATGGCAGAGACCGAGTTCATCGTGCGTGCTTCCGGCTACTTGAAGACGCTCAATGACTTTCGGGCGATCCCGCTCAAGCTGGGCTCGGGCGGCGTGCCGGTGACCCTTGGCGATGTCGCCGCAATCCAGTCGGGGCCGGAAATGCGGCGTGGCATTACCGAGCTCGACGGCGAAGGCGAGACCGTCGGCGGCGTTGTGATTTTGCGCAGCGGCAAGAACGCTCGCGAGACCATTGCAGCGGTCAAGACCAAGCTTGACGAACTGAAAAGCAGTTTGCCGGCCGGAGTGGAAATCGTCACCACCTACGACCGCAGCAAGCTGATCGACCGTGCTGTGGAAAACCTCAGCCTCAAGCTCATCGAAGAGTTCATTGTCGTCGCGTTGGTGTGTGGGATCTTTCTCTGGCACTTGCGCTCATCACTGGTGGCGATCATTTCGCTGCCGGTGGGGGTGCTGATTGCCTTTATCGTCATGCGCTACCAGGGCATCAACGCCAACATCATGTCCTTGGGCGGGATAGCCATCGCCATCGGCGCCATGGTCGATGCCGCCGTGGTGATGATCGAGAACGCCCACAAGAAGATTGAGGCTTGGCACGCGGCCAATCCGGGAGAAGAGCTGAAGGGTGAGCGTCATTGGCATGTAATGACCGAAGCGGCGGCAGAGGTAGGCCCGGCGCTGTTCTTCTGTTTGTTGATCATCACTCTGTCGTTCATTCCGGTGTTCACGCTGGAAGCTCAGGAAGGACGGCTGTTCGGTCCTTTGGCTTTCACCAAGACGTACGCCATGGCCGCAGCGGCGGGATTGTCAGTGACCTTGGTGCCGGTGTTGATGGGCTACTGGATTCGGGGGCGAATTCCCAATGAGCAACAGAACCCGCTAAACCGTTGGCTGATCCGGATTTATCAGCCGGCTCTGGACGCGGTCTTGCGTCGACCAAAGATCACGCTACTGGTGGCGCTATTGGTTTTTGTCAGTGCGCTATGGCCAATGTCTCGCTTGGGTGGCGAATTTCTTCCCCCGTTGGACGAGGGCGATCTGCTCTATATGCCTTCGGCTCTACCGGGGCTGTCAGCGCAGAAAGCGGCGCAACTGCTGCAACAGACCGACCGCCTAATCAAGACCGTGCCAGAGGTTGAACACGTCTTTGGTAAAGCCGGCCGCGCTGAAACCGCCACCGACCCGGCGCCGTTGGAGATGTTCGAAACCACCATCCAATTCAAGCCGCACGAGCAATGGCGTCTAGGCATGACCCAGGAAAAGTTAGTGGAAGAACTGGATCGAGTGGTACGAGTCCCTGGGCTGACGAATATCTGGATACCACCGATTCGCAACCGTATCGACATGCTGGCCACGGGGATCAAAAGTCCCATCGGAGTGAAAGTTGCCGGCACCAACCTATTGGAGATCGATGCCGCGACTCAGGCCGTCGAGCGAGTAGCCAAGGGAGTACCCGGCGTTAGTTCGGCTCTGGCCGAGCGACTAACTGGTGGTCGCTATATCGATGTGGATATCGACCGCAAAGCCGCCGCTCGTTACGGACTGAATATCGCCGATGTGCAGTCCATCGTGGCCGGTGCTATCGGTGGTGAGAACGTCGGGGAGACCATTGAAGGGCTCGCACGTTTCCCGATCAACGTACGTTACCCTCGTGAGTGGCGTGACTCGCTCGGCGCTCTGGAGCAATTGCCGATCTACACCCCGCTAGGGAGCCAGATCACCCTGGGCACTGTGGCGAAGGTCAAGGTCAATGACGGCCCGCCGATGCTCAAGAGCGAGAATGCACGCCCCTCTGGTTGGGTATACATCGACGTGCGTGGCCGGGACATTGCCTCGGTAGTCGCCGATCTACGCCGGGTCGTCAGTGAGCGGGTCACATTGCAGCCAGGTATGAGCCTGAGCTACTCGGGGCAGTTCGAATTTCTCGAACGGGCCAACGCACGACTCAAGCTGGTGGTGCCTGCCACGCTATTGATCATCTTCGTGCTGCTCTACCTGACTTTCGCCCGCTTCGATGAAGCCGTGTTGATCATGGCCACGCTGCCATTTGCGCTCACGGGCGGGGCATGGTTTCTCTATCTGCTGGGGTACAACTTGTCGGTGGCCACCGGAGTCGGCTTTATCGCCCTGGCCGGTGTATCGGCCGAATTTGGCGTGATCATGCTGCTCTACCTGAAAAACGCCTGGGCCGAACGTGAAGACCTCGGCGACAACACTGAGCGCGGGCTGATTGCGGCCATTCGTGAAGGTGCCGTACAGCGTGTTCGACCCAAGGCCATGACCGTGGCCGTGATCATTGCTGGTCTGTTACCCATCCTGTTGGGCAGCGGCACCGGCAGCGAGGTCATGAGCCGCATCGCCGCGCCTATGGTGGGCGGCATGATCACCGCGCCCTTGCTGTCCCTGTTTGTCATTCCGGCAGCGTATCGCCTAATGCGTCGCCGACACCTTTCAGTCGAACCCATCAATCCTCAAGGAAAAGGCGTATGAAACTGACTCTGATTTCAGTTGCAAGCACCGTATTGGCGCTGCCACTTTTCGCCCACGCGGTGGATATGCCGGGCATGAAAATGGACGGAATGGATGTCATGTAGATGAAGCAGGTAACAACGCAGGCTCCAGTCGCCACCGCCGACGGAGCGATCAAGTCTATCGATACTACGAAGCATGGGGTGACCATCTCTTACGGAGCTGTTCCCGCTGTGCAATAACCGCCGATGACTATGGCCTTTTCCGTGACGGAAGATCATCTAACAGGGCTTAAGGCTGGAGACTGTGTGTCGTTTTCGTTTCGGCTAGATCGGTTGAATCCACAGCCGATTGCTGCCTAATCATGAAGGGCTGCAACCGACTCAGCTGGCGGTGAGGACTGGCAATATCCGGCCAGTTCCGGTCCTTGGCCAGTCCCGCCGGGCAGTCATTCGAACGGCTGATCCGCTCCGAAACTTGCCCGATAGAGATAATGCCGTTTCGCTGACCTTAGGCGGGGCGAAAACATTCAGGAAGTAGTACGACCAACCCCACTTGTCTATCGCCATTACATCTGTCTGCCATTGCGGGCAGCGATCGCAACGGTGGTCGGCGAATCAGCAAGTGAAACGAATTGTCGTGTCGCACCATCAAGCGCATCGATGCAACCCGCCTCGATGTCGTAGACCCAGCCGTGCAGATTCATGCGTCCCTGCTCGAGCGCCAGCGCAACCGATGGGTGAGTACGCAGATTCGCCAGTTGCGCGATCACGTTTTCGCGCACGAGGCCGTCGAGCTTCGCGCGAGGCGTGTCGAACTCATGCGCCGCGTTAATCGCTTTCGCGGCGTCCGAGTGACGTAGCCAGTTAGCGACCGCCGGAAGATGGTCGAGACACGTGCAGCGTGAAATCGCGCCCATCGCTCCGCAGTCCGAGTGGCCGCAGATCACGATGTCCTGTACGCCCAGCACTGCGACCGCATATTCGACGGTAGCCGAGACGCCGCCCGGTTCGGGACCATACGACGGCACTATGTTACCGGCGTTGCGAATCACGAACAGCTCGCCCGGTTCACGCTGTGTAAGGAGTTCAGGCACAACACGACTGTCCGAGCAGGTGACGAACAACACCTTCGGATTTTGTGTCGTCGCGAGCTGCCTGAAAAGCTCGACGCGTTGCGGATAAACCTCGCGCTGAAAGCGCAGAAAGCCGTCAATAATGTCACGCATGGAGTCCTCCAAACCCGAATGCCGGATGCTGGCACGAGCCCTCAATATGCCATCGCGCCGCTGTGGTCGCATTATCGCAGACCTCCCGCGCCTTGGCTGTATTCGATCAACGATGGACTTCGAGCCGCGACCAGCGCGGCGAATGTCCGAAGCACCCTGGCAGCCACCATTTATCTTTCGCTGGCTGAAAGGCGAGTGAATTGCCCGGTTTTTTATAGACATCCTATGACCGCTTCTGGCCCGACTGCTGCCGGTCTAGGACACGCCGTGTGCTGGTCAAATACGATGCAACCGCCTGGTCAGGTCGAATGCAAATGACTGCTCAGAGGCAATGCAAACGGGTGGTCAAGTGGAATGCGATTCTCCACATGCAGGCAAGAGAGATCAAGCTGGCAGGAGTGCGGAGCAGCTTAATCGAAGGTGGGAAGCCCGGCGTGCTCAATGAACCTATCGAGCACCGCTCGTTCGTCATACGATGTGGGGGTTCCGCCGTGGGACGCTTTGCCACGGAGATCGACTTCCCAGCTGGCGTACCAGGCGTCTTCTGGTCCCACATACACAGCTTCGCGTCCATCAGGAAACTGGTCTGCCGTTAGGTCAACAATCAGCGAATTCACAGCGAGCCACATGTGCGACTTGCCGTCACGCATAGCGCTAATGGTTTCGGCTTCAGGGCCGCCCGGTATGCTGTTGAAATAGTCGCCAAGCAGTTCGGAAGTCACTGCGCAGCAGGCATCCGGAAAATCTGCCATGTGCTGCGGGAGAATGCCCAGGACTTTCTGTTCTTCGATCGATGCACGAAAGTCATGCGCGATCTTGTGTAACTCAATCAGCATACTGCGAACCATCATCATGGGTGAGTCGAGGTCGCCGCTTCTGGGGCGCCCACAAAAAAGCCCCGGCGGTAATCCGAGGCCTTTTAACTTCCTAAGCCGTAACGCTCTGAAAGGAGCAGCTAGGGCGAAACCACGAACCGACCGTTACGAGCCGCAACATGGAATCCCCCGCGTGTCGGAGAGTAAATTACCTCACCCACAAACCGGTTTCAAGTGCAAGCAATCCATCGGGCGAGGCAAGCTAAGGAATGATCACGTAGGCCAACTGGCTCGATATCGCTGTGGCTTCCCGGCTGAATGGCAGCAGCATTGCAGTAGGTGGGGGGGGGTGGGTGGCTGAGCTGTCATATGCCTGCTTCAAAGCGTCAAGCGCGACGTGTTAACCACTTTTTTGATCTGTAAACCACAGTGGTTTACAGATCAAAAAAGTGGTTAACAACCAGCGAGCCCGACCTCGTGTTCGCATTGCCACCAGTCCTATCGGGAGAGTGAATTTGACTGGGAAAGGTTAGCACCAAGATCTAGCCGTTCGGCTTCTATCGACACCTGCTTGAGCAATTCCGCTACTGATCGGTTTTCCTTTAGGGCGTAGCTCCCTATTAGGAGTGTGACAGGGTGCACGTCGAGCACCGACGCTATGGAGTCAAGCTTCTCAATGGTCGGTACATACCTTCCCCTTTCCAGCGTACTGATGTAAGTACGGCTGCTCACCGTTGCGAAATCTTCCTGCGTAAGCTTTCGCTTGACTCTCACCCATTGCAGTACCCGACCGAAGGCGCTTTTCAGTTCCACTTTGCATTTTCCGCAAAAGGAAAGATGAGGCACCCGTGAACAGTATATGACTACAATGTATGCTGTTCATTTGAGAGGAAGTCGGGATGTTTATCACCAACCGATGGGCTGAAGTGGATCGTTCCTCCGCCTGGCTGGCTGAGGATCAGCAGGCTTGGCATTTCGTAGAACAACGGCTTTCATCGCCATGGCTTCACATCACGATTACGAGAGCGCGAGGAGAGGACACTTGTATCGAGGTCTTTTTTCTGGAGGATATGCGGGGGCTCGAGCATTTCACACGGATGGCCCTAGACGGCGCAGCTGTTCTGTCCCTGCAGATTGTCACCCCTGGGTGGATGAACGGTAGCGGTGGGTGGTCAATGGAGCATCTGGAGTCTATTCATGAAAGCGAGGATGGCTTATACAGGTGTTACACCGTTCAGAGCGGTCGGCGGTATTGCCAGCCTAATAGCACCGATTGCCTGCGCTGTTGTTTTTTCAAAGAGCTTTACCGACGGATATAATGGGCTTATCAGGTCGTCGCATCGTTGAAATACCGCCTTGGGTCCATGGCATCCTCTGTCATCAGTTGAGCAGCTTTGATGATAATCTGAATCAACCGGTTGTTCTCCGCTCGCGCGTTTTCCAACTGCGTTTCGAGGGCAAAAATTCTGGCATTGCTATTTTTACGCCCGGCCTTTTTGACATCCTTAAGATAGGTCTGGGTGTCCGCATATAATGACCGGATCTCCTGATCTCGCCATAGCGTTTGCCTACTTACAGCGACCTGCTGGGCAAGACCATTTTGTGTGAGCTGTCCCTGAATCCGTCCGGCTTGGTAATCGGCGAGAATGGATTTCACTTGCTCCTTCCATTTTTTTACTTGCTTCATAATGAGGCCTTCTCAGATACTGAGTAAACGTCTAAGGCTGCCTTGCAGCTCGTAACCATATCTGACACAAACAACACGTGCTGATCAAATACTTGGGTATTATCGAGTTCAGCCTTAATGCTTGCTGTGATATCAGTTTGGTTGTCAAAAATAACCTTCAAAATTTTCTCATATTCACTGAGCAAGGTCTCGATAGCGGCTTTTGCTTCCAGATCACTAGGGTTCAGATGAAATGATTTACACCCGGCGTCCGTACCGAAGCCTCTGATACACATGAGGCCCCTATCACAAGGGCTAATGTAGAGTTCACGCGAGCATCCGCCCCAGGGCGTTAGATTTATAATGCTAAGCTTCTCGATGATCATTTCTTCGATTCGGTCGTCAGCGATTGACTCTTCCCGCCATCGGATGACCAGCTTGCCCAAAAAGTCTTGGGGAGGATCATCGGTCAAGTATAACGACCTCACATATTCTGCCCGTTCTTTAGCTGTACGATAGTCATATTGACGACTCTGGCGTGGGGTGCGACCCATCCACAGGTCCACAGCCATTTCAGAGGGGCCGGCGCGAAGAATTGCGGTGGTAACCCAGCGGCGGATTTGGTGAGGTGTGATTGAAAATAGCTCTCCGTCTTGCCCTCTTAGCTCAAGACGTTGAAAAATTGTGCTCTTTGAAGAGTTTGTAGAGAGATAGTTGTAGAGGTCGGCTCTGAAAAGGGGGCGAGGGATGATGCCTTGCTCAGATACCGAGTTAAATTGGTTTTCCCAAATAACAATCAGGTTGTCGCTCAGTTTGTTAGGGTAACCTTTGGCGGTGTGCTTCGCCTGGTAACGTGCTTCTTCGCCATCATTGGGCATTGCAAATTGTTCGTCAAAATGGCGCTGAAGATAAAACCTGTACTTTTTTTCCAAAGCGCGTTTAAACAGCCTGATATCTATGACCAGGGATGGAACTCCGGCTCCAGTTCCTCTTCTAGATAACATGACTTCTCTGATGGTAGCCCACTCTTTCTTTATCTCAAGGAGATGCGGGTATGAGGGTCTGTAGCCAGGTTTGAAAAGTCCTCTTTTGACCATTCCTTTAAGAAAAGTGCGCAGAGACTCAATAAACCATCTGCATTTGCTTACTGACGACTTCGAGGAGTTGGTGTGTTTTCCTATATCAAGAACAGATACACTGTAACAGTTGTTTTTGTACTGGTTTAGGTAGTTTGACCAGTCCCAGTTTAGCATTCGTTCGTCTATCCAAATCGCAAACCTTGCGGCTGTGATTCTGGGAAGCTCAATACCGCAGCTGGAAAATCGCCCCCCGCTGTACAGCTCTTTACTGGATATCGAAAAACACCCAGATATTTCCTCCACAAAATAATGGTGCTCTACGGGTAGGTCCAACGATGAGATCTGATCCACGGCGCCAGGTTCTAGAGGATAGTTGTTTCGGTGGGCTGCGAGTGTTTTCTCTACGAAGGAAAAACCATTTGCTTCGATATCAAGAGCGCGTTCTCTGGCGCCCTGGCAGCATGCCAGCAGATACTCATAAGCCTCTGTGAGGGGGCCGCTCCATAGGTCTGCCACTGGCACGGCGCTGGGTATGAGGTTTTTTTCAACAGGTACCCGCACAAAAGTTGTATGAGTATCGCGGTCCTGAAAAAGGCAATTCGCCGGCAAATTTGTTATTTCACCAACTCTCAAACCAAGCGCCATGCCGAAGCAAATCGCCTCCAGGCGAATTCTATCGAAGCCATAGGTTGGCTCAAGACTTGGATCACTTTTGATAAGCCATCTGGCTTGCGCGATCCCCTGGTGTAAATCAGGAGAGAATAGGCTTTCTTCTCGATTTTTGAACTCTTCCGAAGTGAGTTCTAGTGCGCTGTGAGTCGGGTTAGGAACTCCGGTAGTCCACTTGATAAACCTGTCAATGAATCGAAGTGGTACCCCATCGATTGCGGTGCTGAGTTGGTTAAGGAAATCTAGAAACGCCTTTAGTGCATTCGCTCTATGATAAACCGTAGACTCTGCATGATCTTGCCTTATAGCGGCTACGGTCTTGTCGAAGACTTTACGCGTTATGTCGCTCCATTCAATGTTCTGGCTATCCATTACCGCAGAGAGGTGTCTGATCGACGCCATGCGCCCGATGACAAGCGTCGCTGACGGCTGGCGAAGTATTTCTTTAGCTATAAAGCAGCGAGCAAGCTTCCCAGTCACCTCCGGAAGAGCAGGCTGATTTTTATTCCGTTTTTGCAAAGAGTCGAGTGACGTGAATGGGATAATGCTCGCTCTGTATTGCCAAACCTTACCCTCAAAGTCTCCGGCCACTAATCCGCTTGCTTTAAGATCATTGAACTGTTGTTCTGCAAGCTTGTACCGCTCTTCGAGAACCTCCATAGATATACTCAATCATCTAGCTCCTTCACGGCGATTATCACGGACTTGGCGCCGTGAATTGCTGCTTCGACCTGCTGGGCCATTGCGCCCGTAGAAGTACTCCCCAACATCTGCTGAAATTTAGTGATATCAGCTAGAGCTGCTTCATGATCAGCGTGACGACTGGGCCTGAATTTGGGACATGCATAGCATGTCACCGTGGGATGGTAAGGACATGGCTCGGTGGAGCTGCACAACCCTAAGCTGCTAATTGCTGTTAGTGAAGATCTGTCAGCAGTTACTTCCATGAATTTTCCGCACCACATTTGCACTGCAAGATTGATTTCTGGGCTCGCCATGTGAGTTGTATTTATAAACTCTTGTAGTTCAAGGTTGTAGCGAAAATAGTGCTTGATGGAATTAAGGTTTCTATGGTCTAACGCTTCTGCGACTTCTTCCGGAGATGCTCCGGAGAGAACCATGGAAGTTGCTTTGGTTCGGCGCAGTCTGTAAGCCGAGATCCGCATAAAAGGAGCTGTTTCTTGACGGCTTCTGTGCGGATCAGGCAGTTTGAGCGTCCAGGTAAGCGAGGTTAACTCATAGCTCAAGCGGTGATTGTCAAGGTGCAAAGTGAATGGCGTCAATTTGGGGTTGATTAGGAACCGCAGGAGTCGAATCTCAGATTTATAGACCGCAGGAAACAACGGAGTAGGCAGTTTGGGAACGCTTATGCCATGCTTGGCGCATAACGCATGAATTGCCCCGGATGCGGCATTGCATTGGTGCTCAGCTGAGGCGCACTGTTGCTTTACAGCTTCTGCCGTATCGTTAGAAATGTAACGTTTTACTAAGTTACTTGGATGCCTCCTGAGCCTTGAACGTCGAATCCCTTTCACGCTTGGCACCCTGACAAAGGGGCCGCTTTCATCAACGCCAAAGTCTGTAATCTGCATTAGAGCTAATTGTATGGGGCGAATACCCCAGTCGCGAGCAAGGAGAAAAAGCGTGCGCTGTGCATGAGTTACGAACTCACAGGTGGAGAGGTGCATCTCGATGTGCGTGAGTTGGACCCGAGTGAAGGGGCCGAAGTCATCGTCTCGCATCGTGACCAAGTGCCTGTTATCAAATGCCGTTACTGTCAGCTGCGATAGTTCAAGGCTGTCGTGTTCATTGAATCCTGAGACTTCTTCGTCCAAGCACCATCGATAGAAAACTCGAAGTGCAACCAACTCATCATTGCAGCTTAACGTTTTTAACCGAGTACATTCGCGTACAGCAAGTGACGACAATCCATTTCCAATAGTCTCTGCGTCATCTCCCGGAAATTCATGAGCAGCTAGAAGCCGCTGGACGACAATTAGTGGTCTAAGGTCAATGTGAGTTTGAATGCGATCTATGAACCATCCTCTGAGAAGCCACTCAACTAACAAGTTAGCGTGTAGAGGGCGGCCCCACGCAATATTCGTCGGGGCGCACCCGATTTTTTCTATCGTTAGCTTTTCAAGCCACGCGGTATCATTACGAACCGTGATGGTTTGACCGTATGTAGATTGAACCATGAAAGGGAAGGCATCAGTTTCGATGCCGAAACGACATTCGATTTCACTGATCAACTCAGTCGGCGAAAAGCTAGTCATCGGCCGTCTCTCGCAAATTTGAGCTTTCGGATTTTCTGATAATTTCTCCGAGGCGGTCCGATATTGCTTGCCGAGAATACTGCTGAACGCTTTCGCTGTTTGGACTCCAGCCCCCCAGATACGCCAAGGCGTCCTTTACGTTAATGCTAGGAGCGCCGCTATTCTCAAATCGTTTGCGGGCTATGTTTGCCCCAGTCGATCTCAGTCCGTGCGGATGAATCCGCGTTGAGAATTTCGGTAGGCCGAGGCAGGCTGCGACGGTTCGAAGAACCGTGTTTACGGTTCGAGCAGACAATCGTCGACCATCACGAGAGCTTACAAAAAGGGCGGTGCAAGGCCTTCTGGGTTTGAGCAGCTTTGCGCGATGATCGGAGATATATTCGTTCAGGCTCGCGGCTAGCGAAGCGCTTATTGGGACTTCCCTTCCGCGCGTCTTAAGGCTTGCCCCATCTTTTCTTCGCTCCCTGTTGATATCGCTTGGGCGTTTGATGCGGATGGTTGGAGAGGGTCCAAGATCAACGTCGTTCAATTCTATGAGAACCACCTCGCCACGCCTGGCAAGTGTTTCAAGCATAACCAAAAATAGGCAGTGATTACGGGCCTGTGTTTGTACGCTGTTAAAGGGGTTTCTCGAGTCACCTGGGCTTAACACGCTTTTGAGTAAAGCTTGCTCACTTGAATCAAGCGGAGTAGCAGGGAGCGATGGCTCTGATTGCTGCGCGATTTTAATGACTTTTTTGTGAAGGTTTCGGAGATTCTTATTTTTGTTTTTCTCAGCTTGACTTTGCTCCAGTAGGCTAAGTCGATTGAGCTCTACGTAATGCTCAAAAGAGAAGTCTATGAATGATTTGATGGATTCGAGCCGTCGCGCGCATGTCGATTGGCTGGCTTCCGCACCGCGTTTGGTGGAGCAGAGGCGTTCGGCCAGCGAGGTCAGCTCGGTTGAACTGAAGACCGCCAAGCGCTCAAGTTTTCCCTCCAGTGGGGAACCTCGGCTGAGAGCCCACTCATACGCGATAGCAACGTCACGAAGGTAGTTTTCGACGGTGTTGAGACGTGATTTTTGAAGCAAATCCTCGGCCCAGAGGTTTGCTAAAATTACCGGAACTCCCTCCACCAGAAGGTACGGTCTGAGGCCGCTGGAGGCAGTACGGATCATTCGGATTTCGCAGAAAGGGACGTCTGGCATCGGTACCTCCAGCTCTGCAACGTTTCAGAGCATATACCATAACTGTCACAACCATCCGTCAGGCAACACTGACCCCAGCCAGGCTGACCGGATGCTGACCAAGCGCCTGCAGAAGGCGCTGGACCTCATCGATGTGCGGGTGCTCGACCATTTCATCATTGGCGATGGCAACCCGCTGTCGATGGCGGAGTACGGGTGGATGTGACCCCCCCCCCGTGTAGGAGCGAGCATGCTCGCGATGGTGGTAGGGGCACCGCTTTCTTTCAGGCGGCCCTTGTCATCGTTGACGACCATCGCGAGCATGCTCGCTCCTACAGGGTTTTGTGTCGGGTGGCCTATTTGATGTTGACCTTCGAGTAATCCTGTCGCCCAAACGGGCTGACCGAGTATCCCTCGACGGCCTTGCTGGTCAGGGCGAAGGCGGTTGGATGCGCCAGGGGCAGCCACAGTGCCTGTTGCTGGATCTGCGTCTGGGCCTGTTCGTAGAGCTTGGTGCGCACGCCTTGCTCACCGGTGGTCTTGCCGGCATTGATCAACTTGTCCAGGTCCTGGTTGCAATAGCGCGCAAAGTTGGTGCCGGACTTGACGGCTGCGCAGGAAAACTGCGGCGTGAGGAAGTTATCCGGGTCACCGTTGTCACCCGCCCAGCCCATGAACAGCAAGTCGTGTTCGCCAGCTTTGGCGCGGCGAATCAACTCACCCCATTCGATGACGCGGATTTCGGCCTGAATGCCGATTTCCGCCAAATCGGACTGAAGCAGTTGAGCGCCGAGGCTCGGGTTAGGGTTCAGCAGGCTGCCCGAAGGACGGGTCCAGATGGTGGTCTGGAATCCCTCCTTGAGCCCGGCCTTAGCCATCAACGCCTTGGCTTTCTCGACGTCATGCGGGTAACCCGGCAATGTTTTCGCATAGCTCCAGGTGTTGGGCGGGTAGGGGCCGTTGGCGGGTTCAGCGGTGTCTTCGAACACGGCCTTGACGTAGTTGGCCTTGTCGAAGGCGAGGTTGATCGCCTGGCGCACTTCGGGTTTGTCCAAAGGCGGGTGCTGACTGTTGATGGCAACGAAGGCGGTCATGAAGGCGTCAGTCTTTTCGACTTTCAGCGTCGGCTCCTTCAGCGCCGCCTGGACATCCAGAGGCTTGGGCGACAGCGCAATCTGGCATTCATTGCGGCGCAATTTCTGCAAGCGCACGTTGGCGTCAGGGGTAATGGCAAAGATCAGCGGATCGACCGAGGGCTTGCCGCGGAAGTACTCGGCGTTGGCTTTGTAGCGAACGGTGGCGTCCTTCTGGAAACGCGTGAATACGAACGGGCCAGTGCCGATCGGTTGGTTATTGAGCTTTTCCGGCGTGCCGGCTTTCATCAGCTTGTCAGCGTACTCGGCCGAGTAAATCGAGGCGAAGCCCATGCTCAGGGTGGCGAGGAAGGTGGAGTCCGGGTGATCCAGGGTAAAGCGTATGGTCAGGGGGTCCAGTGCGTCGATCTTCTTGATCAGTGCGGGCAATTGCATCGACTGAGCATGGGGGAAGCCGCTCTGGGCGACTTTGTGCCATGGGTTGGCCGGATCGAGCATCCGGTCAAAGCTGAACTTCACGTCCTCGGCGGTCAGTTCACGCGTTGGGCTGAAGTAGTCGGTGCGATGAAATTTCACCTGGGGGTGCAACTTGAAGATGTAGGTCAGGCCATCCGGTGTGACCTCCCAACTGTCCGCGAGGCTGGGGACAACTTTGCCGCTGGCATTGTCGAAGTCCACCAATCGGTTCATCAGCACGTCAGCCGAAGCGTTGGTGGTGGTCAGCGAGTTGTATTGCACCACATCGAACCCTTCGGGGCTGGCCTCGGTGCAGACGCTCAGGGCGGCGGCGTAGGCCTGTGGGCCCAGCAGGAGCGGGGCAAGCAACAGCGGTAGGGCAGCGAGGCGCATGGTCGGGTTCCTTTACAGATCGAAGGCCCATCTGCAAGTGCAGTCTGGAAAAGGCTTACCCTAGTGGGCTGGATTGCAAATGACTATCCCCTTTTTCGTTTTCAGGGGACTATAGCCGATCGATTCTGGCGAGCGCTGGTTGGGAAAAAGCTGGATCGGCTTGTTGCGCAGATTCTCTGCGACGAGCGGTCGCAAGCGACGATAGCCTTGATCCAAGGCGCCTGGCGCCTGAAAAACAGGGTTTTTATCAACTCAGCGCACACTGAATGTTGTTGCTCTCTAGTCTTTCTGGTATAAAGCAGCGCTCTTTTCTAGGGGCCCGGTTCCTTCGTTTGTAGGTGTAGCCGGTAAGACCCTTAAAGAAACGCGGCGCCTGGCGCCAAATGACTGAGAGATTAAGCGGCCAACCCATGCCGGGTTGGGCATGTGGTTTTAGAGGGCTGAGGCATGTCGAGAGTCTGTCAAGTTACCGGTAAGGGTCCGGTGACTGGGAATAACATTTCCCACGCAAATAACAAAACCCGTCGTCGTTTCCTGCCGAACCTGCAGCATCACCGCTTCTGGGTTGAAGAAGAGAAACGTTTCGTGCGTCTGCGCGTATCTGCCAAAGGCATGCGCATCATCGACAAGCGTGGCATCACTGTCGTGCTGGCCGAAATCCGCGCCGCTGGCAAGATCTAAGGGAGCTAATCATGCGTGAATTGATTCGTTTGATTTCGAGCGCCGGTACTGGTCATTTCTACACTACCGACAAGAACAAGCGTACTACTCCGGACAAAATCGAGATCAAGAAATTTGATCCGGTTGTTCGCAAGCACGTGATCTACAAGGAAGGCAAAATCAAGTAATTGATTTTTCCTGACTTACGAAAAAGGCCCGTATCGCGAGATACGGGCCTTTTTTGCTGCCTGCAAAAAAATCAGGCTTTCTGTTCAAACGCCACATAGATCTTGCGGCACGGCTCCAGCACTTCCCAGGTGCCACGGAAGCCTGCCGGGATCACGAAGCGATCGCCCGCGCGTACGGTTTTGCTGTTGCCGTCGTTGTCACGCAACACAGAAACACCCTGAACGATTTCGCAGTATTCGTGCTCGGTGAAATTCACCAGCCACTGGCCGACCGCGCCTTCCCACACACCGGCATTCAACTGTCCGCAAGGGCTGTTGTAGTGGTTGTACACGGCTTGCTCGGGATCGCCTTTGAGAACTTTCGCCGGGTCTGGGCGATAGCGTTCGACGGCAGTGGTGGCCTGGCTGAAGTCTACGATGTTCTGGATGCTCATTATTGTATTCCCCCGTCTTTGCGGTGCGAGTGGCTGGTAATGTTTAAGTCTATGTTTATTAAAATGAACATCGCAAGGCCGTTTGCCGGTGTTATGTCAAATATATTGAAACTTCACCTGCCGCTGGTTTAGGGTGGTGGTTGCCTTGGGCCGCAAGCTGGCTGGCCGGGCAGAATTCCTGACAGCGCCCGCGAAGAACGCGGGTGTCGTATTCAATAAGAGGAGGACACTCGCATGACCACCCTGACTCGTGCCGACTGGGAGCAACGCGCTCGCGATCTGAAGATCGAAGGCCGCGCCTACATCAATGGTGAATACACCGATGCCGTCTCCGCCGAGACCTTCGAGTGCATCAGCCCGGTCGATGGCCGCCTGCTGGGCAAGATCGCCAGCTGTGACGCCGCCGATGCCCAGCGCGCTGTTGAAAACGCCCGCGCCACCTTCAACTCTGGCGTCTGGTCGCGCCTGGCGCCGACCAAGCGCAAAGCCACCATGATTCGTTTCGCCGGCCTGCTGAAACAGCACGCCGAAGAGCTGGCCCTGCTTGAAACCCTGGACATGGGCAAGCCGATCAGCGACTCCCTGTACATCGACGTTCCTGGCGCGGCGCAAGCACTGAGCTGGAGCGGCGAAGCCATCGACAAGATCTACGACGAAGTGGCGGCAACCCCGCACGATCAACTGGGTCTGGTCACTCGCGAGCCAGTCGGTGTTGTCGGTGCCATCGTGCCGTGGAACTTCCCGTTGATGATGGCGTGCTGGAAACTCGGCCCGGCGCTGTCCACCGGTAACTCGGTGATCCTCAAGCCGTCGGAAAAATCCCCGCTGACTGCCATCCGCATCGCTGCCCTGGCCGTCGAAGCCGGTATTCCGAAAGGCGTGCTCAACGTGCTGCCGGGTTACGGTCACACCGTCGGCAAGGCCTTGGCCCTGCACAACGATGTCGACACCCTGGTATTCACCGGTTCAACCAAGATCGCCAAGCAACTGCTGATCTACTCCGGCGAGTCGAACATGAAGCGCGTCTGGCTCGAAGCCGGTGGCAAGAGCCCCAACATCGTGTTCGCCGATGCACCGAACCTGCAAGAAGCCGCCGAAGCCGCTGCGGGCGCCATCGCGTTCAACCAGGGCGAAGTCTGCACCGCTGGTTCGCGCCTGCTGGTGGAACGCTCCATCAAGGATAAATTCCTGCCGCTGGTGATCGAAGCCTTGAAGACCTGGAAGCCTGGCAACCCGCTGGATCCGGCGACCAATGTCGGCGCGCTGGTCGATACCCAGCAGATGAACACTGTGCTGTCATACATCGAGTCTGGCCATGCCGACGGCGCCAAACTGGTGGCCGGTGGCAAGCGTACGCTTCAGGAATCGGGGGGCACCTACGTTGAGCCGACCATTTTCGACGGCGTAAGCAACGCGATGAAAATCGCCCAGGAAGAAATCTTCGGGCCAGTGTTGTCGGTCATCACCTTCGACAGCGCCGAAGAAGCCGTCGCCATCGCCAACGACACGCCTTACGGCCTGGCCGCCGCGGTGTGGACTGCCGACATCTCCAAGGCTCACCTGACCGCCCGCGCACTGCGTGCCGGTAGCGTCTGGGTCAACCAGTATGATGGTGGCGACATGACGGCGCCGTTCGGTGGCTTCAAGCAGTCCGGCAACGGTCGCGACAAGTCGCTGCATGCGTTCGACAAGTACACCGAGCTGAAGGCGACCTGGATCAAGTTGTAATGTGACGCGAGCCCTGGCTATGCCGGGGCTCAACGCAGACCCCCTGTGGGAGCGAGCCTTTGTGGTGAGGGGATTTATCCCCGTTCGGCTGCGAAGCAGTCGCAAAGCCAGTGCAAGCGGTGTATCGATACTCCGCTGTTGCAGGTTTTGGGGCCGCTTCGCGACCCAACGGGGATAAATCCCCTCGCCACAAAGGCCCGCTCCCACATTGCTTTGTGCCGCCTGTAAAAATAACAATCCACAGGAGCGTGGAACATGCGTTGGGCGACGTATTTCGCCGTATTGGCGTCTGTCTTGAGTGTCGGCCTGGCCCTGGGTGTCAGCATGCCGCTGGTGTCGTTTCGCCTGGAAAGCTGGGGATACGGCTCGTTTGCCATCGGCGTAATGGCCGCGATGCCGGCCATTGGTGTTTTATTAGGCGCGAAGATTTCCAGTCACCTGGCAGCGCGTCTTGGCACGGCCAATCTGATGCGCCTGTGTTTGTGGGGTGGGGCTGTGTCCATCGGCCTGCTGGCATTGTTGCCCAGCTATCCGATCTGGCTGGTGCTGCGCTTGTTGATCGGCGTGGTTCTGACCCTGGTCTTCATCCTCGGTGAAAGCTGGATCAACCAACTGGTGGTCGAGGAGTGGCGCGGGAGGCTGGTGGCGCTGTACGGCAGTAGTTATGCGTTGAGCCAATTGGCTGGGCCGATATTGCTGGGCGTCCTCGGCACCCAGCACGATTATGGCTTCTGGGTTGGCGTCGGATTGCTGGTGGCGGCACCGTTGCTGTTGTTGGGCCGCAGTGGTGCGCCCAGTAGCGAGGCCTGCAGCGTGACCTTCGGTGATTTGCTGACCTTCTGCCGTGGCCTGCCGGCGATTGCCTGGGCGGTGTCGCTGTTCGCGGCGTTCGAAGCGATGATCTTGACGTTACTGCCGGTGTATTGCCTGCGCCAGGGCTTCACCACGGAAATCGCCCTGGCGATGGTCAGCACGGTGGTGGTGGGGGATGCTTTGCTGCAATTGCCCATCGGCGCGCTGGCGGACCGGATGTCGCGCCGAGCATTGTTCACCTGGTGCGCGGTAGTCCTGTTGGTGTCGAGCCTGGCGATCCCGCTGCTGATCGACACTCTGATGATCTGGCCGCTGTGGGTGCTGTTCGGCGCCAGTGCTGGCGGGCTGTTTACCTTGTCGCTGATCCTGATTGGCGAGCGTTATCGCGACGATGCGCTGGTCCGAGCCAATGCCCACATCGCGCAGTTGTGGGGCATCGGTTGCCTGCTCGGGCCGTTGATCGCCGGTGCTGGCAGCCAGTGGATCAGCGGGCACGCGCTGCCATTGCTAATGGCGGCGGGAGCGTTTGGCCTGGTGATTCTGCTGTCGCGCCAAGGGGCATTTGGCGCCGTACAGCCAGCATAAGATCAAAAGATCGCAATCTTCGGCAGCGCCTGCAGGCGATCGCATTTCAGTGGCAGGACTGCCGAACGCTCGGGTCTTTTAAAGCATGCGCTCCAGTCCCACTGTAGTGCTGAGCCAGGCATTGAAGCGTCGCCACCAACTGGCCGGCTCTTCGGTGAGGGTGTGCATCTTGCCGTCGTCTTCGGTCACCCATACCACTTGGCCATTCTCCAGCCGCGCCTGATAACTCAGGGCTGGCGCCATGCCTTCCAATGCCAGTTCGCGCACGCGGGCCGCGAGTTCCGGGCTGTCCACCAGCACGCCGACTTCGGTGTTCCACAGTACCGAGCGTGGATCGAAGTTGAATGAACCGATGAAGGATTTCTGTTGGTCGAAGATGATCGCCTTGCTGTGCAGGCTGGAGTCGGACTCGCCATAGGACCTGCGGGAAAACAGGCGCGGTCCGCTGCCGCTTTCATCGCCGGGCTGGCGGCGCAGTTCGAAGAGTTGTACGCCATGCTCCAGCAACGCCTTGCGATACGGGGCGTAGCCGCCATGCACCGCCGGTACGTCCGTGGCCTCCAATGAATTGGTCAGCAACCTCACCGACACGCCGGCATCGGCGCGGCCGGTCAGATACACCAGGCCCGGCTGACCGGGCACGAAATAAGCGGAAATCATCACCAGTTCTTTACTGACGCCATCGAGTTCGGGTGCTAATTGGGTGGTCAGCAGCAGGTGCGGGTCTGGCTCGCCGTCCGCAAGCACTTTGCTCGGTGCATCCCACAACGCCTGGTTCCAGGCCCAGATCAGCTCTTTGCGCCAGGTATCCAGGCGCGGGTCCGTGGCAAACTTCCTCAACTGCTGAAAGAGCGCATGGTTCTGTTTGCGTGATTGTTCCAGGGATTCTTCCAGTCGGGCCCGGGTATTTTTCAGGTCCTGTGCGGTCGGTTTGCTCGACAGAAACTGTTCGACCGGTTTGCTCAGGGCGCTATTCCAGTATTGGTCGAAACTGTGCCCGAGCTGCTCCGCGATCGGGCCGACGCCGAGGATGTCGATGTCGGTAAAATTCAGATTGGGTTCGGCATCGAAATACTCGTCACCCAGATTACGCCCGCCGACGATGGCCATGCTGTTGTCCGCCAGCCACAGCTTGTTGTGCATGCGCCGATGTTGTTGTGACAAGTTGAACAAGCGACCCATGGTACGCGTTACGCCGGTGCTGCGCCCCAGGTGCAAAGGGTTGAACACTCGAATCTGGATCTGCGGATGCGCTGCAAGCGTGGCGATGGTGACGTCCTGGCCGTCACTGGTGGTGTCGTCGAGCAGGATGCGCACACGCACCCCGCGGTCGGCGGCCTTGAGCAATTCCTCCACCAGCATCCGCGTGCTGACGCCGTCATGCACGATGTAGTACTGCAAATCGAGACTACCTTGGGCGTTGCGGATCAGTTCGGCGCGGGCGGTGAAGGCTTCGGTGCTGTCCGATAGCAGGCGAAAGCCGGATTTCCCTTCATGGGGTGCCGCCTGCGCCTGGACCGAACGGCCAAATGCCGAAGCGCTCGCCGGCAGCGCCTGGCTTTGTTCGCGCTGCACGTCGAGGCTGGCGCAGCCGCCAAGGAACGAAGCAAGTAACACCAGAGCTAGCAGGGGCTGTCTGATTCTCACGTGGGACCGTTCCGATTGGCGGCAGATGTTGGTATATGGACGCTAATTTGCGCAGAAAGGTCAGTCAGTCAGCCCGTTGGTTTGCGCCAGCAGTTGGATGGCAGCGGCGCCGACCTTGCGCACAGCTTCTTCAACCTGTGCTGTTGGTTTGGCAGCGTAGTTCATGCGCAGGCAATTGCGGTACTTGCCCGAGGCAGAAAAGATGCTGCCGACGGCAATCTGTACGCCCTGATCGTGCAAGGCGCGATTGAGTTTCAGGGTGTCGAAGCCTTCCGGCAACTCGACCCACAGCATGAAACTGCCTTGCGGGCGGCTGGCGCGGGTGCCTGCGGGGAAATACCGCGTGACCCAATCGATCATCGCGTCGCGATTGCGCTGGTATTGCGTGCGCATGCGCCGCAAATGCGGTTCGAAATGACCGGCCTTGAGAAACTCGGCGATGGCAATCTGTGGCTGCGGCGCGGTCGAGCCGGTGCTGATGTATTTCATGTGCAGCACGCGCTCCAGATAGCGTCCCGGCGCCACCCAGCCAATGCGCAGGCCGGGAGCGAGGGTTTTGGAAAACGAACTGCACAGCAGGACACGACCGTCTTCGTCGAAAGATTTGATGGTGCGCGGGCGAGGATAGCTGTAGGCCAGCTCGCCATACACATCGTCTTCGATGATCGCCACGTCAAAGCGCTGTGCAAGCATCAAGAGTGAGCGTTTGCGCGACTCCGACATGATATAGCCCAGCGGGTTGTTGCAGTTTGGGGTCAACTGTATGGCCTTGATCGGCCACTGTTCCAATGCCAGTTCCAGTGCATCCAGGCTGATCCCGGTGAGCGGGTCGGTGGGGATTTCCAGGGCTTTCATCCCCAGGCCCTTGAGGGTTTGCATGGCGCCATGAAAGCTTGGCGAATCCACAGCCACAATATCGCCTGGCTCGCAGATCGAACGAATGCTGGTGGACAGCGCCTCGTGGCAGCCAGTCGTTACCACCAGGTCGCCGGGGGCCAGTTGGCAGCCGGAATCGAGCATCAGCCGGGCGATCTGCTCGCGCAGTTCCAGATTGCCGTGGATGTTGTCGTAATACAGGCCGGGCATGTCTTGTCGGCGGCTGAGCTGCGCCAGGCCGCGCAGCAGCGGCTTGAGGGTCGGCGTTGTGATGTCCGGCATGCCGCGACCCAGTTGCACGACATCCTTGCGCGGCACCGCACGGATCAGCTCCAGCACCTGGTCCCATTGGGAAATGTCTACCGGCCGCTGAGCCGGGCGACCCACCGCTGGAAGTTCGGGCAGATCGCGGCTGACCGGCACGAAATATCCGGATTTAGGCCTTGGCGTGGCCAGTCCGCTGTCTTCCAGCACGCGATAAGCCTGCTGCACTGTGCTCAGACTGACGCCGTGTTCAACACTCAGCGCGCGCACCGACGGCAGTCGGTCACCGGGGCGATAGAAGCCTTGTTCGATTCGCGTGCCGAGCAGTTCGGCGAGGTTGACGTAGAGAGTCATGGTGCAGTCTCGTCTGAGGTCAGGTGATTGACCAGTACAGATGGAGCAAAAAATCAGGATTCAGTACCTACAGCGTTAAATCTGTATGGAGATAATACATTTTGGTTGAATCTGTAATGCTTTTCGCCGTCCACGCATCATGAAAGCTCTGGCTACCCAAGTAAACAGGAGCAATCAAAATGAACGGCTTGAGCGATGTGCGGCTGACGTTACACAGTCAAGAGCTGACGGCAGGGCAGGATCACGGTGCGCGCGAGGCGGACATGCGCGGCGCGCCTTTGAAGCGCTGGGATCGGTTCTGGCGTCGTCTGCACACGCGCAAGGCATTGCTCGAACTGACACCTGCTCAGCTCAAGGATGTCGGGCTGACGCGTGAGCAGGCGCGGGAGGAGGGGCTTAAGCCTTTCTGGAGAGTTTGAACATTGCGGTGTTCATTCGATCCATTCGCGGGCAAGCCCGCTCCCACAAGGACCGCGTCGGTCACAGATGTTTTGTACGACACGGCTCCTGTGGGAGCGGGCTTGCCCGCGAAGAGGCCCGGTGAGCCGAAACCAAACGATCAGACCAACTCTTTGAGCCGATGCCACAACATCCCCAACGCCAACAACGGCGAGCGCAAATGCTTACCGCCGGGGAACGTGATGTGCGGCACCTGGGAGAACAGGTCGAAGCCACCGCTGTGCTGCCCGCTAATGGCCTCGGCCAGCAACTTGCCCGCCAGGTGCGTGGCGTTCACCCCGTGACCGGAATATGCCTGGGCGTAATACACATTTGGCTGATCTTTAAGTCGTCCGATCTGCGGTAGACGGTTGGCGCCGATTCCGATCATCCCGCCCCACTGATAATCGATCCTCACGTCGGCCAATTGCGGGAAGACGTCCAGCATTTTTGGACGCATATAGGCGGCGATATCTTTCGGGTCCCGCCCCGAGTAATGGCAGGCACCGCCGAACAGCAGGCGGCGATCCGCCGAGAGTCGATAGTAATCCAGCGCCACCCGCTGATCGCAGACCGCCATGTTCTGCGGCAACAGTGCGTGGGCCAGTTCTTCGCTCAAGGGTTCGGTCGCGATGATATAGCTGCCGGCGGGCAACACCTTGCCGCTGAGTTCGGGATTGAGCTCATTGAGGTAGGCGTTGCAGCCCAGTACCAGCGTCTTTGCCCGGACCGAGCCTGTGGCGGTGTGCACCTTGACCTCGGGGCCGTAGTCGATGCGCGTGACGGCCGACTGTTCGAACAGTTTCACGCCCAGTTGCCGGGCGGCGGCGGCTTCGCCCAGCGCCAGGTTCAGTGGGTGCAGATGCCCGGAACCCATGTCGATCAAACCGCCGACGTAGCGGTCGGAGCCCACTACGGTGTGCATTTCATGGGGTTGCAGCAGACGGGTTTCGTAGCGGTAGCCGAGGCTGCGCAATTCTTCGGCGTCTTCGGCGAAACCTTCGAGATCACGGGGCTTGTTGGCCAGGTCGCAGTAACCCCACGTCAGGTCGCAGGGGATCTGAAAACGTTCGACCCGCTGTCGGACGATTTCAACTGCTTCCAGGCCCATGAGCTTCATCTGACGTACACCGTCGGCGCCGATCACGTTGGCAAACTGATCAAGGCCATGGCCAACCCCGCGAATCAGTTGCCCGCCATTGCGGCCGCTGGCGCCCCAGCCGATTTTATGGGCTTCCAGCAGCACCACGCTCAGGCCGCGTTCCGCCAGTTCCAGCGCTGTGTTCAATCCGGAGAATCCGCCCCCGACCACGCAGACATCAGCCATCTGTTCGCCGGACAGCACCGGAAAGTCAGGCTGAGGCAGGCTGCTGGCGGCGTAATAGGAGGCGGTGTGCCGGTGATTCGGGACAGGCTGCTGGGCACGGCCATTCATGTGCGTGATCCTGATGGGTGTGTCTAGAAAATTCGACGGAGCATAAGCCGGACCTCGAAGGCGGGCAACACTGGTCGCTCGGTGCTGTCTGGATGGGGATTTTTACGTCAGAATCTGCCTCTGTTTCGAGATCGGTAATAGTTTGGATGAGCTGCAACAGTCAGAAAATTCGCACGTTGCGCCAGCAGATTCCCTCGTTCGAGTGCGTCCCCGGCTGCCATGACTGCTGTGGTCCGGTAACAACCTCGCCGGAGGAAATGTCCCGCCTGCCACGCAAGAGCCGCGCCGAGCAGGATGCGGCGATGGATGAACTCAACTGCGTCCATCTGGGGCCGAACGGCTGCACGGTGTATGACGAACGGCCGCTGATCTGTCGGTTGTTTGGCACTACTAAAACACTGCCATGCCCGAATGGGCGGCGGCCGGTAGAGCTGATTCACCCTCGGGTCGAGAAGCAGATCCATGAATACATGGCCAGCACCCGGCAGGTTCTTGTTTGATCGTTCCCACGCTCCGCCTGGGAACGATCCATGTCGAGTCAATCCGGAATCGGCAGGCTCAAGCTCTCTTTCACCTCTTCCATCACGATATAACTCTTGGATTCGCGCACATGCGGCAGCTTGAGCAGGATGTCGCCCAGCAGTTTGCGGTACGAGGCCATCTCCGATATCCGCGCCTTTACCAGGTAGTCGAAGTCGCCTGATACCAAGTGGCACTCCAGGACGTGGGGCAGTTTCAGCACGGCGCGTCGGAATTCTTCGAAGGTATCACCGGACTTGTAGTCGAGGCTGATCTCGACGAATACCAGCAGGCTTCCCTTGAGGTGCTGCGGATTGAGCCGGGCGTTGTAGCCCATGATGATCCCTTCGCGCTCCAGGCGCCGCACCCGCTCGGTACAGGGCGTGGTCGAGAGCCCGACCTTTTCCCCAAGTTCCGTAAAAGATATGCGCCCATCCGCTTGCAGGATCCGCAGGATATTGCGGTCGATCTTGTCCAGCTCACGTTTGGTTTGAGTGTTGGTACGCATAGGGGATGCGCCTCCGTGAAAAGGGTTTTTGCCGAGAATTGTCGCCAAATATAGGCGCTTATATAGTGAAAAGCACTGGCAAATCTTTTTTACACTGCGCACATCCGAAGCTTTGAACAACAAACGTCAGCGGTTAGCCGCGATGAGGGAAATGAAAATGCGCGTTATGGTCTTGGGTAGCGGCGTCATCGGTACCACCAGTGCTTATTATCTGGCACGCGCCGGGTTTGAAGTGGTGGTAGTGGACCGGCAGCCGGCTGCTGCCATGGAGACCAGTTTCGCCAACGCCGGGCAGGTCTCGCCGGGCTATGCCTCGCCGTGGGCCGCGCCGGGTGTGCCGCTCAAGGCTATCAAATGGCTGTTGCAGCGCCATGCGCCCCTGGCGATCAAGGCCACTGCCGACATCGATCAGTACCTGTGGATGGCACAGATGCTGCGCAACTGCACCGCCAGCCGCTACGCGGTGAACAAGGAGCGCATGGTCCGCCTGTCCGAGTACAGCCGTGACTGCCTTGACGAACTGCGCGCCGAAACCGGTATTGCCTACGAAGGCCGCAGCCTGGGTACTACTCAATTGTTCCGCACCCAGGCTCAGCTCGATGGCGCTGCAAAAGACATCGCCGTGCTGAAAGAGTCCGGCGTGCCGTTCGAACTGCTTGACCGCGAAGGCATTGCCCGCGTCGAGCCGGCCCTGGCCAATGTGACCGACATCCTCGCCGGTGCCCTGCGCCTGCCGAACGACCAGACTGGCGACTGCCAGATGTTCACTACCAAGTTGGCAGAGATGGCCACTAACCTTGGCGTGCAATTCCGCTTTGGCCAGGACATCCAGAGCCTCGACTTCGCCGGTGACCGCATCAACGGTGTGTGGATCGATGGCAAACTGGAAACCGCTGACCGCTACGTGCTGGCGCTCGGCAGCTACTCGCCGCAATTGCTCAAGCCGCTGGGCATCAAGGCGCCGGTGTATCCGCTCAAGGGTTACTCCCTGACCGTGCCGATCACCAACCCGGCGATGGCCCCGACTTCGACCATTCTCGACGAGACCTACAAAGTCGCGATCACCCGTTTCGACAACCGTATCCGCGTTGGCGGCATGGCGGAAATCGCCGGTTTTGACCTGTCGCTGAACCCGCGTCGGCGCGAAACCCTGGAGATGATCGTCAACGACCTTTATCCTCAGGGCGGCAATCTGGCCGAGGCCAGTTTCTGGACCGGCCTGCGTCCGACCACGCCGGACGGCACGCCGATTGTCGGCGCTACCCCGTTCAAGAACCTGTTCCTGAACACCGGTCACGGCACCCTCGGCTGGACCATGGCGTGTGGCTCTGGCCGCTTGCTGGCCGACCTGATGGCCAAGAAAAAGCCGCAGATCAGTGCCGAAGGGCTGGATATCTCCCGGTATGGCAGCAACCGTCAGGAGCCTGCAAAACATGTCAATCCAGCGCCGGCTCACCAGTGAGCCCACGCTAGGCGCGCTGCGAAAGCGATAATGCGAGATCCCTCTCCCGGTGCTACTGGCGGTTATCGCCGCCCGCAGCGCCGGTTTTTTATTAACCGACCGACCAGAAGTCTGCCGCCATGCGTCCTGCCCGTGCCCTGATCGACCTCCAAGCCCTGCGTCACAATTACCAGATCGCCCGTGAAGTCACGGGTGCCCGTGCTCTTGCGGTGATCAAGGCCGATGCCTACGGCCATGGCGCGGTGCGTTGCGCCCAGGCGCTGGAAGCCGAGGCGGACGGGTTTGCCGTGGCCTGCATCGAAGAGGCCCTGGAGTTGCGAGCGGCGGGCATTCGTGCGCCCGTCCTGCTGCTGGAAGGTTTTTTCGAAGCCAATGAGCTGCCGCTGATCGTCGAGCATGATTTCTGGTGCGTGGTGCATTCGCTGTGGCAACTCGAAGCGATCGAGAAAGCTGCATTGAGCAAGCCGATCACGGTCTGGCTCAAGCTCGACTCGGGCATGCATCGGGTCGGCCTTCATCCGAAGGACTATCAGGCAGCCTATCAACGGCTGCTGGCCAGCGGCAAAGTTGCGAAGATTGTGCTGATGAGCCATTTCGCCCGTGCTGACGAATTGAACTGCCAGGCCAGTGCCGAGCAGGTCGCGGTCTTCGAAGCGGCGCGTCAGGGCTTGTCGGCCGAAGTCAGCCTGCGAAACTCCCCGGCGGTGCTGGGTTGGCCGCAGATTCCCAGCGACTGGGTTCGCCCGGGGATCATGCTGTACGGCGCCACGCCGTTCGAGGAAGCCAACGCCGTGGCCTCGCGCCTGCAACCGGTGATGACCCTTGAATCGAAGGTGATCAGCGTCCGTGAATTGCCTGCTGGAGAGCCGATCGGCTACGGCGCCAAATTCATTACCCAGAAGCCGATGCGCGTTGGCGTGGTGGCCATGGGTTATGCCGATGGCTATCCGCGGCTGGCGCCGACCGGGACGCCAGTATTGGTCGCCGGGCAACGCAGCCAGTTGATCGGCCGGGTGTCGATGGACATGCTGTGCGTCGATCTGACTGACATTCCACAAGCAGGCCTGGGCTCGACCGTCGAGTTATGGGGCAAAAACATCCTCGCCAGCGACGTGGCCATCGCCGCCGGCACGATTCCGTACCAGATCTTCTGCAACCTGCGCCGGGTGCCAATGCTCTATTCCGGGAGCTAGGGCAAAGCCGCCCAGACCGGAAGTCGCCTCGCCGAACAGGATTCAGGTCAAGGTGTTGTAAATACTGAACGCTGTCGCCATGATAACGCTCAATATTCCAACAACCTGAATCCTTGGAGGCGCAAGCTTGGACGTCGGTGAACGACTGCAATCAATCCGCAAGCTCAAAGGTCTTTCCCAGCGTGAGCTCGCCAAACGCGCGGGCGTCACCAACAGCACGATTTCGATGATCGAGAAGAACAGCGTCAGCCCCTCGATCAGTTCGCTGAGGAAGGTGTTGGGCGGGATTCCCATGTCCATGGTCGAGTTCTTTTCCGAAGAAATCCTGCAGGAAATACCGACTCAGATCGTCTACAAAGCCAACGAGCTGATCGATATTTCCGATGGTGCAGTGACCATGAAACTGGTCGGCCGGGCTCACCCGAGCCGCGCTATCGCATTCCTCAATGAAATCTACCCTCCAGGCGCCGATACCGGTGAGGAGATGCTCACCCATGAGGGCGAGGAAACCGGGATTTTGCTGGAAGGGCGACTGGAACTGGTGGTCGGGCTTGAAACTTTTGTGCTCGAAGCTGGCGATAGCTACTACTTTGAAAGTACCAAGCCGCATCGTTTCCGTAATCCATTCGATGCGCCGGCGCGACTAATCAGCGCAGCAACACCCGCGAACTTTTAAGGAAAGAGGCGTCCTGCCAGCACGGCAGAGGCACTTGAGCCGTTTGACCGTTGCGCAACAAGACCCCTTCGACTTTGGGGTTGTTTCAGTGTCGCGGGCTTACCGCTATACTTGCGCCCGCCTGCGAACCGTGGCCGTAGGCGTGACTAGCCACCATTGAGGGTGAACGCGTGAATCTAATTATGAAAATGCTGGCCGTACCAGCAACCGTATTGGCCCTCTGGGCTGCCAGCGCTCAAGCTGCGACCAATGACGAAATCGCCAAGCGCCTTGAGCCAGTCGGCCAGGTCTGTGTCCAGGGCAAAGAGTGCAAGGGCATGGAAGTCGCCGCTGCTGCTGGCGGCGGCGGTGGTGCAAAAACCCCGGATGAGGTGATTGCAAAACATTGCAACGCTTGCCACGGTTCAGGCTTGTTGGGCGCACCGAAAATCGGTGATGCCGCCGCCTGGAAAGAGCGTGCCGATCACCAGGGCGGCCTCGACGGCATCCTGGCCAAAGCCATTACCGGTATCAACGCGATGCCACCTAAAGGCACCTGCGCCGACTGCTCCGACGCCGAGCTAAAAGGCGCCATCCAGAAGATGTCCGGCCTGAAATAAGCCTGAGTCTTCCTGCTGAAAAGCCGCTTTCGAGCGGCTTTTTTTGTGCCTGCGATTTCGTTAATCGCTCCTACAGGGTTTCCTGTGTGGGTCGATTGTTTTTAATGGGCTGGTCAATGCAGCAAAGACCCGGCAAGCTCGGTCCAACCTCACTCATGGAATGTACGGGAGGATCGGATGGTACAGCTGTGTTCTATCGAGCAAGCGGTCGATGAAGTGTTGGCGAGGTTGCCGGCGCATATTCACATGGGCTTGCCCTTAGGATTGGGTAAGCCCAATCACTTCGTCAACGCGCTGTATCAACGAATTGCTCAGTTGCCTGAGCGACGGCTGACGATTTACACCGCGTTGTGCCTGGGACTCCCGCCCTTGGGCGATGGCTTGCAAAAGCGCTTCCTTGAACCCTTTATCGAACGGGTTTTCGGCGATTATCCGGAGCTGGAGTTCCTCGCCGACCTGCGTCGCGATGATCTACCGGGCAACATTCACATCCAGCAATTCTTCATGCAGCCCGGCAGTCTGCTCAACAGTGCCACGGCGCAACAGGATTACGTCAGCAGCAACTACAGCCATGCCGCCCGGGACATTAACGCTGCCGGTTTGAACTTGATTGCTCAATTGGTGGCCAGTCATCCCGAACATCCCGATCGCTTGAGCTTGAGTTGCAACCCGGACATCACCCTCGACCTACTGCCGATGATTGCCAGGCGCCGTGCAGAAGGGGAGACGATCCTGATGGTCGGGCAGGTGCACGACGATTTGCCCTACATGCCCGGTGACGCTGAAGTCGGCATCGACACCTTCGACCTGTTGATCGACGAGAAAGACAGCACCACGCTGTTTTCCACGCCGAACATGCCGGTGGGTTTCCAGGATCATTTCATTGGCCTGCACGCCAGCTCACTGGTGCGTGATGGCGGTACCCTGCAGATCGGCATCGGTTCCATGGGCGATGCGCTGACCGCTGCGTTGCTGGCGCGTCAGGCTGACAACGATGCCTATAAGGCTTTAATGAGCGACCTGAATCTCGATCCGTGGGCGCAACTGATTGAGCGCGAAGGTGGCATCGAACCATTCGCCAAAGGCTTGTACGGTTGCAGCGAAATGTTCGTCAACGGCCTTCTGGTGCTGGCTGACGCCGGGATCGTGCGGCGCAAGGTTTACCCGGACGTGCCGACCCAACGGCAGGCCAATGCCGGCACCCTCGACGAAGCGGCGCAAACCGACGGTATTTCGGTGCACGGCGGCTTCTTCCTCGGCCCACGCAGTTTCTATCAGCGGCTGCGCGAATTGCCGCAGAGCAAGCGTCTCGAATTCAACATGACCCGCATCAGCTACATCAACGAACTGTACGGGCAGGAAGAGCTCAAACGCCTGCAGCGGCTCGATGCACGATTTATCAACACCGCGTTTACCGTAACCCTGCTAGGCGCCGGTGTGGCGGATCAGCTTGAAGATGGGCGCGTGGTCAGCGGGGTGGGTGGACAATACAACTTCGTTGTCCAGGGCCATGCGCTGGAAGGTGCGCGTTCGGTGTTGCTGCTGCGTAGTTGGCGTGAGTCGGCGGGTGACGTCAGTTCCAATATTGTCTGGGAGTACGGTCATTGCACCATCCCCAGGCACCTGCGGGACATCGTGGTCACCGAGTACGGCATTGCCGATCTGCGCGGCAAGACGGATGCGGCGGTGATCGAAGCCCTGTTGAACATCAGCGACTCGCGTTTTCAGCCGGGCTTGATCGAGCAGGCACGGAAGGTCGGCAAGTTACCGAAGGATTTCCATCTGGATCCGCGTTTCACCGACAACACACCACAGCGTTTGCAGGCGATTGAAGCGCGTCATTCGCGGTTGTTTCCGGAGTATCCGCTGGGTTGCGATTTCACCGACGTGGAGCGTGACCTGTTGCGGGCGCTGAACTGGCTCAAGAGCAAATTCAAACTCAGCGAAGTGCTGGCGTTGGGCAAGGCTGCGCTCGATGCACCGCAGGCGGCAGCATTCCCGGAACATCTGGAACGCATGCAGCTGGCCAATCCGGAGGGGATGAAGGAGGATTTGTATCAGCGGTTGCTGCTCACGGGCCTCAAGGCCACTACACCGATCTGATCGTTCCCACGCGCAGCAAAGGAATGCCTCTTCGGACGCTCTGCGTTCGACTCTGGATGGGACGCAGAGCGTCCCGGGCTGCATTCCCACGCAGAGCGTGGGAACGATCAATGCGGTGGGCGGCTTTACTCGATGAAGGTCACGACGCCGCCAGCCAGCGACTGCACGCGCGCCAGCGACTCAACGCGATAACCCTGGGCATCCAGCTCCGCACGACCGCCCTGGAACGATTTCTCGATCACGATCCCCAAGCCGGCCACGGTGGCACCGGCTTGCTTGATGATCGAGATCAGCGCCTGGGACGCCTTACCGTTGGCCAGGAAGTCATCGATGATCAGCACGCGGTCGCTGCTGGTCAGGTGGCGCGGAGAAATCGCCACGGTGCTTTCGGTCTGCTTGGTGAACGAGTAGACGGTCGCCGACAGCAGGTTTTCAGTCAGGGTCAGGGACTGATGCTTGCGCGCAAAAATTACCGGCACACCGAGGTTCAGGCCGGTCATGATTGCCGGCGCAATGCCCGAGGCTTCGATGGTGACGATCTTGGTGATGCCCGAATCCTTGAACAGCGTGGCGAACTCATCGCCGATCAGCTTCATCAGGGCCGGGTCGATCTGGTGGTTCAGAAAGGCGTCGACTTTCAGGACCTGATCGGAAAGCACGATGCCTTCTTCGCGAATTTTCTTGTGCAGTGCTTCCATGAAGCTGTCCTCGTTTGGCGCCTTTTGCGCCGAAGGTCTAAATAAATGTGGTCAATTCTAGCGCTTTAACATCGCGCGTATATCCGCCAATGCGCTATTGCCACGCACGGCTTTGACTTCGGTCGGTGTGTCGTCGTTGCCTTCCCAGGCCAGGTCGTCCGGCGGCAGTTCATCAAGGAAGCGGCTTGGTGCGCAGTCGATGATCTCGCCGTATTGCTTGCGCTTGGCGGCAAAGGTGAAGGCCAAGGTCTGGCGCGCGCGGGTAATGCCCACGTAGGCCAGGCGCCGCTCCTCCTCGATGGTGTCGGCTTCGATACTGGAACGGTGCGGAAGGATTTCCTCTTCCATGCCCATGATGAACACGTAGGGGAATTCCAGGCCCTTGGAGGCGTGCAAGGTCATCATCTGCACGCCTTCGGCACCGTCTTCCTCCTCCTGCTGGCGCTCGAGCATATCGCGCAGCACCAGCTTGCCAATCGCGTCTTCGACGGTCATTTCGCCTTCTTCGTCCTTCTCGAGCGTGTTTTTCAACGCTTCGATGAGGAACCACACGTTGCCCATGCGGTAGTCGGCGGCCTTGTCGCTGGAGCTGTTGGTGCGCAGCCAGTTCTCGTAGTCGATGTCCATGACCATGCTGCGCAGGGCCGAGATCGGGTCTTCGCCGGCGCATTGCTCGCGGACCTTGTCCATGAAGCGCTTGAAGCGCGACAGACGATCGGTGAAGCGGCTGTCCAGATGCTCGCCCAGGCCGATTTCGTCGGTGGCGGCATACATCGAGATTTTTCGCTCGGTGGCGTAGTTGCCCAGTTTCTCCAACGTAGTCGAGCCGATCTCGCGGCGCGGCACGTTGATCACGCGCAGGAAGGCATTGTCGTCGTCCGGGTTCACGATCAGGCGGAAGTAGGCCATCAGGTCTTTCACTTCCTGGCGCCCGAAGAAGCTGTTGCCGCCGGACAAGCGATAGGGAACCTGGTGATGCTGCAACTTCAGTTCGATCAACTTGGCCTGATAGTTACCCCGGTACAGGATCGCGAAATCGCTGTAAGGCCGGTCGGTGCGCAAGTGCAGGCTGAGGATTTCCACGGCCACGCGCTCGGCTTCGGCGTCTTCGTTGCGGCAGCGGATCACGCGGATCTCGTCACCGTGACCCATTTCACTCCACAGCTGCTTTTCGAATTCGTGGGGGTTATTCGAAATCAGTACGTTTGCGCAGCGCAGGATGCGGCTGGTGGAGCGGTAGTTCTGCTCCAGCATCACCACTTTCAGGGAAGGGTAGTCTTCCTTGAGCAGCATCAGGTTTTCCGGGCGGGCGCCGCGCCAGGCGTAGATCGACTGGTCGTCGTCACCTACCACGGTGAACTGATTGCGCTTGCCGATCAGCATTTTCACCAGCAGGTACTGGCTGGCGTTGGTGTCCTGGTATTCGTCCACCAACAGGTAACGCACCTTGTTCTGCCACTTTTCCAGGATGTCGGCGTGCTCTTCGAACAGCTTTACCGGCAGCAGGATCAGGTCGTCGAAGTCCACCGCGTTAAACGCCTTGAGCGTACGCTGGTAGTGGGTGTAGACAATGGCGGCGGTCTGTTCCTTGGGATTGCGCGCGTTCTCCAGGGCCTGGGCCGGCAGGATCAGGTCGTTTTTCCAGGCGCCGATCATGTTCTTGATCTCGTCGACGCCGTCGTCGCCCGAGTATTCCTTTTGCATGATGTCGGTCATCAGGGACTTGACATCGGTCTCGTCGAAAATCGAGAAACCGGGCTTGTAGCCCAACCGCGCGTGTTCCTTGCGGATGATGTTCAGGCCCAGGTTGTGGAACGTGCAGACCGTCAGGCCGCGGCCTTCACCGGCGCGCAGCAGGGTGCCGACCCGCTCCTTCATCTCGCGCGCGGCTTTGTTGGTGAATGTCATGGCGACGATGTACTGGGCGCGGATGCCGCAGTTCTGGACCAAGTGGGCAATCTTTCGGGTGATTACGCTGGTCTTGCCGGAGCCTGCACCGGCGAGCACCAAAAGAGGGCCGCCGACATAGCTCACGGCTTCTTGCTGCCGGGGATTGAGTCGGGACATAGGTAAATTCAGGAGTCAGTCACGAAATGGGCCGGCATTTTAACAGGCTCAGAGAATTGTGCTGCTCTCTCCGACTTGTGACGTACAGCGCGATCTGTATTTGCCGGTTTTGTTACTTTCACGCAGGATGCACGACGAATTCGCGTCTAATGTTCGTAATTCCGGATACAAAGGCCTCGGATGTCCATTGGTCATCAGGGATCGGCGCGGCATAATGCCGTCGCCTACATCTTTGCAGAGTCTAGGGAGCTAGCTTGTCTACGCCTGTCGAACCCTTGCGTTTGCTGCTATTGGCCGAAGAGCCAGCGTGGGCAGCGTTGTTGCGCGAGTGTCTGGCTCCGATGGGGAGCTTGGCCGTGCTCATCAGTGCGCCGAGCTGGGAGTCGGTCAGCAGTCTGTTCGATGACAACCGCAGCGCGGTGTTGTTGACGATCCCGGCTCTCCAGCCGGCGCCGGGCCGTTGCTGCCTGCCGACGGTGTTGCTGCTCGAGCATGAACCCGTGACCGCGCCCGACGGTGTAAGCGACTGGCTGGTGCGTGACCATCTTGACCCGGGCATGTTGCGCCGTTGCCTGCGCCATGTGCGTGAGCGCGGCTTACTGGAAAACACCCTGCAACGCCTGGCCGAGCAGGATCCGCTGACCGGCATCGCCAACCGCCAGGGTTTCCAGACCCTCTTGACGGCGCGGCTGGCGGAAAACGATGGTCGTGGCCTGGCCCTCGGCCATCTTGACCTCGACAACTTTCGTTATGCCAATGATGCCCTCGGCCACCAGGCCGGTGACCGCCTGATCCTGCAAGTGGTCGCGCGGCTCAAAGGCCAGCTTGAGGCCGGCGATCAACTGGCGCGATTGGGCAGCGATGAGTTCGCCTTGCTGATCGACACCCGCCGCGCTCCTGAGCGCGCCGAATGGATGGCCGAGCGCATTACCGAAGCGTTGGCCGAGCCTTATTGGGTCGACGGCGAAAGCCTGCTGATCGGCTCCAGCCTGGGCATTGCCCATGCACGGGCGCAGGCGGGCGCCGACCCGTTGATGTGGCACGCGCATATCGCCATGCAGCAAGCGAAAAGCACCCAGGGCTGCACATTTCATATTTTCAACGAACGCATCAACCGCAATGCCCGCAGTATCGCCGACCTCGAGACCGAGCTGCGCCGGGCCTTGCGCCGCGATGAGCTGGAACTGCATTACCAGCCGCGAATGAACCTTGAAGACGGGCAAATCGTCGGCCTCGAAGCCTTGGTGCGCTGGCGTCATGCCGAGCGCGGCTTGCTGCCACCGAGCGAGTTCGTGCCCCTGGCCGAGCAGAGCGGTTTGATCGTGCCGCTGGGTTACTGGGTCATTTCCCGGGCATTGCGCGATATGCAGGCGTTGCTTGAGCTAGGTTTGCCGCCGTTGCACATGGCGATCAACCTGTCGTTCCGGCAATTTCAGGACAGCCAGTTGCTCTCGACCCTGAGCCGGCTGATCAGCGAGCGCGGAGTCGAAGCGCAGTGGCTGGAATTCGAACTGACCGAAACCGCGGTCATGCGCCGCAGCGACCTGGTCAAGCAGACCATGGACGCCCTTGGGCGCCTGGGCGTGCGCTTCTCCCTCGATGACTTCGGTACCGGCTTTTCATCCTTTGTGCACCTCAACAGCCTGCCGATTACGTTGTTGAAGATCGACAAGAGCTTTGTCGGTGGCATGGAGCAGCGCGAAGAAAACCGTCAACTGGTGCACGCGATGATCAACCTGGCGCACAACCTCAATCTGGAAGTGGTTGCCGAGGGCGTGGAGACGCCGGAGCAACTGGATCTGTTGCGCGGGTTCGATTGCGATCAGGTGCAGGGGTATCTGATCAGCAAGCCGTTGCCGTTGGCGGAGCTGGTGGAGTACCTGATGTTTGACGGCAATCAGCAGGCGCCGCTGGAAATCGTGGTCTGAACACAAAACCTGTAGGAGCTGGCAAGCCAGCTCCTACAGAGTTTTCATTCGGCCTGGATGGCGTCGAAATGTCCTGGCACCGGCTCCCGCCGAATCATCCGCTTCATCTTCCATTCAAACGCCAGCGTCAGGGCCACCGCTGCACAGGCCAGTCCCAGTGCCAAGCCCCACCAGACGCCCGTTGGCCCCCAATTCAAGTGGAACGCCATCCACCAGGCTGCCGGGGCGCCAATCAGCCAGTAACAGCCCAGGCCCACCAGGAAGGTGGTCTTGGCGTCCTTGAGCCCACGAATACAGCCCATGGCGATGGTTTGCGTGCCGTCGAACAGCTCGAACCATGCCGCCACTGCCAGCAGGCTCACCGCCAGGTTGATGACATCGCGAAACGCGGGGTCGTTGTGATCGAGAAACAGCCCGACCAACTGATTTGGCAACAGCCAGAAGACCATCGCAAAGCACAGCATCGCCACCGCGCCAAAAGCCAGGCCCACCCTTCCGGCCAGCCGTGCGTCCAGTAACTGCCCGGCGCCGTAGTGCTGACCGATGCGCATGGTGATCGCGTAGGAAATCCCCGCGGGCACCATGAATGCCACCGAGACAATTTGCAGGGCGATCTGGTGCGCCCCCAGCTGCGTGCTGCCCATGGTGCCCATGCACAAAGCGGCGAAGGCAAACAGCCCAACCTCCACGGCGTAGGTGCCCCCAATCGGCAGCCCCAGGCGCCACAGCTCCTTCAGGTACTGTCGGTTGAGCCGCAACAGACCCCGGCGCAGGGGATAGGCGTCGTAGGCCGGGTGCCGGCGAATGTGCCACGCCAGCGCCAGCGCCATCAGGTTGGCGACAATTGCCGTGACCAGGCCAATGCCCATCAGCCCCAGTTTCGGCAAACCGAACATCCCGGTGATCAACGCGTAGTTCAGCAGGAAGTTGGCGACGGTGCCCCCCAGGCTGATGACCATGACCGGCGTTGCCCGGCCGATCGCGCTGGTGAAGCCACGCAGGGCCATGAAGCTCAGGTAGCCGGGCAGGGCGAACGGCAGGAAGATCAGGAATTGACCGGCCGACTGGACGTTGCTTTCGGTCTGGCCGAACAGCAACAGTACCGGCTTGAGGTTCCACAGCAGCAAGCCCGCCACCAGCGCCATCAGCCAGGCCAGCCATAACCCGGCCTGGGTCAACCGGGTCGCGCCGAGGATGTCGCCCGCACCCTGGCGGATCGCCACCAGGGTGCCGACCGCCGCGATCACGCCGATGCAGAAAATCGACACGAACGAGTAAGTCGCCGCACCGAGCCCGCCGCCCGCCAGGGCCTCGGGGCTCAGTCGCGCCATCATCAAGGTGTCGGTGAGGACCATCAACATGTGCGCCAACTGCGAGGCGATCAGCGGCCCCGCCAGCCGCAGGATGGCCCAGAGTTCAATACGCGCTGGATGCTGCATGGTCATCACGCTCGATTATCAAAGGAGACAGGAAAGCGTCGATTCTCGGCGCTCTACGGGGATTGCACAAAGGGATAAAAAGGATGGGTAGCATGATTCAAACTCATGCTGGAGATTTTCTGCTAGGGTATTCAAAACCGCTGTAGGAGCTTTCCTGATGTCGCGTCGTCTTCCTCCTTTATATGCTCTGCGCGCATTTGAAGCAGCGGCGCGTCACACATCGTTTACCCGGGCTGCGGAAGAGCTGTCGATTACCCAAAGCGCGGTCAGTCGGCATATTCGTACGCTCGAAGAGCATTTTGCCTGTCGGTTGTTTCACCGCAGCGGGCGAAACCTGCAACTCACTGAGTCGGCGCGGTTGATCCTGCCGGGCATTCGCGACGGTTTCTCTGCCCTGGAGCGCGCCTGCAATACCTTGCGCGCCGAAGACGACATCCTGCGTATGAAAGCCCCGTCGACCTTGACCATGCGCTGGTTGCTGGCGCGGCTCAGCCGTTTTCGGCACCTTCAACCGGGCAATGAAGTACAGCTGACCAGCGCGTGGATGGACATCGACTCGGTGGACTTCAATCAGGAACCGTTCGATTGCGCCGTGATCCTCAGCAACGGGCATTTCCCGCCGGACTGGGAGGCTACTTTGTTATTTCCAGAGGAACTGATTCCGGTGGGCGCGCCCAATCTTCTGAACGATCAGCCGTGGGACGTCGCACGGCTGGCCAGCACCGAACTGCTTCACCCAACACCCGACCGTCGCGACTGGCGCAGCTGGCTGGAGCGCATGGGCCTGACTGACCAGGTCTCACTCAAGGGCGGCCAGGTGTTCGACACGCTGGAGTTGGGGATGATCGCCGCCGCCCGAGGCTATGGCGTGTCCATGGGCGATTTGTTGATGGTGGCTGAAGATGTTGCGCAGGGTCGCCTGAGTTTGCCGTGGCCGACGGCGGTCGCCAGCGGTGAGAATTATTACCTGGTCTGGCCGAAAACCCGCCCCGGAGGTGAGCGTTTACGCCGCCTCAGCGTTTTTTTGTTGGGCGAGGTTCGGGCCATGGAGTTACCGGCGGTCGAGCACTTGAGCTGAATCATCGCCGGCAAGCCTCAATGGCGGATCCGTCGCCAAGCTAATCACACTTGGCATTGCTGGATACTTCCTTGCTCGCCTGTTTCAACAGGTTACCCAACTCAGCTGCGTTGGTGCTGTTGTAAATCCGACCTCCGGTATTTTCAGCGATACAGCGTGACGGGCCGCCCGCACCGATTTTCACCACGTTGACTCGCAGGCGTGGTTGCTCCCTGGCGATTCGACGGGATACCGCGCAAACATCCTGTCCGCAACCGTCTTCGCCGTCGACGAACATCACGATCACGGCATCGTTATTGCGTCCGTCGACCGTGCTCGCCGCGTGGGCCAGGCTGTCGGCCAGCGGTGTGCCTTCGTCGGGAACCAGGCCTCGAATCCCGTTGATCAACCGCGGGCGGTCGCCGAACTTGAACAAACCCCGGTCCGGCGTTCTTTCGCAGCCGGCAAAGGTGATCAGGCGTGTATCAATCTTCGGGTCCAGCCCGTTGATCATGCCGGCCAGCGACTCCTTGGCGACGTCCATGCGGCTGGGCTTGGCGGTAAGCCGCATGGTGCGGTTCGGGTCCAGCAGCTTGTTGATGTCAGGACCGTAGAACCAGTCCTCGTCGGCTCTCACTGCCTTGATGTTCAAATCCATCGAACCCGAGGTGTCGAGCACCACCACGAACTGCGGGACCTCTGACTTCGGTGCTGTTTTGCGGCATGCGAAGTTGTCCAGCGTCGGAGCTGGGGGCGGGGCTGGTGGCGGGGCAGCCACTACCGGTTTTGGTGGTGGAACCGGTTTGGGTGGCGGGGCCGGCTTGGGTTCCGGTACGGGTGCCGGTGCCGGTGCCGGTGCCGGTTTTGGTGGTGGGACCGGCTTGGGTTCCGGCACCGGTTCTGGCGTGGGTTCTGGTGCCGGAACAGGTTTCGGTTCCGGTTCCACCACAGGCGCGGGGGCGGGTTCAACCGGTTTCTCAAGCGGTTTCTCAGCCGGCGTAACCACCGGCGCCACAGGCGCTACAGGCGGAACCACGACCACCGGCTCACGGTGCAGGAACCACCAGAGCCAGAGCGCCAGAAGCAGCAACAGCAGCGCGAGTAAGGCCGCCGCGATCCACCAGCCACGCCGCGACGGCGGTACGATCGGTGCCACCGGAATCACTGGCGGCACAATCGGTTTGGGCGGACGCTGGTTCCAGCGCACCACCAAAGGCTCACCGTTGAGGCTGTAGAGTTTGTCCAGCTCAGGCGTGCCGAGCAGGCTGCGCAGGTCTTGCGCTTCCGTCGGTTGACCGCGTTTTTGCAGTTCATCCGCCAGCTGTGCGAGGGACGTTTGGCGCACCTCATAGGTTTCCAGCAAACGTCGTTGCGCGTCCTCGTTGAGATCGGCATAAGGCGTGGGTTGGCCACCCAGTTCAGTCCACCATTCCAGCACGTCGCCGCTGCCCATCCGCGGGATGGCAAACAGACTGGCGACGGTCGGCGGAAAGTGTTTCTGGATGAGGGCGACTTTGGCTTGCAGCGCACTCATCCCCTCCGATGTGGCTTGCGCATCCCTGATGACCCGCTGCATGACGACGATTCCTGAAAAAGTGCAGGCATCCCTCGGGATGCTTGCGGGGTGAAAAGTTACTCTTCGTAGCCGAGGCTGAATTGCAGCTGGTTGACCTTTTTCTGCAACGTTTTCAGTTCTTGCTGCCTGGCCGCCAGTGCCGCTGGCGATGCTTTGGCCGTTGGCGCCACTTGCGTAGCCTTGAGTTGCTTCTCGAGGTCGGCAATCTGCTTCTGCACTTGGGCTTCATTGCCGCGCCGGGCCTTGAGCGAGGTCAGCAGTTTCGACAGCGACTGATTCAGCGCCGCCTGGGATTTCTGCTGGCTGGCCAGGTCGGCCTTGGTGCTGAGCTGCTGGGCCTGAATGTTCTCGTACACCTGACGGAACATTGCGTTTTGCTTTCGGGATTCGCTCAGGGCCTCTTCCTTCTGCTTGACCTGATCGCTGTAACCACCGGAATAGTCGCAGTTCATCTTGGTCAGCATGCTGCTGTCGCGATTGGTCGCATCGCATTCGCCGGGCTGGGTCGCGCAACCGCTCAGGGCCAGGACGGCAGTGATGACCATCAGTTGTCTTGGTGTCATGTGTTTAGCCCAGGGTGATTGCGGAGCGTTGGCTGTACAGCGCGTCGACTTCCTTCTGGAGGCTGACGACTTTCTGGTTCATTCTCTGAATGTTCATCTCCACTTGCCTGATCTCGGCGCTGCTGCCTTGCGAACGCTCGGCGTCTGCCACCTTGCGGTACTCGGTGACTTTGGTCCGCATGTTGGCAAGGTCTTTGCGCAGGCGCGCGATGTCCGAATCGATCCCGGCGATTTGCGCCTGGGCTCTGCTCTTGTCGACTTTCTTGTTGGCGATGTCCTTTTTGATCTGGGCAATTTGCGCACGGTCATCATTGATCACTTGCTGAGCGGTCTCAGTCCGGGCGATCACTTTCTGCGTGTCTTGTTCGACGTCGCTGTTCATCTTCGCCAAGCGGGTGGTGGTGTCGGCGTATTCAGCGCGACGTTGATCCAGGTAATAGTTCGCACCCATGGCCACGCCACACGCGGTAATACCGGCAGCGATGACGCACACGGTTTTGTTGCTGCTGTTGGACAGCGCGCAAGCGAGGATGCCGACACCGGCGCCGACGGCGCAGGCCTGGTATCCGGACTTGCTGAAGAACTCTGCGTCATTGCCCTGGGTCAGGCGCGGGTCGGTACCGTCGCCTTCACCTTCGCCGAGCATGGAGCTGCCGGTGTTGGCGCAACCGGTCATTAGCAGGCTGCTGGCGACTACGAAAGCGATCTGTAGTTTGAAGCGAGTCCAAAGGCTGCGCGACATGGTGAAACTCCTACGTAACGGTGTTGACGCATTGTTATTGAGTGACGGTTTTGCAGCTGTTCAACCAGGCTGCAGTGTCGATTTTCTGCTTTTGCAGGAACGCTTTCTGATTGGCCCAGTGCGTGCGCAAGTAAGGTTTCAGGTCTTGCAACTGCTTGTTGCGGGTGATGATTTCTTCCATCACCGGGACTTGCGTTTCAAGCAGTGGCTGGCCGTACAAGGTAGCCGATTCCACCAGGCTGCTGGCGTAGTAACGGCTGAGTTTGTGCAGGCGATCCTTTTGCTCCTCGAGCTTGCTTTTACGCATGTCGCAACTGGTGTCTTTGTCCGCGCCTTCGCAGTTGAGCTTGTAGTTCTTTTGCAGGAAGTCCACGTACTGGCCGTCGTCGAGCATCTTGGTGCACAGGAACGCACCCAGGTTGAGGCTGGCGCGGATCGCCTGGTCGCGGGTTTCTTCCTGCTGCTGGTTGCTAGCGCGCAGCTGGTTCTCCAGGGCCTGGAGCTTTTCCTTGAGCGCTTTGTCTTCGACGCCCGAGGCGAGGCTGTTCAGCGATTGCACGGTGCCTTTGTCGGCGGATTCGGCTTCGTTGCTTCCGGTGCCGAGTTTCTTCCAGCTGCTTTCGATGCTGGCGACCCGTTCGCGAGAGGTGAGGGTCGGGGAGACCAACACCAGTCGCAGGCCGGTGGTCTTGTTTTTCACCTGGCCCTCGGCATTGTAATACGGTTCTTCCTTACGTAATGCAGTATGCAGGTCGGCCTGCGCGGTCAGGTAGTTTCCGCCACGGACGACGTAGCCGCCGGCCTGGCCGTGCTGGCGGTCGAGCTTGTTCAGGCGAAACGGCTCGAACATCATTTCGTCGACGTTACCGAGCATGTCATGCAGGCCCAGCGGGTTGGGCTTTTGCAGGCCGGTCAATTGCACTTTGCCGTTGGACGATTGCGCCCCGGCGAACCACTCGTAGGCGTTGATGCCTTCTGGCATCGGGTAGTGCGTGTCGCGGAATTCAGCAGCGCCGACTTCCAGCCCGCCGCGCGCGGCGAACTCCCATTCGACCTCGGTTGGCAGGCGCAGGAACCCTTGGGCGCCGTCTTCCTTGGGCAGCTTGCCAGCGGCGTTTTTGCGTAGCCACAGGTTGTACTTGTCGGCGGCCTCGATGGCTTGCACCCAGCTCACCGCCGTTTGCGGCAAGCGCATCTTGGTGGCAGCGGTGGGGCAGGTTGCTTCGGTCAGCGCGGCGTATTGCAACTGACTCATCTCGTACTTGGCCATCAGGTAGTAGCGGGACTTGTCGCTCTTGGCGCCGGTAAAACTGCCGGCGATAAAGGTCGGGCGGGTCTGCTCGACATAGCCGTATTCCGCACCGTCCTGACCGATGTTGATCGGATAGTCGTCGAGCGGGCCGGCGACCGGGATGAACACCTTGCGGAACACCATCGAGCCTTCGCAGGGCATCGGCAGCACGACGTCGCCAGCCTCGGGCATCGGGTTGTAATACTTCTCTTCCCAGCCCGCCGCCGAGGCGTCGAGCAAGTAGCCGAGGCTCAGGGGTAACAGCAAGCCAAAACGTTTATAGCTCACGCAGACTCTCCGCAGGTTGGATGTTGATGGCTCTCAGGGCGCCGATCATGGCCACCAAGGCAGCGACCAGGAAGGTCAGGAGCAGGGCGGCGACGCCATGCCAGACAGTGATGTGGCAAACGAAGGTGCCGGTGGCTTGGCTGCTGCCGAGCAGGTAGTCGAACAAATGACTGCCCACCGCATAACATCCCAGCCCGCCCACGTAGCCAGCCAGACCCAGCACCAGCGCTTGCAGGACCACGAAACCGCCGACGGACCTGCGCTTGAAACCCAGCAGGCGCAGGACCGCCAGGCTTTTGCGTTTGCGATCGATGTTGGCCAGGAACGCGCCAACCATGGACGCCACGCAGCCGATCAGCGCCGCCATGGCGATCACACCGAAGATCAACCCCAGCACATGGTTGATGGCTTTGACGTTGTCGATGTCGGCCAGTCGGCTCGACGTTTCGATGTGTTGTTCGTTGAGCCAGCGTTCCAGCGGCGCGACCTGATCGATGTCGCGCGCATACACGCGGGCGCGGGCATACAGCGGTTGTAGATTATCCTGAGGCTTGCCGGTGGTAACGCCAAATTCACTGACCTGATAACCGTCGCGAAAACGCTCCAGATCCAGCAATAGCGGCGGGGCGACAAACCCGGCAGCGCGACCGAAGCGGGCACCGTCGAGCACGGCCAGTACCGTCAGCGTCATCTCGCCGCGTTCATTGACACCTTCCAGGCGGCGCAAGGCCCGCAGCTGCACGCTGTCGCCGGCCTTGGCCTGCAAGCGCTGCGCTGCACTGGCGCTGAGGATCACCTGATTGCCGACGGGGTTGAGGGATGCCAGATTCAGCTGTGGGTCGCCGGGCTCGGTGGCGATGATTTCCGCGCCTTCGACAAAGCGTTGCATGCCGATCAGCAGGTCCGCCTGGGTATTGAGCGAGCGGGTCTGGCCGAGGGCAAAACCGGTCTCGGGGCGCAGGCGCAAACGCTCGATCCAGGCTGCGTCGTAGTTACCGTTACTGAGCATCTTCACTTCAAGGTTGCGCGGGTCGCGCAGCAGCTCGTCCTGCAGCTGGCTGACCACCCCGTGTTTGAGCCCGAACAGCAACAACAACGGCGCGATCACCGCCACCAGAGAGGCGGCGATACACAGTGAGACCTTGCGGTCGTGCCAGAGGTCTTGCAGTGCCAGTGAGCCCAGCAGGCGCAAGCGATCAGTCCATCGGTTCAAACAGAGTCTCCCCCTGATGGCTGATAGCGCCGAGACGCGGCAAGCCGAAATCCTTCAACAAAGCCCAGTCATGGGACACAACGAGCGCACTCAGGCCCATGCTCGACACCAGGCTCAGGAGCAACTCGAACAGACGCCGGGCACTGTGAGGGTCGAGCGCGGCGGTCGGCTCGTCGGCCAACAGCAGCAGCGGTTCATGGGCAATCGCCCGAACGCAGGCAACGCGCTGGCGTTCGCCAATCGACAAGGCTTGAGGTTGTTTATCCAGCAACCCTTGCAGGCGCAACACGTCAACGGCATGGTCGATGTGATCGCTCTTCACCGGCATCCCGAGCAAACGGCGCGGCAAGCTGATGTTGTCGCGCACGCTTAGGAACGGCAGCAAGCCGCCGCTCTGCAAAATGAATCCAAGATGCCGTGAACGCACCGCTGCAAGAGCAGGCTGGTCGTCAGTGGCCAGCAGTTGGGCGATATCCTGGGCGTGCGTCGGGCCCAGCCGGAAGCGCTCGAGCTCCACCGGCGCGAGCAACAGGCCGATGGCTTCGAGCAATGTACTTTTGCCGCTCCCGCTCTCGCCGGTGATGGCGAGGATTTCCCCGGCGCCGACCTGCAAGTGCGGCAGTCGCACATGATGAGCCTGTGCGCCTTCACCGCGGCGCACCAGCAGGTTCTTGATATCGAGCATCGGCGTCTCGTCAGGGCATCATTTCCAGTGGCACGGGGTAGACGTTGTCCCGCGCATCGCTGTCTTTGGCTAAAGCGACCCAACGGTCGACATCGGCGTTGTAACGTTGGTAATGCCGCAGTTTGGTGTTTAGCGTGCGGATGAATTTCTCCTGGGCCAGGCCATCCCAGCTCTTCCAGGTTTCTTCATCGAGGTTCAGTACTTCGCTTTGATAGGGCAGGTCTTCGAGGTATTCACCGAGGACGCCCATGTCCGCCAGTTTGGCATTGCTGTTCTGCTTGAGCTGATTGGGATCGGCGCCCATGGTCGCCGCCACCGAACGCAGGCGATTGAACATATCCGTCGGCGAAATCAGGCCTTCGTTGGCGGCATCGAGAATCTGCTTCATCACATCGCTCAAGTCGCTGAGCTGCGACTTGGTCAGCAGCACCCGTACATCGGTGGTCGGGATGTTCTGCTTGATCAAGTCGCGGTCGGTGATCCATGCCTTGAACACTGGCGGGGCTTTGCTGTTGGTCTTCTCGCCGAGATAGGCGAGTTGCATGGCGTGGCCGATCAACGCTGCGTCTTCGAGCATTTTTTTCTCGCCCGGGTCCTGCTTGGCGTTCGCCGCGCTGCCGATGGCGTCTTCGCCCATGTAGGCGGCTTTCACTTGTGTAGTGATCGCGCCGGCCAGGGCGTCGACCTTGCGCCCGAACTCTTGTACATCGCCAGCGTTCACCGGGTAGTACAGCGAAGTGTTGGTGCCCGGGTAGGTCGACAGGTTTTTGTATTGCGCCTCGGCCTTGGCATGGTCCTTGGCTCCCGCCGGGGTTTTCAGGTGCAGGGTGTAAATCGCCACGCCCGGGTTGGCGGCTTCCATACGCACCTGCGCAGCACTCAAGCCGGTCTTCGACAGCTTGTCGTCGCCTTCGATGGCGCCCGCATCGGTGATCAGCACCACGTAGCGTGCGCCGAACTGGTTCCAGTCGACCTTGTCGATGCTCTCCATGACGCCGGCAAACGAGTCTTCATCGAAGCTGCTACTCGACACGGTGGCCTGCTTGAGGTCTGCAATCTTGGCGAAAAAGTCGGCACTGTCTTTCACCTTGGTAGGGTCGGCGTACATCTTGGTGGTGTATTCCAGCCCCGGTACCGCCTGGGTGTTGGAGCGGAAAGCCACCAGGCCGAACTTGACCTGCTTGCCGAGGTTCTGCGCTTCGATCTTCTGGTAAACCTTGCGGATCGCCTCGCGGGTGCGGTCGATGTAGGGGTCCATCGAGATCGTCGAGTCGATGACAAATACCACGGCCGCACTGAATTCCTTCAGTTGGTTGGCTTTTTTCTCTTCGGCTTCCTTGCTGCCGGCAGCGCTGCTTGCAGCACCGCCCTTGGCGTTTTTGTCATCCGGCTTGCTGACAGAAGCGACGTTGAGCACGCGCGTGCGAAAACCGCTTTCGGTCATGACTTCTTCGCCACTGAGCACCGGCAGCAGGTAAAACTGCTTTTGCAGGTCGACGAAGTATTCAGGTTCTTCAGCCAGTACGCCCGGTGCCTGCTGGCCCTTTTTCAGCGTGGCACGCAGCGGCGCAACTTTGCTGACCGGGTCCGGCGCATCAAGGATGCCTTCAACGGTGGCGCGGTCCTTGAAGAAGAGCAGCCGGTCGCGGTTGGCCGGGTTGGTGAAGGCCAGCGTCAGCTGCATCTTCCAGTCGGTGGTGCAGCTGGCGGGCAGCCAGCCAATGGTTTTGCCATAACTGTCGGGGCCGACTTTCAGCCATTCGGCATTGTTTGCCTGGGCGCGCTCGTACACATAGAAGCGGCTGAAGACCGGTTGTGCTTCACCTTCGGCACCGCCCGCCGTCGGGCTGATTTTGCAGCCCGGTGTGGTCAGCACGCGTTGGAACAGGGTCTTTTTACCGGCCTGGATCAGCGGTTTGTCATCGGCCTGGGACAGCGGGCTGATGCACAGAGCGAGCAAGGCGGCACCGCTCAGCAGGAGTCGACTCATGGGTGAACGCATCACTTCTGCAACTCCTCGAAACGCTGCTTGGCTTCGGCATTGTTCGGGTCCTGGGTGAGGATGGTTTCATACCAGTAGGCGGCGGTGGCGTTGTCCGCGGCCGGGAAGCACTCGCTGGCCTTCAGGTATTTAGGGTCGTATTCGCGGGCATAGGCGTTGGCGATCAGCACGTCACCGGCCTGGGCACGGTTGGCGTACAGGCGCTGGGCGACGCCGCAATGTTTACTGGCCTTGGCCTGGTTGATGATCTCCAGCAACCTGGCACTGTCCGGCGCCGCCTTGATGCAGGTCTGGACGAAGGTCAACTCGGGCAGGCTGTTCATGCTCTCGAGGGTGCAGGCTTGAGCATTGGCGCCGGCAGGTGCGGCGGCAGTGGCTGCAACCGCAGGCGCTGGGGTGCGTTTGTAGAACCAGAATCCGGCGCCCGCCGCCAGCAGCAACACCACAATCAACAGGCCGATCAGGCCTTTGTTGCTTTTCTTCACCGGTGCGGGAGGCGGCGTATAGGCGCGCTCGGTGAGTACCGATTCCAACTCCATTTCTGGCTCGGCGGTGGACAGGGTCAGTTCAGGCAGATCCGGGATCTCCGGGATCTCTGGTGCCGGTGCCGGTGCGCTGAGCGCCGTCAGTTCGACAGCGCCGTAAGTCGAACGTGTCTGGCCGCCGGCCGTGGACGGCAACAAGCCGATGCCTGGCCGAACCACGCCTTTGTCGGCGTGGCCTTGGCCCTGTTCACGCAATTCGATCTGGAATTGCGAGTTGGCGCCGCCTTCCAGCAGCGGGTCAACCACGTCTGGTCCGACCTGGGTTTCCAACGCTTCGCCGTTGGCCATGAGGTTGAAACGCGAGACCTTGAACCAGAATGGGTTGTTGCTCCAGGCCTTGTGGTCCTGAAGGTAAAAACCGTCCTGGTTGCGCTGAATGGAAAATTCCAGCTGATGCTCGTCACCCTGCCATTTCTTCACAGTGAGGCGGGCCTGGCCAGGCACATTGGGCTCTAACGCGAGCAGGTCGACACGAATTGGCATTGCTTATCTCGCTGCGAAGGCTTTGAGCACTTGGCCCAGCCGTTCGTTCTGTTCAGGGGTGATTTCACGTCCGGCACCATGGCCGGCATTGTCCTGCGTGATGTAGGCCAGGCCCGAAAGCCAGTCGCCCAGGTACCGTTGCGCCTGATTCGCCGGTTGCGCCGGCAGTACGGGCACTTGTCCCGGGCCAATGTCGGTGTAGAAAGAAAACAGGGGCTCCTTGGCACCGGCGCGGCTGTTCGGACGCTCGCTCACCGGTTTCTGGAGGTAGCCGAACCAAGACACGAAATCGCGCAGCACGCGCTGCACTTCCAGCACCTGGCGCTCGACCAGTTGATCACGCCGCGCGCCACTTTGTGCGCGCTTGAGGACGGCGCGGCTCAGTTGCCCCGGCAAGTCCTGGCGATAGCCGGCGGTGATCAGTTCATCGACCACCGCTTCCAGCAAGGCCTTTTCCAGCCCCAGCAGGTTGAGCAGGCTTTGCCGGGTGGTCAGTTCACGCAGGTGCGCGATCCAGGCCTTGAACGCCGCTTTGGCGAAACGGTGCTCATTGCTTTGCAGTTCGGGTGCCGGGGTGGCAGTTTTACTGCTGACTGGCGCGTCATGGCCCGGGTCGTCACTGAAATCGAAATTGAAACCGGCGTCGTTGCCGTAGAGGCTCTGGCTCGGTGTCGGGGTGACCGGCTCGTCGTTCACGACCGGCTCATCATCGGTTTCGTACACACCGCTGAGGTACAAGTCGCGCACCTCTTCGCTCGGTATGTCGAGTTGATCGATCAATTCGCCAAGTACCGCGGGGCGACGGCCCAGGCCCGTCAGAATCATTTGCGCCTTGGCTTTCTTGGCGGCTGCGGCGCCGTCGTCGTCAGCGTGGTACCAGGTGCTCAGGCCGTGAGTGGTCAGGCCTTCGAGGCATTCGCTCAATTGCTCGCGGATACGCTGCAGTTTAAATTCGATATTCGCCACGCCTTTGAAACTGCCGCTGAAGTGGCTGATGCCACCGTCATCGTTGCGCAGCATTTCTGTCCAGGCGTTGACCGGATTCTTGATGTGTTTGCACACCAGCGCGTTGCTGGCGAAGCTGGTGCCCAGCGCGCTGACACGTTCCTGATAGATGGCATTGAGGCCGGTTTCCGCACCCGTCGCGTCTTGCCCGATGAACGCCGCATCCATACGCGGCTTGCGCACCAGGTAGGTGTTCTGGAACGGTGTGCCGGCCCAGTCGTTCATCCAGCTCAGGCTGCCGAAACGCTCCAGCATGGTCAGTTTGACCATGCCGTTCCAGCTCTCATCGTACTGATCGGGTGTCAGGCTCAGGGAGTTGGTAATGCGCAGGTCGAGCATGGTCAGCGCCCAGATCAGGCCAGTATCGCGCTTGCTGCGAGCAGCCGAGTCGGCGCCTTGGGTTTTTTCGATCCAGCGGGTCAGCACCGGGCCCACGTCGTTGACGTCGCTCTGCTTGGTCGAACTGGTGCAGACCACCAGTGCGTTCATTTCCTGGTTGTCGGTGTAGCGTTCGAACAGGTAGGCGACCTTGCCGCGCAGGATCAGCTGGGAAACGGAATTGTCCTTGGCGCTGGATTGCGGGTCGTTGGAATCGGCGATCTCGTGCAGTTTCTGGCGCCCGCGATAACCGGGGAAATCCAGCAGGTCGACCTGATTGACGATGTCATCTACCGGCGCCTCGATCAGACGGAAGGTCATTTCGGCGGTCAGTGCCGCCAGTTGCGCGACCGCAATTGCCTGACTGTTTTGCAGGCGATCGCCAACCAGCGGCCGAACCTCGATCGGCAAGTCCAGCGGGCTGCCGAAGCGTTCGAGGATGTCGACGTTCATGATGCTGTCGCGCTGGCTGTAGGTGTCGTTGTCGAAACTCACCAAGGCCTTCAACGGTGCAAACACGGTCTCGGGCAGACCCAGCTTGTGCAGCGCGCCGGCCAGTTTCTGGTACACGCGTGTCAACTCGCTTTGCTCACCCCAGAGGATCGAAAACAGCTCGGCCCGCTCCTGGAAATTCAGCCGTGGCGCCAGCTGCAACGCTTTGGGCCAGTACAGGTGCTCAAGCTTCTTCACCGAGTTGCGAAAATTGTCGCGCAGGTAATCCCACAGCGACACCAGATCGTCGGCGTTGACGCCCGTTTGCAGCGGCCCGGTTTCGCGGCCTTCGAACGGTTTGAGCACGCGCTGGATGCGCTCTTCGTCGATCTCGTAGGAAATCCGCTCAAGGTCGAAATCCTTGAACCAGGCGTTGGCGAGAATCTTCGCCAGCTCGATTTCCTTGAACAACGTAAGTTCTACCGGGAAGTCCTTGTCCTGGCTTGCCGTCGCCCGACGGCTGAAGCGCGTGACCAGGCCGGTGGCTTCCTTGCCTCCACCCACCGGGTTGATGTGTTTGATGAAGTCCAGGCGATGGTCGCCGAACTCGGTTTCCAGCTTGCCGTTCTGACCGGCGGCGAGGGCCGAGATCAGGTAGGACTTGCCGGCCTGGGACAAGCCGAAAAAGCCAATGGTCATCGGCGTGCAGGCCACGCGACCGAGGCTTTGAGCCAGGTTGCGGGCGCGGTGCAGGCGGATGTTCAGGTTGTCGGCTTCGCTGTCCAGGCGTGGCGCATTGCCGCGCGTCTGATCAATCCAGTCCAGCGCTTGACCGGCGCCTTCATAAACAGCGGCCCAACTGGCAGAGAGCTGAGTTTGATCGGGGGTCAGGTCATTCATTTGCGTTTCACACTTCCACTGTCGAGCCAGTACTTGGTCTCGCTCAGGCCGGCGTCGAGCATGGTGTTGAGTTCCAGCTCGAGGTCGCTGCGCGGGTTGAAGTTGACGTTGTTACTGTTGGATTCGATGTCGCGAACCGAGAGGCGATCGCTGACCAGATCCTGCTTGCGCGTGTATTTGTCCGCCGGTTTGACCTCGAACCGCACCTTGAGCAGCGGGGCGCTGCCGTTTTCACCGGTTGCCCGGGAAAACTTCTCCCGACCCGCCTTGGTGAACCGCAAGGTGTACAACGGCGAAGCGGCCCAGCGTTCGGTGGCCAACTGGCGAAAACCGAGGCGCAGGTCGCCGCGCATTTCCAGCTGCGGTGTGTCGACGGCGTCGCCAACGCCAATTTCAGGTAGCTTGATTTTGTAGTCTTCGGACTGGATGTCGCGGTACAGCACGTCGGCATCCTTGATCACGTTGTTCAGATCGATGACGCCGATGTGCTTGACCGTCGAATATGGCTTGAGCGCCGATGCCCGGAAGTAGAAGTTCGGCACGCTGTGGTTGGCGCACAACAGGCAGAGCATGGCGCCGACCGAGGCGGTGCTTTTCGGGTCGTCGATCCGGCCGTTCTTGTGAAACGGATACCAGCCGCCGGTGCGGTAGTTTTGCAGCGCCAGAATGCGCCCCGGTGGCAGCGGCAACAGCTTGCGAATGAACGCCTGGATGCCGGGCAGGCGCGAAGGGCGGCCGGTCAGCAGCAAGACGTCACAGGGGTAATGCGCGACCACTTCACACAGCGCACCCAGGATCTTGGTGATGTTGATCTGGTCGTTGAGGAACGCGGCATGGAGCTTTTGCAGGTCGAAGCTGATCGGCGCGTCATACAGGTCGAAACTGCTCTGGGCGCCGACATCGCGACGCACGGCGACATTGACGTAGTCGAGCACGGTCTGGCTGATGGCATTGTCACCGAGCAATTGGCGGTAGCTTTGCGGGATGACTTCTTGCGGGACCTGCGGATCGTAATGCTCATACGCCTTGAGCAGCGCCAGGCCCAGCGGGACGAACACCTGGAGGTTCAATTGCTGACGCAGGATCATGTCCTGGGCACTGACCGATTCATCGCCACACAGCCGTGACATCAGTGAGTTCGGAGCCTTCACGCCGGCGTTCTGCAGGGCTTTTTCGAAACTCGGCAGGATGAAGTCCTGGATCACGTCCAGCAGGATGTCGTCGCCGGCCACTTTGAAGCCATCGCGAAAACGCTGTTCCGGCACGATGTGCACGTTGCTGCCGCTGCCGGTATTGCCCGCGCGGTCGAGGCGGTAGTCGGTGATCACCAGGTCGGTGGTGCCACCACCGATGTCGATGGTCGCGAGGGTGATGCGTTGACGGTCGACCTTGTCCGGCCGGGCGATGGTGTCAAAAAACTCTTCCGGGTGACCGGCGAAGTTCTCGTTGACCTCGGTGTACAGGTACACCAACTGGCCGCAGGACGCTTCGTCCCATTCCACGCGGATACTCGGGATCGGCGTGCGCGGACTGACGGCCTGATCCAGATGTGGATCTTCCTCGCCGGCATGCCAGCCGAGGCTTTTCCACACCAGGCCGATGGCTTGCAGCATGCGTTCGTTGAGGATACTGCGCTCGGCCTGCGGCATGCCCGGCGGCACGGTCAGGGTAATGCTGTTGAGCTGGCGCGGCACGCGGGTGTGACCCTGGCGCGAACGCTGGGCCGGGCTGTTGATTTGCGACAGCGCCTGGGCCAGTACTTCGGCGAGCATGAAGGTCATTAGCGAGCTGCGTGAGTAACGCGGCATGAACACCGGCAGACGATCGTCTTCTTCGAGGCTGTAAAGCGCCTCGCCGGTTTCGTTGATCAGGTGCGAGAACGGCGCGGCGGTGGCGTACGGCTCATTGTCGGTCTTTATGTACGAGCAGTTGAAACGCCAGCCGTGGCCATAGGCGTGTTCGTCCCACAGATAGCGTTTCGGGCTGGACAGGCCCGTGGAGCCTTCGGTGCCGCGACGACGACTGGCCAGGCGACTGGCCTCATTGCCGACACGGGCAATCGTCGCCCATTGGAACGCATCGTGGCGACCGCTCTTGACCGAGCAGTGGTCCTTGCCGAAGTACGCCTGGGAGAACTCCACGCGGCTTTCAAACGGCAGGTTATAGGTGTGTTCGGGGGTGATCAGGTCACGCAGTTCCAGCACGTAGTTCTGCTTCAGTCCGGAGCCGGCCTGACCGTGGTTTTCGATCAGGATGCCGCAGGTACGCGAGTTGCCGACGTCCAGCACCAGGTCTACCGGTATCGGTTTGACCAGGCCATTGCTGTCGTTGGCGACCACTTTCAGCTCGGGGATTTCAACTTTCGCCCGGGCCTTCGACTCCTGGGCGGCTGACGGTTTGCTCAACAGGCTGAGCAAGTTGAGGTAGTGCGCCAGGTGATGGTTGGCGCGGATATCGATGTCCAGCTCTGCGCGCGAACGGTGGGCATTGCCCTCATTGAACACTTCCAGCAACCACTCGTTGACCCACGGTTGCGCCAGGAACCAGCGGGTTTCGCTAGCCTTGGTCGCCAGTTTGAAAGACACGCCGGAGCTGATGTCTTCATCGTTCGGCGCCAGATAGGCAGTGCCGTCACGCTTGGGCATCACACGGCTGTCGAACGCCATCGTCAGGCGGTGGGTATTACCGTCGATGTCGGGAGTCGCCAATTTCACCAAGCGCATGCGCGACCAGTTGGTCGGACCTTCGTCGAAGCGATGCGGCGGCATGAAGCGGAAAAACGGAATCGGCAGCCAGATGCCGTCGAGCAAATCGAGGCTGCTTTTCATGTCGACGCTGAACGCAGGCTTGGCTTTTTCGACCTTTTCCGGTTCGGGTTCGTAGAAAAAGAAGTCTTTCTCTTCGTTGTACGCCAGGCGGCAGATCAGCCCGCTGATCATCGGTGCGAACTCGCCCGCCGGTTCCTTGCGGGGATCCAGGCGCAGGGCGAAATCCATGAACTGGATGCCGGTGTCGCTGACCAGCGTGACGGTGTCTTCGAATTGAGTGACTTCAGGCAACATGTCGAGTTATTCCGTTTTTATTCGGCCACTTGCCGCATGGACATGGGGAATTGTTCTTTTCCGTAACCGCCGGTGCAGTCCGCGATCGAGGTCGCCCCTTTGCTGCAGCTGACCTTGGGCATGTCGTAAGTGCTGCCATCGCCGCAAACGGCCTGGCCCTGGCTGTCGATGGCCAGGCTGCCACCCTTCATAGTAGCGCTCACTGGCCCGCTGCATTTCGAACCGTCGGCCTGGTGCACGGTGACTTGGCCCTTGCCGTCCTTGAGCTGGTACTCCAGACGCAGCGGCTTGCCGGTTCTGCGGTCCTGTATCCCGGCGCCTGCGCTGTACTGGCCATCGAGAAACTTGGCGGCACCATCGGCGGCGTCTGGCGGGATGCTGAGGGGAGGGCCGGGTTTGGCGGCGGCGGGTTTTTCTGCCTCGGGCGATGTGACATCCGGCGGTGCGGTTTTGTTTTCGGGTGTCGCGGTTTTGTTTTCGGCTGCCGGGTCTTTGGCCGGATCTTTGGCTGGGTCGGCCGCTGCTGCATCAGCCTCGGTGCCTTTGGCCAGGTCGGCCGCCGCTGCATCATCCTCGGTGCCTTCGACTGGCGGCGCCTCTACGTCATGGGTTCCGGTCACGGCGGTACCGATGCCGGTTCCAGTGCTGGAGCCTATAACGGTGCCTGTCACCGGGACGCCATTGACCGTCGTGACATTGCCGGTCTTTGGCGGCTCTTCCAGGTGTTTCTCTACTGGCACAACGCTATCTGGCAGCAAATCTACCGCCACCAACGGAATCGGAACGCACCCTCGCAGGCCGAGCAACAGCCACAACAGCAGGAGCAACAGCGGCAGCAACAGCCACCACCACCAGCGACGCCACCATGGACGAGCAACCACCGGCATGACGGGCGCGACAACAGGCGGTTCGACCTCGGGTGGCAGCGTGAACGCGGGTGGGACCTGATAGAGGCAGTGCAGGGGATCGCTATTGCCCGTACCGGCATGCTCGAAACCCCAGAAGGTCAGCACCGGTTTGCCTTGCACCAGGTAGACGAAGTTTTCGTCCGGGAAATGAATCACGCGCTTGAGTAGCTTACCGAACACGGCTTTGTCGCCTTGCGGCTGTTCGGCGGAGTCCGTACCCAGGAAACGCTGGCTCAATTCTTCGAGCGCGTTTTTCAATGCTTCAAGCTGGCGGCGGGCAGGGGCGCGTTCTTCTTCGGTCGCACTGCTCCACGGAATCACGTCGCCGTCGAGGGCGCTGTACCAGTCGATCCGGTTGCCGAGTTCATCGCTTTGAGGGATGGCCAGATGATCTACCAACTCGGGGTTCTTGCGGCGAATGGCTTCGCGCAATTGCAGGGCTGCCCGGTAGACCGGTTGACCTGTTTCGCCGAGGGCAGTGAATGACCCGCTCTTACCGCTGCGTAATAGTGCCCCGCGCATTCAAACTCCATACGATCCGTTGCGCAAAAATGACAGACAGATGTGTCTGTACGTGCTCCTGCATTTGGCGGGCGGCCTTAATGCCATGATGATATCACCGCCAGTCTGCCGGAGGTTTAAACCTTATGAGACTAACGTAAGCGTGCGGAGGTTGCATAAGGTCAATATTAATTGACGTGGGAAGGCTCGGGCGTGGGCTTTTTAAGCTTGCTGAATCGTTTCATCAGCGCTATAAAAAATGCACAACTCCAAGAAAGGCTTCCCCCATGACCTCGCTCAAACTCCTCGTTGTCCTTGGCGCGCTGTCCGCCTCCCACGCCATGGCCTGGGATTACGTCCTGCTCGACAGCGATAAAGCTGCGCAAAACTGGCAGATCACCAGCCAGCAACTCGGTGTGAAAACCGACCAACCCTTCTCCGTGACTCTTCGTACCCTGCACGGCGGTCGGCAAGAGGGCGTCAGCATCGTCGAGATCGATAACGGCAGGATGAAACTCTCCGTGGTGCCGACTCGCGGGATGAACGTGTTGCAGGCGTCGGTCGGTAGTGTGCGCATGGGCTGGGATTCGCCGGTCAAGGAAGTGGTCAATCCGTCCTTCATCGAACTCAATGGCCGCGGCGGTCTGGGCTGGCTGGAAGGTTTCAATGAGCTGGTCACCCGCTGCGGCTACGAATGGGTTGGCCACCCCGGCGTCGACAACGGCGAACTGCTGACCCTGCACGGTCGGGCCGCGAATATTCCTGCGAGCACAGTCACCCTGCACATCGATGAAAAACCACCGTACGCCATCACCTTGCGCGGTGAACTGAAAGAGCAGGCGTTCAAGAAAGTCGACTTCTCCGTGGCGACTGAGCTGGTCACCGAGCCCGGCAGCGTAACGTTCGCTCTCAACGACACCCTGACCAACAACGGTGACTATCCGAAGGAATATCAGGCGCTGTATCACAGCAACTTCAGCACGCCGTTCCTGGAACAGGGCGCCCGCTTCGTCGCGCCGGTGAAACAGGTCTCACCGTTCAACGATAAAGCCAAAGGCGATTTGTCGGACTGGCAAACCTATCGCGCACCGACCAAGGACTACGACGAGACGGTTTACAACGTGGTGCCGTATGCCGATGCCCAGGGCGATACGTTGACCGTGCTGCATGACAAGGCCGGTAGCCTTGGAGTTTCGGTCGGCTTCAACACTCAGACACTGCCCGTGTTCTCCCTGTGGAAAAACACCGACACCCAAGGCCAGGGCTATGTCTCGGGGCTGGAGCCGGGAACAAGTTTTTCCTACAACCGCCGTTATCAGCGGCCACTGAACCTGGTGCCGACCATTGCGCCGAAGGAACACAAGCAGTTCCGCATCAGCTACAGCTTGTTGGCGGATAAGGCGGCTGTGGATAAGGCCTTGAAGCAGGTGGGCGAGATTCAGGCGGGGCGGGAAACTGAGGTGCGGCAGACGCCGTTGGTTGATCTAACCAAAGGGTGATGCCGGCTAGAGCGTTGTCGGCCGATATTGCAGCGCCTCGGCCAAATGTTCGCGTCCAATTCCATCGGCTTGTTCAAGGTCCGCCAGCGTGCGCGCAACTTTGAGCAGCCGGTGCGCTGAACGCAGGGAGAGGTTTAGTCGTTCACAAGCGGTTTCCAGCCAGTTTTCATCGACTGTGGATAACTTGCAGTGCTTACGCAGCGCCGGTAGATCGAGAAAGGCATTGGCACAGCCCTGACGCTTCTGCTGGCGCTCGCGTGCCTCGGCCACTATCAATGCAGCGCTGGCGCTGTCCTCTCCCGGTTTCACGGGGGGATTCAGCGCCGTGGCCTCCCGTGCGACGGTCAGGTGCAAGTCGATCCGATCCAACAGTGGGCCCGACAGCTTGTTGCGGTAACGTTGCACCATGTCCGGTGTGCAGGAGCAGCGGCCCGTGGGTTCGCCAAGATATCCACAGGGGCACGGATTCATCGCCGCCACCAACTGGAACCGCGCTGGAAACCGCACGCGATCCTTCGCCCGGGAAATCACGATATGCCCGGACTCCAATGGTTCTCTTAAAACTTCCAGCACCCGGCGTTCAAACTCTGGAAGTTCGTCCAGAAACAGGACGCCATGGTGGGCGAGGGTGATCTCGCCCGGCTGCGGTTTCGAGCCGCCACCCACTAGTGCGGGGCCTGAGGCAGAATGGTGGGGTTGGCGAAACGGCCGATGCGGCCAATGGCTCAGCGGTACGCAACTGGTAACGGATTGGATCGCCGCCACCTCCAGGGCTTCGCTTTCGGATAGCGGCGGCAGTAGCCCGGGCAGGCGACTCGCCAACAGCGTTTTTCCGGTTCCAGGCGGCCCGCTGAACAACAGGTTATGAGCGCCTGCGGCAGCAATCAACAGCGCCCGCTTGGCCGCCAGTTGTCCCTGCACTTCATTCAAGTCAGGATAAGGTTTGCTGGCGTAGAGCAAACCATTGGAGACGTAAGGCTCGATCGGTGTATGCCCATTGAAATGCGCGACAGCCTCCAGCAAATGATCCACCGCAATCACTTTCAATCCCGACGCCAGGCACGCTTCCTCGGCATTGGCCCGTGGTACCACCAACGATCGCCCGGCCTTGCGCGCCGCCAAAGCCGCCGGCAATACACCGCGCACAGCCCGGACCGCGCCAGACAATGCCAGCTCACCCAGGCACTCCACATCATCGAGCGTCAACGTCGGCACCTGCACGCTCGCCGAAAGAATCCCCAGCGCAATCGCCAGATCGAAGCGCCCGCCATCCTTGGGCAAATCCGCCGGTGCCAGGTTCAGCGTGATGCGCCGTGGCGGAAACTGCAGCCCCGAATTGATGATCGCACTGCGCACCCGGTCCTTGCTTTCCTTCACCGCCGCCTCGGGCAGGCCGACCATGGTCAGTGATGGCAAGCCATTGGCCAGGTGGACTTCAACAGTGACAGCGGGCGCATCCACGCCAATCTGGGCGCGGCTGTGGACGATGGAGAGGGACATGGTCGTTCCTTGAGGTGACGAGAGGCCGCTTCCTGCGGGTTTTTCAAGGGTAGACGTGGGAGAGGGGATTGGTGAAGTGGTTAGGCGGGCAAACTTTCACGGGATATTACGGTGACGCTCCGCGTCGCTTCAGAGGCGGAACGCGGAGCGTCCCTGGAAGCATTCCCACGCAGAGCATGGGAAGGATCAGTTACTTCAGTTATTCAGTTTCCGCTGGTGGGCTCAGCTTCGCTTCCAGCTCCGCCACTTTCGCCTCAAGAGCCTCCAACCGTGCCCGGGTGCGTGCCAACACGACCATCTGGCTATCGAACTCTTCGCGGCTGACCAGATCCAGCTTGCTGAATCCGCTCTGCAACAATGCCTTGAACTGGCTTTCGATTTCGCTTTTCGGCAGTGGAGTGTCGCCGCTGAAGAGGCGGGAGGCGGTGCCTGTCAGGGCGTCGAGGAAGTCTTTGGGCGCGAGCATGGGGGAATGTCCTGGTAGCAATGCCCGGCAGTGTACCACGCAGTGTCTATAGTCAAATTCGCGGGCAAGGGGTGCACGCTTTTCGAGCATGGGGACGGACGGTATCGCACCGTTGTTGTGCGTAACGCGTTGGGTGTTGTCGTGAAGTGGTTGCGATCTGTTGGCAAAGGCTTGAAATCAAAGTGTTTTGTGGAGATGGCAAGCTTTCTGCTTAGATGCTGATGACCCATGCACTGATGCAGTCGCTGTGACGAATGCAGTGCGCCAGGCGAGACGCGGGGAGTGTTTCGCAAGGAGCGGTTAGCTGGCGTCGTACGGGCAGGTAAGGCCGACGATGCGTTACAAAGCCAGGCACTGCGCTTAGACTTGAGACGGGTTTGTTTTCCTGGGGCAAGTCCACCAAATTCGGGAGAGAGTTTTCATGAAGCTAGTCACTGCCATCATCAAGCCGTTCAAGTTGGACGACGTGCGCGAGTCGTTGTCCGAGATCGGCGTGCAGGGCATTACCGTTACTGAAGTCAAAGGCTTCGGTCGGCAGAAGGGTCACACCGAGCTGTATCGCGGCGCGGAGTATGTGGTCGATTTCCTGCCAAAGGTGAAGATTGATGTCGCCATTGACGACAAGGATCTCGACCGGGTTATCGAGGCGATAACCAAGGCGGCCAACACTGGCAAGATCGGTGACGGCAAGATCTTCGTGGTCAATCTGGAACAGGCGATTCGCATCCGTACCGGCGAAACCGATACCGACGCAATCTAAGCCGCCACAAACCCAACGCCCCAGGAGAAAACAAAATGACTCTGCGTAAATTCGCAGGGCTAGGAGCCCTGTTGTCCTTCGTAATGCCCAGCCTGGCCTTGGCGGCAGACGAAGTGGCGGCCCCAGTCCTCAACTCCGGCGACACCGCCTGGATGTTGACCTCGACAGCCCTCGTGCTGTTCATGACCATTCCCGGCCTCGCGCTGTTCTACGGCGGCATGGTGCGCTCCAAGAACATTCTGTCGGTGATGATGCAGTGCTTCGCCATTACCGGCCTGATCAGCGTCCTGTGGGTCATTTATGGCTACAGCATTGCGTTCGACACCACTGGCATGGAGCAGGGCGTCGTCAACTTCAACTCCTTCTTCGGTGGCATGGGCAAGGCTTTCCTCGCCGGTGTCACGCCATCCAGCCTGACCGGCCCTGCGGCGCTGTTCCCTGAGGCGGTGTTCATCACCTTCCAGATGACGTTCGCCATCATTACCCCGGCGCTGATCGTCGGTGCCTTCGCCGAGCGCATGAAGTTCTCCGCGATGCTGATCTTCATGGGCATCTGGTTCACCCTGGTGTATGCACCGATCGCGCACATGGTCTGGTCCGGCAACGGCGGCCTGATGTGGGACTGGGGCGTGCTGGACTTCGCTGGCGGCACCGTGGTGCACATCAACGCCGGTGTGGCCGGTCTGATTGCCTGCCTGGTGCTGGGCAAGCGCAAAGGTTTCCCGACCACGCCGATGGCCCCGCACAACCTGGGTTACACCTTGATGGGTGCGGCCATGCTGTGGGTCGGCTGGTTCGGTTTCAACGCCGGTTCCGCTGCGGCGGCCAATGGCACTGCCGGCATGGCGATGCTGGTCACTCAGATCGCGACCGCCGCCGCTGCGCTGGGCTGGATGTTTGCCGAGTGGGTCACCCACGGCAAGCCAAGCGCATTGGGTATCGCTTCGGGTGTCGTGGCCGGTCTGGTTGCGATCACTCCTGCTGCTGGCACCGTGGGCCCGATGGGTGCCCTGGTTATCGGCCTGGCAGCGGGCGTGGTGTGCTTCTTCTGCGCCACTACCCTGAAACGCAAGCTCGGCTATGACGACTCCCTGGACGCCTTTGGCGTGCACGGTATCGGCGGTATTCTCGGCGCGATCCTGACCGGTGTATTCGCTGCACCGTCCCTGGGCGGCTTCGGCACCGTGACCGACATCGCCGCACAAGTATGGATTCAGTGCAAAGGCGTGGGCTTCACGGTGATCTACACCGCCATCGTCACCTTCATCATCCTCAAGGTCCTGGACGCCGTGATGGGCCTGCGGATCACCGAGGAAGAAGAAGCGGTCGGCATCGATCTGGCGCTTCACAACGAACGCGGCTACAACTTGTAAGCACGCGCATGAAAAAATCTTGCCCGGCTTGCCGGGCATTTTTTCGTCTGGAGTTTGTCATTGAAGCAAAGGCTGAAAGGTTTTTTCTTACAGCTTTTACGACGTTTGCGATGCGAGTTTTTGTGCCGCCAATGGCTTACATGATTGAAGGATGATCAGGGCCTTTGTTTTTTCCCTGAGCGCGCTAGAATGCGCCCCGGACGTGCGGAGAACTGTATGTGGCAACAGACTCTGATAACCCTTCGGGCGAGGCCCCGGGGCTTTCATCTGGTAACGGACGAGTTACTCGCTGGCCTGCCTGAACTCAAGGCGTGCCGGGTCGGTCTGTTGCATTTGTGGATACAGCATACCTCGGCGTCGTTGACCATCAACGAGAACGCCGATCCGGCGGTACGTCGCGACTTCGAACGATTTTTCAATCGTCTGATCCCACAAGGAACAGACGGCTATGAGCATAACGACGAAGGCCTGGACGACCTCCCGGCGCATTTCAAGGCCAGTGTGCTTGGCTGTCAGCTCAGTTTGCCGATTTCGGCGGGTCGACTGGCGTTAGGGACCTGGCAAGGCGTTTACCTGGGCGAGCACCGTGATCATGGCGGTGCCCGTAAAGTCCTCGCCACCTTGCACGGTGAAGGGGCATAACCGCTGGTCAGCAGCGGCTGTTGATTTTTTTCCGGCAGCCTTCGACAGAGGGCAAAGCTGGGCTATAACTAATCTGCTTTTCGCAAGTCATGAGGTAGAACATGAGCGACGATGATCTGGAAAACGACGACCTCGAAGTAGGCGACGACGACGAAACCGAAGAAGGTCTGGAAGCAGCGGCGGAAGACGTCGCTGAAGACGACGGCGGTGATGCCCCCGTTCCGACCGCCAAAGGCAAAGCCAAGGCAGCGGTATCGGTCGATGAGCTGCCGAGTGTCGAAGCCAAGAACAAGGAACGTGACGCCCTGGCCAAGGCCATGGAGGAGTTCCTGGCTCGTGGTGGCAAGGTGCAGGAAGTGGAGGCCAATGTGGTCGCCGATCCTCCCAAGAAGCCAGACAACAAGTACGGCAGCCGGCCTATCTGAGCCTGCTACGCGCTTGCTGAAAAAGCCCGCCGTCGCTGCGGGCTTTTTCATGCCTGAAATAAAACTCTGGGCTCAACGAGACCCAATGTGGGAGCGGGCTTGCCCGCGAATGCGGTTTGTCAGTCGACACCTTTATTGACTGTCACGACGCCTTCGCGGGCAAGCCCGCTCCCACAGGTTGCTATGTCAGGCTGAGGTTGCATTCCACCGCGCCAACAACGCTGGCAACTCGGTCAGGCTGCGAATCTCGGCATCCGGCAAACGCTCGTTTTCCCAGACCTTGCCCGCCGGGTTAAACCAGATCGCCCGCAACCCTGCCTGTTGCGCACCGGCGATGTCATCCCCTGGATGATCACCGATATGCACCGCCGTCTCTGCGGTTGCACCACCGCGCTGCAGCGCTTCATGGAACAGGCGCGCATCGGGTTTGGCGACGCCGATGTCTTCGGCACACAACGCAAACTTGAAGTAGTCCGCCAGCCCCAGCCGGCGCACGTCGGCGTTGCCGTTGGTGACCACGCCAAGGGTGTAATGGTTGGCCAGTGCCTGGAGGGTGGGTTGCACCTCCGGGAAGATTTCCAGCTGATGCCGGGCATGCAGGAACACTTCGAAGCTCTGATCGGCCAGGTCCGACGCTTCAGCGTGAGCGTATCCGGCTTCTTCCAATGCGTGAAACAACACGCGCCGGCGCAGGGCGCTGATACGGTGCTTGAGGTTTGGCTCGATGCTCAGGATGCGTTCGCGAATGGCCCACAAATGCTCCACCGGTATCGCTCCAAGGTTGGGCGCATGTTCAGTCAGCCATTCCCGCAATACGGCTTCGGCGCTGACGATCACCGGGGCGGTGTCCCACAGGGTGTCATCGAGGTCGAAAGTGATCAGTTGGAGAGTCATGAATCGTCGCCTTTAATGCGTTTGGCCCGTGGGTGGGCGCTGTCGTAGACGGTTGCCAGGTGCTGGAAATCCAAATGGGTGTAGATCTGGGTGGTCTTGATATCCGAGTGGCCGAGCAGTTCCTGCACCGCCCGCAGGTCCTGGGAGGACTCCAGCAGGTGGCTGGCGAAGGAGTGTCGCAACATGTGTGGGTGCAGGTTTTGCCCCAGTTCGCGTTCGCCCGCCGCCTTGACCCGCAACTGGATCGCCCGCGGCCCCAGGCGCCGGCCTTGCTGGCTGACAAACACCGCATCGTCTGCCGGATTGGCCAAGGCTCGCAGTGGCAGCCACTGTTCCAGCGCCTCGCGAGCTTTTTTGCCCACAGGCAGCAGACGGGTCTTGCTACCCTTGCCGTGCACCTGGACCATGCCGTCCGCCAAATCCAGCTGATCGAGATTGAGCCCGGTCAGCTCCGACAAGCGCAGTCCGGAGGAGTAGAACAGCTCAAGGATCGCCTGATCCCGGCGCGCCAGGAAGTCGTCTTCCACGCCGCCTTCCAGCAGTTGCAGCGCACGATCAGTATCGAGGGTCTTCGGCAAGCGGCGCTCGCCCTTGGGCGGTGCGAGGCCATTGGCCGGATCGTGGTCGCAGAGACCTTCGCGGTTCAGGTAGTGATAAAGCCCGCGTACTGCCGACAGAAGACGCGCCAGGCTGCGCGACGATTGGCCTTGTGAATGCAGGCGGGCGACCAGGCTACGCAGGCGCTGGATGTCCAGGGCCGCCCAACTGGCGATGTTCTGTTTGACGCACCAGTCCAGCACTTTGTCGAGGTCGCGGCGATAGGCCGATAGCGTGTGCGGCGACACCTGCCGCTCACTGCGCAGGTGTTCGCAGTAAGCGTCCAGTTGCCGTTCCATTTTCAGCGTACCGAGCGCAGGGAGCTGTTGAATCGTGGCAGCACGCGGCCCATGACTTCGGCGATGTAGCTCAGGAACAGCGTGCCCACCGAGCTCTTGTAGTGCTGCGGATCACGGCTGGCGATGGCCAGTATGCCGTGGATGCCTTGATGGCTGATGGCAACGACGGCGGTGGAGCCAATCTGCTTGCGCTGTTCTTCGCCGAACAGAAAGTCCAGTTCATGCTCGCGCAGGGTGCCGCTGACGCTCTTTTCTTCCTGCAGCAAACCACCGATGGCCACTTGTGCCTCGGCGTGGGTCACCCAGCGGCCCACCGGCATGGCGTTGTCGCCCAGCAGGATGAGGCTGACGAAGGGAACCTGGAAGTCCTGGCGCAGGCTGTCTTCGACGCAGATCACCACGTCTTCGAGGCTCGTCGCGTCGAGCAGGGCGAGAATCAGGCGGCGGGTCTTGTCGAACAGGCGGTCATTGTCGCGGGCCACATCCATCAGGTGCGAGAGGCGATGACGCAGTTCTATGTTGCGGTCGCGCAGGATGGTCATCTGCCGCTCCACCAGCGAAACGGTATCACCGCGCCGGTGGGGGATGCGCAAGGATGCAAGCAGGTCTTCGTGCTCGACGAAGAAGTCCGGATGAGCCTCCAGGTACGCGGCAATGGCCGCCGCCTCCAGGCTTTCGGACGGTGATTCGTCGGGCTGTCGGGCGGGTACCTGAGGCTTATCGGTCATGGTTGTGGCTCACTCAAAGACGCACTTGTCCTTCATAAACGCGCACTGCCGGGCCGGTCATCATGACCGGTTGGCCAGGGCCTGCCCATTCAATGGACAAGCGCCCGCCAGGCAGGTCGATCAGTAGTGGCGAATCCATCCACCCCTGGCTGATCGCAGCGACTGCGGCGGCGCAGGCGCCGGTACCGCAGGCCTGGGTTTCACCAGCCCCGCGCTCCCAGACGCGCAACTGCGCACGGCTCCGGTCGATAACCTGGAGAAAACCGACATTGACCCGTGCCGGGAAACGCGGGTGATGCTCGATTTTCGGCCCCAGTTCATGCACCGGTGCGTTGTTGATATCGCTGACCCGCACCACGGCATGGGGGTTGCCCATGGACACGGCGGCCAATTCGACGGGCGTGCCATCGACGTCGACCTGATAGTTCAGGGCCTGTTCTTGCGCCTGGAACGGAATGTCGGCCGGCACCAGGCGTGGAGCGCCCATGTTGACACTGATCTGGCCATCGCTGCGAACATCGAGCTCGATAATGCCGCTTTTGGTTTCGACACGGATCTGCCGTTTTGCGGTCAGGCGCTTATCGAGCACAAAACGGGCGAAACAGCGTGCACCGTTGCCGCACTGTTCCACTTCGGAGCCGTCGGAGTTGAAGATCCGATAGCGGAAGTCAACGTCCGGGTTGCTCGGAGCTTCGACGATCAGCAGTTGGTCGAAACCGATGCCGGTATGCCGGTCGCCCCATTGCTTGGCATGCTTGGGCAGTATATGCGCGTGCTGGCTGACCAGGTCGAGGACCATGAAGTCATTGCCCAGGCCGTGCATCTTGGTAAAACGCAGCAGCATGGTTTTACTCCGGCAGCAGGCTTTCGCCAGCGAACAACTCGGCTACCGTCTCACGGCGACGCACTTCAAATGCCTGATCACCGTCCACCAACACTTCGGCGGCGCGGCCGCGGGTGTTGTAGTTGGAACTCATGACAAACCCATAGGCGCCAGCCGAATGCACGGCCAGCAGGTCACCTTCTTCCAGGGCAAGCTCACGCTCCTTGGCCAGGAAATCGCCGGTCTCGCAGATCGGGCCGACGATGTCGTAGGGACGCGCAGCGGTATTGCGCGGGCGCACGGCGGTGACGTCCATCCAAGCCTGGTAAAGCGCCGGGCGGATCAGGTCGTTCATGGCTGCGTCGACAATGGCGAAATCCTTGTGCTCGGTGTGCTTGAGGTACTCGACCTGGGTCAGCAGCACGCCGGCATTGGCGACGATGAAGCGGCCCGGTTCGAAGACCAGCGACAGGTCGCGACCGTCGAGACGTTCACGCACGGCCTTGATGTAGTCGCCAGCCAATGGCGGCTCTTCATCGCGATAACGCACACCCAGGCCACCACCGAGGTCGATGTGACGCAGGTAGATGCCGCAGTCACCGAGGCGGTCGACCAGGCCCAACAGGCGATCGAGGGCATCGATGAACGGTGGCAGGGTGGTCAGTTGCGAGCCGATATGGCAATCGACGCCTATCACTTCCAGGTTAGGCAGTTGGGCGGCCCGCACGTAGACGTCTTCGGCGTCGGCGATGGCGATGCCGAACTTGTTCTCTTTGAGACCGGTGGAAATGTACGGGTGGGTACCGGCATCGACGTCCGGGTTGACGCGCAGGGAGATCGGCGCACGAACACCGAGCTCGGCGGCCACCACTTGCAGGCGTTCCAGCTCGTCGGTGGATTCGACGTTGAAGCAATGCACGCCGACTTCCAGCGCACGACGCATGTCGTCGCGGGTCTTGCCGACGCCGGAGAACACGATCTTGTCGGCGCTGCCGCCAGCGGCCAGCACACGTTCCAGCTCGCCACGGGAAACGATGTCGAAACCGGCGCCAAGACGCGCCAGGACATTCAGCACACCCAGGTTGGAGTTGGCCTTGACCGCAAAGCAAACCAGGTGAGGCATACCGACCAGGGCATCGGCATAAGCCAGGTATTGGGCTTCGATGTGCGCACGCGAGTAAACGTAGGTCGGTGTACCAAAGCGTTCGGCAATAGCAGACAGTGCAACACCTTCCGCGAACAGTTCACCGTCACGGTAGTTAAAAGCGTCCATGATGTTCCCTTATTGGTAGACGTCGTGCTTGTGCGACTTGGAGGGCTGCTTTTGCGAGGACTTGGCTTGCTCTGCAGGGTCCTGATCTTCATCGGGAAGGTACAGCGGGCCTTTTTGACCGCAGGCCGACACAAGGCAGGCAACCGCGAGGAGCGCAGCAAGGGAAGAGATCAGGCGCTTCATGGCGAAATCCTTGAAAATGCATTAATTGCGCCGGAGTATACCGGCCACCCGGCAGCTTGCCTATGCGACGGGGCTCCCGTCCGGCGGGCCTTGCAAGATGCCAGTCGGTATCATGGAGTCCCTGTGGGAGCGAGCCTGCTCGCGAAAACGGTGGGTCCGGCAGCTATGATGTTGCATGTGCCGACCTCTTCGCGAGCAGGCTCGCTCCCACAATTAGTAATCCTTTGCATTCGGCAAGCAGCGTCCGTATCTTGCGGCGCTTGAGCCTGATCAGACATTTTTGAGGTTGCCGCAATGAGTTTGTCCGAAGCCCGTTTCCACGATCTGGTCGATGCCACCCAGGAAAAACTGGAAGACATCTTTGACGAAAGCGACCTGGATATCGATCTGGAGAGTTCGGCCGGTGTACTGACCGTCAAATTTGAAAACGGAACCGCACTGATTTTCAGTCGCCAGGAGCCCCTGCGCCAGCTGTGGCTGGCAGCTGTGTCCGGCGGCTTCCACTTCGACTACGACGAAGAAAGCGAGCGCTGGATGTGCGACAAGAGCGAAGAGCAGTTGGGCGAGATGCTTGAACGTATCGTCAAGCAGCAGGCTGACGTCGAGCTCGATTTCGAAGGCCTGTAATCTCGTGACCCAGTCCGCGCCTGCTCGCCCTCCCAAGCCGCTTTACAGCAACGTCAGCCCGGCGGTGCCTTCCCCGTGCAGCGGCGTGTGTCGGCTGGACGAGCAGAAGGTCTGTCTCGGGTGTTTCCGTCATGTGGAAGACATACGCGAATGGCGCTCGGCGGATGACGAACGCCGCCGGGTGATCTGCGCCCAGGCCTCGCAACGCAAAACCACCGACACTCCCCGGTAGGGACACACAGCCGTACGCCGGTGGCGGCTTGTATATTTTTTGAGCTGTGATAGTGTCCAGAAACGCCTCAACCCATCGAGGCTTGTGAAAACCCCGCCTTTTTCTGGCGGGGTTTTGCTTTTTTCGTGCAGAAGAAAGGAGTCTGCCCTGATCATGACCGCACCTTCCATCACCCTTACCCGTCTAGACGTTCAGCGTCTGGAGCGTCTGATCGACAGCCTGGATGAATCGCTGCCGGGCGTTATCGCGCTGCAAACCGAACTGGATCGCGCCGATACAGTGGTCGGCCACGATGAAGTGCCCGCCGATGTCGTGACCATGAATTCCCGCGTGCATTGCCGTGAAGAAGGCAGTGGCAAGGACTACCACCTGACGCTTGTGTATCCGAAGGATGCCAACGCCGATGAGGGCAAGATTTCCATTCTGGCGCCAGTCGGCAGCGCGTTGCTGGGCCTGAAAGTCGGCCAGCACATCGACTGGCCAGCACCGGGCGGCAAGACGTTGAAACTGACCCTGCTTGAAGTCGAATCGCAGCCAGCCAATGGCGGCTCCTTCCCCGAGTGACGCCCTTTCAGACCTGCCCGAGCGCCTCGTTCAATGCGCGCTCCAGGTCGGCCTTGTAGCGCAGATACAGATTGCTTGACCCCTGACCATCACCGAGCAGGCCTGACAGGTCCAGATCGGTGATGTAGCAGCGGTAGCGTTCGGTCTCGTGGCGCTGCTCGACGATTTCCCGGGCGACCACGCTGAACAGCTGGTCGCCATGTTCCAGCTCGCTAAACTCCCGCTGATTGCAATACAACGTGACCTGCAACTTGCCCGGAGCGGCTTTGCCGACGATCGCCTGTACGTCATAGAAGGGTTTGTTGACCGGGGTTTGCGGTGCCGACCGCGCATCCACCCGCCGCGCCCGGCCTGTACCCGAAGGCAGCAGTTGGTAATACCGGGTGTCCAGGTTCGCAGGCTGAGCCGTGTCCATTGGCAACGCGGCGTCGCGCCGGTACTGGATCGATTGCAGGAAACGCTGCAGCGGCGCCAGCAGGCTTTGCTCGTCATGCCACGGCAGGCGTTGCTGCCACAGGGCATTGAATTCGTCGAGCACGTACAGATCGGCCTGTGCTTCATTGACCCGGTAGAACACCTGGATGCAGCCGGGCCGACCCATCGGCAGCAGCAAGGACAGGTCGTGGTCGTCCAATGCCATCGGGTCCAGGTGCAGCGGGCTGTAGCTCGCCCGGTCTTCGCCGAGACAGTCCAGCAGTCCCGGCAGCGTGGCCTGCGTGATGTGATTGACCTGGCCGGGTATCAGCTCAAGTACGTGGTAATGCTGCTGGACCTGGATCAGATAGCGGTGATTGAGATTGCTCAGCAGCAGGTTCTGCGCGGTTTCGAGAATGTCTTCGACGCGCTGGGCAATGAATTGCGCACGGTTGTGACAGAAACAACGGACTCTCAACCTGGGTTGGCGTGGCCCACCAGGCAGAGCGTTGAGATAGTCGCGTAGGCAATCAAGCAGGGCGTGGGGACCGTCGTAGCGGCTGACCAGCACCTCGTTCCAGCTGTTGAGCGTGACCTGGTCCAGGGTCAGCACCAGGTTTTCCTTTACGCCTGCGTAGCTCAAGGAGTCGGTGCGCTCGGTGGTCATCAGGATGTTCAGTTCGCGGTGGTGCTTGAGTGGATCGATGCCAACGTTTACCAGAATAAGCACTTCGCTGGGCGCGCTGGCACGCAGCAGGGCTTTTTCGGCGACGGCCGGCAGTGGCAGGGGAATGCTTTGTTGCAGGCTGCCAAGCAGGTTGAACAGCTCGAATTCGCTGAGGTCGCTGCTGCCCGGGTGCAAGGCCAGGCGGGTGCTGCTGTCGATCACGCCGTTGCGGTGGCACCAGGCGAGTAGCTCGATTAAATGGCGACTGCGTTTGATCGGGGCGAAATGTTCCCACTCAAGGGCGGTGAGGCTGCCGTTGTACAAGCCCCACTGGCTTTGGTCCGGTTCTTTCCTGCTCGGCGCGTACACCAGCGTCAGGGTATCTTCGGCCAGGTCCGGGGCGATTCCGGGGTTGATGAACTCGACCTTGTTCGCCTTGCGTTCAAACGCTGCGTACAGTCGCCTGCCCAGTACGCTGAGGTCGCGCTTGTTGATCGGGCTGATGGTTTGTTCATGGCGGGCAAACTGGGTCAGGAAGCGATAGCTGAAATTCAGTTCGTTGACCAGGGCCCGGCGCTCCGAGATGACCTGGCGGACTTTCCACTGGCTGCGGCTATCCAGCAGGGCCAACTGGCGCTGATCCCATTGCCATTCGCGGGCCAGGCGCTCAAGTAATGAGCGTTGCCAGCCCTGGGTGCGCCCACCGCTGCCGGTGAGTTTGCGGTTGACCTTCAGGTACAGCGCCCGGCGCACCAACTCCAGCCGCTCCGGTTCGTTGCGGGCGATGAGGTACTGCGCGATGCGCCGATAGACCACGACGTACGGGTCCAGCTCATCGAGGTCGAGCCGATTGGCGAACACCTCCTGTTTGAAACGCAGGCTCAGGCATTGGACTCTGGGGTGTTCGCTGGCGTACACCTCGATCAGCAGGAGTTTGAGCACCGACTTGTACGGCGACTCGATGCCCTTGAACAGCTGCCAGAGCCCGGCACCAATGAACTCGCCGGGCGGAATGCGGGCCAGATGGCCCAGGTCCAGGGTTTCATCGGCGCGAATGAAGCGCTTGGACGTCAGGGTATGGGTGTACTGGGCATAGTTGGCTTCCTCATACACCGGCACCAGCCACCAGATCGGCGTGCGCCCCGCCAGCCAGATCGCCGTGCGATAGAACTCGTCCAGCAACAGATAATGCTGGGTGGTACCGCAGTCTTCCGAACTCAACTGGCCGTCGCGCTCGCCTTTTACGAAACGGACCGGATCGATCAGGAAAAAGTGCGCTTCGGCGCCCTGGGTCGCAGCCCAGGCTTCGAGCAGATGGCATTTGCGGCGCAACTCGGTCAGTTCGTTTTCGCTCAGGTCCGGACTGTGGCAGACCCACACATCCATATCGCTCTGGTCGGCCTGGGCCAGGGTGCCGAGGCTACCCATCAGGAACAGGCCGTGAATCGGCCGTGGTGGATTGCTGCCGTGGCGCGGCTTATAGGAAAAGGAGCGGGTCAGGCGCTGGGCTTCGGCGAGGACGTTGGCATCCGGCTCGAAATTCGACAGCCCGGCCGGCGTGCCGCCCGAAACGTAACCCGGCAGCAATGGGTGATTGACATGGAAGAACAGCGGAAGGAGGTTCAATACCCCTTGCTGGCGCGTCGACAACCCTTCCATGGCACGGGCCATGCGCCCCTCGTTGAGCTTGAGGAAGCGTGCGCGCAGTTGGCTGAGCACCTTGCGGTCAATTCCCTGGTCCAGATCGGGGCGGATTTCATGGGTGCGGGTCATGTCAGCTCAAACCGGCTCGCAGGGCTCGGACGTGGAGGCTCTCGGGATGAGGGGCAGTTTAGCGCCTGGGCCCCGGGACTTTTAAGCTGATTTTTTATTTCTGGCGTCAGATTTGTATCGTGTTACGAAAGCGGGCTACAAAGTGCGCCCGCGGAAATCCTTGAGCAGGAGTTTCCGTGGGCGGTGCAGGGGAATTCAGGCTGTTTCTTCGGCTCTCAGAATGGTGAGCACGGTTTGCACGTTTTGCGCGGCATCACGACCCAGGCTGGTCAGGTAACCGCCATCAGGCTGGTCGATCAGTTCTTTTTCATGCAGGCGTTTGGCAGCGGCAATGTGTTTCGGGGCAGCGGTTTGATGAATTTTCAAACCTTCCTGGGAACTGTCCAGGTTGAAGAGTGCGAGGACTTCCAGTTCGGCAACCAACTCAGGGGTAAGCGACATAAGGACTCCAGACTTTCTAGGAATTTGGCGACAGCGTCCCTAAGGTGATCCCACTTGTGCGGCATGTCCAGTGTTCGTGACAGGGTTATTTCTTTTCCGGCGGCAACTCGGGCAGAGCCCGCAGCGCGGCTTCGTACCATTCGGTATTGAACGCGCGGTCTTCGTCGAGCATCGTGTCGATTTCTATGGCCAAAACGTGAGCCATCAGATTGAGGATGTCTTCGCGCTCGTAGCCCACCAGCGTCAGCTTGTTGAAGGTCGCTTTGGCAGCCGGCGGATTGTCGCTTTCGATCTGGTTCTCGATGGCTTCGGTCAGCGTGGTTTCGGCGAATTCTTCTTCGTCGTTATCGATATCGGTTGGCTCGGTCATGGCAGGCTCCTCTGGGAAAGTTCATCAGTTTAACTGCATTCAGCCGCGTGATGCTGCTGGAAAGAAAGCCCGGAGCATTCTATAAACAGGCACTGCCCACCCCCGCACAGCCTGGAGGCTATGTGATGCTCAAGCTTTATGGTTTTTCCGTCAGCAACTACTACAACATGGTCAAGCTGGCGCTGCTGGAGAAAGGATTGCCGTTCGAAGAAGTGCCGTTTTACGCGGGCACCAGCCCTGAGGCGTTGGCCATCAGCCCGCGCGGAAAAGTTCCGGTACTGCAGGCAGAGCAGGGATTCATCAATGAAACCAGTGTGATTCTCGAATACATCGAGCAAAGCCAGGGTGGCAAGTCATTGCTGCCAAGCGACCCCTTTGAGCGGGCGCAGGTGCTGGCGCTGGCCAAGGAGATCGAGCTGTATATCGAGCTACCGGCGCGTGCCTCTTATCCCGAAGCGTTTTTTGGCATGACGCTACCGGATGCGATCAAGGAAAAAACCAAGGCCGAACTATTGCAGGGTATTGCGGCGCTAGGCCGGCACGGAAAATTCAGCCCCTACGTGGCAGGCGAAAACCTGAGCGTGGCGGATCTTTATTTCCTGTACAGCGTGCCGCTGGCGTGCGGAGTAGCGAAGAAGCTGTTCGAGATCGATCTACTGGCTGAGCTGCCGGCAGCCAAGGCGCTGCTGGAGCGTCTGGGCGATAACCCGAATGTTCAGCGAATTGCGGCGGACAAGGAAGCAGCGATGCCAGCGTTCATGGCGATGATCGCGTCCAAGAAGTAGATTGTAGCGTTCTGAAATCAGTCATCGCGAGCAGGCTCGCTCCCACAGAATTTGATGTGTGAACACCATCCAATGTGGGAGCGAGCCTGCTCGCGAAGCTTTTAGCTTTTAGCTTTTAGCGGCTGGCGAGCAGTGCCTGACCGCGTGCTACGGCGGCCTTGACCTGTGCTGGCGCTGTCCCGCCGATATGGTTACGGGCATTGACCGAACCTTCCAGGGTCAGCACGGCAAACACGTCCTGATCGATCTGGTCGCTGAACTTGCGCAGTTCTTCCAGGCTCATTTCCGCCAGGTCCTTGCCGTTTTCCACGCCGTATTTCACGGCATGGCCAACGATTTCATGGCAGTCGCGGAAAGGCAGGCCGCGGCGTACCAGGTAGTCGGCCAAGTCGGTGGCAGTGGAGAAGCCGCGCAGGGCTGCTTCGCGCATCATCGCGTGCTTTGGCTTGATCGCCGGGATCATGTCGGCAAAGGCACGCAACGAGTCGCGCAGTGTGTCAGCGGCGTCGAACAGCGGTTCCTTGTCTTCCTGGTTATCCTTGTTGTAGGCCAGGGGCTGGCCTTTCATCAAGGTCAGCAGGCCCATCAGCGCGCCGAATACACGACCGCTCTTGCCACGTACCAGCTCCGGCACGTCAGGGTTTTTCTTTTGCGGCATGATCGAGCTGCCGGTGCAGAAACGGTCCGGCAGATCGATGAACTGGAACTGCGCGCTGGTCCATAGCACCAGCTCTTCGGAGAAGCGCGACAAGTGCATCATCGCGATGCTGGCCGCTGAGCAGAACTCGATGGCGAAGTCGCGATCGGACACGTTGTCCAGCGAGTTGCCGCCCACGGCGTCGAAGCCCAGAAGTTGGGCGGTGTATTCGCGGTCGATCGGGTAGGTGGTGCCGGCCAGCGCGGCGCTGCCCAGTGGCATGCGGTTGGTGCGCTTGCGGCAGTCGACCAGGCGCTCGTAGTCGCGGCTGAGCATTTCGAACCAGGCCAGCATGTGGTGCCCGAAGGTCACCGGCTGAGCCGTCTGCAGGTGAGTGAAGCCAGGCATGATGCTACCCGCTTCGCGCTCGGCCTGCTCCAGCAGGCCTTTTTGCAGGCGGGTGATTTCGCCGAGGATCAGGTCGATTTCGTCACGTAGCCACAGTCGAATGTCGGTGGCGACCTGGTCGTTACGGCTGCGGCCGGTGTGCAGTTTTTTACCGGTCACGCCAATGCGGTCGGTCAGGCGTGCCTCAATGTTCATGTGCACGTCTTCGAGGTCGACGCGCCAATCGAACTGGCCGGCCTCGATTTCACCCTGGATGGTCTTCAGGCCATCGATGATGCTGTCGCGCTCGGCATCGGTCAGCACACCGACCTTGGCCAGCATGGTGGCATGGGCGATCGAGCCCATGATGTCGTGGCGATACAGGCGCTGGTCGAAGGTGACGGAGGCGGTGAAGCGGGCGACGAAGGCGTCGACGGGTTCACTGAAGCGGCCGCCCCAGGACTGATTGGTCTTGTCAGTGCTCATGAATTCGCTCGTATCGGCTGTAGAAAGATGGCGTTGAAAGCTGCCGCGGATAATAACAGGGTTGCCAATCCTGTCGCTGGCACTGGTCGACTGGTTTTCATTGCCCAGGGTGTCAGAGCATGTGTGCGAACAATTTGCACAACGATATTTTTCAATTGAGCAATAACGTTCCGGCAACCGTCTACAGTTGGACAGTAGGATGAGCGCACTTCTCGGTGCGCAAGAGGACTATAAGAAGAGGGGGTGTTCATATTGCGTATCAGCAAACCCTGTGGCGATGTGTCGCCAAAGCGGGCCTGGGCCGCTAATCGCCCGGCAGATAAAAATTTAGCTGCCCGACCAGCGGCACTTTTTGACGCTCGCGCTAGTCTTAGCGTGGATCGCGGTGACGGACGTCACTTCACCTGTCTACGCTATCCTTGTGCGAGACTCACGCAGGAATCCAGCGCAATATGAATGTCCTGATCGTTGATGACGACCCCCTTGCCCGCGAGCGCCTGAGCCGAATGGTTGGCGAGCTCGAGGGATACAGTGTCCTGGAGCCCAGCGCTACGAACGGCGATGAAGCGTTGGCACTGATCGACAGCCACAAGCCGGATATCGTGCTTCTTGATATCCGCATGCCAGGCCTCGATGGCCTGCAAGTGGCCGCGCGATTGTGCGAACGTGAAACCCCGCCCGCCGTGGTGTTTTGCACGGGGCCCGATGAATTTGCCGTGGAAGCCTTACAGGCCAGCGCCGTAGGCTATCTGGTGAAACCTGTGCGAACTGAACAATTACATGACTCGTTGAAAAAAGCCGAACGGCCCAATCGTGGCCAACTCGCCGCCCTGACTCGCCCTGCCGCCGAAAGTGGCAACGGCCCGCGCAGCCATATCAGTGCTCGTACCCGCAAGGGGATCGAACTGATCCCGCTGGACCAGGTGGTCTATTTTATTGCCGACCACAAGTACGTGACCTTGCGTCACGAAAGCGGTGAGGTGCTGTTGGATGAGCCGCTCAAAGCCCTTGAAGATGAGTTCGGTGACCGTTTCGTGCGTATTCACCGCAACGCACTGGTCGCTCGCGAGCGCATCGAACGGTTGCAACGAACACCGCTGGGGCATTTCCAGCTGTTTCTAAAGGGCCTGAACGGCGATGCATTGATCGTCAGCCGACGCCATGTGGCCGGCGTGAGGAAAATGATGCAACAGCTTTGATTCGCTGGTTGCTGGCGGACTTCACACCCGATTGCCGGATATCCGGGGCCAGGGAGGCCGAGTAGTTTCTGATACAAGTCAAAGTGGATTTGGCTGAGCTGTTATTATCCGCCGTATCTATTCAGTACGGATTGATCCATGTCCTCTCGCCAGATCCGCATCGCCACCCGCAAAAGCGCTCTTGCCCTGTGGCAGGCCGAATATGTCAAAGCCCGTCTGGAACAGGCCCATCCGGGTCTGCTCGTGACCTTGGTGCCCATGGTCAGTCGCGGCGACAAGCTGCTTGACTCACCCCTGTCGAAAATCGGCGGCAAGGGCCTGTTCGTCAAGGAACTGGAAACCGCGCTGTTGGAAAACGAAGCCGACATCGCCGTGCATTCCATGAAAGACGTGCCGATGGACTTCCCCGAAGGTCTCGGCCTGTTCTGTATTTGCGAGCGCGAAGACCCTCGCGATGCATTCGTGTCCAACACTTACGCCAGCCTCGATGCATTGCCTGCGGGCAGCATCGTTGGCACGTCGAGCCTGCGCCGCCAGGCCCAGTTGCTGAGCCGTCGTCCGGATTTGGAGATCCGCTTCCTGCGCGGCAACGTCAACACGCGCCTGGCCAAGCTCGACGCTGGCGAATACGACGCCATCATCCTTGCGTCCGCCGGCTTGATCCGGTTGGGCTTTGAAGATCGCATCACCTCGGCCATCAGTGTCGACGACAGCCTGCCGGCCGGTGGCCAGGGCGCAGTGGGCATCGAATGTCGCACCGCCGACAGCGAAATCCACGCACTGCTTGCACCGCTGCATCACCAGGACACCGCGACTCGCGTGAGCGCCGAACGTGCCCTCAATAAACACCTCAATGGCGGCTGCCAGGTGCCGATCGCCTGCTACGCCGTGCTTGAGGGTGAACAGGTCTGGTTGCGTGGCCTGGTGGGAGATCCGAGTGGCGGCCTGCTGCTCAGTGCCCAGGCCCGAGCGCCGCGTGGTGACGCCGAGGCGTTGGGGGTGCAAGTGGCCGAAGACCTTTTGAGCCAGGGCGCCGCCGAAATTCTGAAAGCGGTCTACGGCGAGGCAGGCCACGAGTGACGGGCTGGCGCCTGCTGCTGACGCGTCCGGCGGATGAGTCGGCGGCGTTGGCCAGTCTTTTGGCCGACCAGGGGATTTTCAGCAGTAGCTTGCCGCTTTTAGACATAGTGCCGATCCCTGTCTCTGACACAATCTGCGAAGTGATCCGCGAGCTCGATCGCTACAGTGCGGTGATTGTGGTCAGCAAGCCCGCTGCGCGAATCGGCGTCGAACTGCTCGAGCGATTTTGCTCTCAAGCACCGCGTGTGAAGTGGTTTAGCGTCGGCTGCGCGACGGCACGGATTCTTCAGGATCACGGCATGGACGTGAGCTTTCCGGAGGAGGGCGACGACAGCGAAGCCTTGCTCGAGCTTGCGAGTTTGCGCGAGGCTCTCGCCGGGCCTGATCCGCGTGTGCTGATTTTGCGCGGGGAGGGCGGGCGTGAACTGCTGGCTGAGCGTTTGCGCGAGGCAGGTGCTAGTGTCGAGTATCTGGAGTTGTACCGCCGCGAGCTGCCGCAATACCCCTCGGCAGCCTTGGAGCAGCGGATCGAAACGGAACGCCTGAATGCACTGGTGGTCAGCAGTGGACAAGGTTTTGAGCACCTGCATCAATTGGCTGGCGATGCCTGGCCGCAGTTGTCGCGGTTGCCGTTGTTTGTACCAAGCCCCAGGGTCGCCGAGCTGGCACGTGCCGCCGGAGCCCAAACAGTTGTGGATTGTCGTGGCGCCAGCGCCACGGCATTGCTGACGGCGTTGCGGGAGTATCCCGAACCCGTTCTCTAATGCAAAGGATGGATACGTGAGCGAAACAGCCTTGCCAAAAGATGACGTCCGGCCAGTGCTTGAAGCGCCGGTTGATGAAATGCAGCCGCCACCTGCTGCGGTGCAGCGCCGCGGCAATGGGCTGGCCATCGTCGCGCTGCTGCTGGGCGCCGCCGGTGTCGCGGTGGGTGGTTGGGGGGTCTGGCAGGTGCGTCACCTGCAAGCGATCAACCAACAGCAGTTGGGTCAGGTGCAGGCGTTGAGTGACGAGGCGCAGAGCCTGAAACTCAATGATCAACGCCTAAGCGCGCGTCTGGAGCAACTGCCCGGCGCCGATGTGCTGGAAGAGCGCAGTCGGCTGGTGATTCAGCTTCAGGGTGATCAGCAGCGACTCAATCAACGCCTGGAAACCGTCCTCGGCGCCAGCCGCAAGGATTGGCGACTGGCAGAGGCCGAGCACTTGCTGCGTCTGGCCAGCCTGCGCCTTTCGGCCCTGCAGGACATCAGCAGCGCCCAAGCCCTGGTGCAAGGCGCCGATGAAATTCTCCGTGAACAGAATGACCCTGGCTCCTTTGCCGCTCGCGAGCAAGTGGCCAAGACCCTGGTGGCCCTGCGCAGCACCGAACAGCCGGATCGCACCGGTTTGTTCCTGCGACTGGGGGCGTTGCGCGACCAGGTGATCAACCTGACCGAGCTCGCGCCCGAGTACAAGGATCGCGGCGAATCCTTGCTGGGACTGACCGCCGATGGCGACGGCGCCAGCCGCTGGGCGCAATGGTGGGATCAGATCTCGCGCTACATCCGTATCGATTTCAACGCCGACAAGAATGTTCGTCCTTTGCTGGCCGGGCAGAGCCTGAGTCAGGTTCGCCTCGCGCTGAGCCTGGCGCTGGAGCAGGCGCAATGGGCTGCACTCAACGGTCAGGCAGCGGTGTATTCGCAAGCACTGGCAGAGGCGCGGGATGTGCTCAAGGGCAACTTCAACCCGGACAATCCCCAGAGCAAAGTGATGCTCGAACAGGTAGCGGAACTGAGCAAGCAGCCGGTCTCCGTGGTCACCCCGGACCTGACTGGCACCCTGAGTGCGGTCCAGGGCTATTTGGAGCGGCGTAACGTCAACGCCGAGGACTCGATCAAGCCGCTGGCCAAACCTGCCGCGAATACCGCGCAGGAGGCCACCCCATGAAACGCCTCTATGTGATCGTGTTCCTGGCCATTGCGGCTGCGGCTGCGCTGGGCTTGGCCATCGCCGAGCATTCAGGCTACGTCCTGATCGCCTACAAGAGCTTTCGCTACGAATCGAGCCTGTGGGCAACCCTGGCCTTGATCGCCGTTCTCTGGCTGGTCTTCTGGGGCATCAAGGCGTTGATCGAACTGGTGACGACCTCCGGTGGCGTGGTCAACCCGTGGTCACGGCGCAATCGCAGTCGCCGGATCCAGGTGGCGATAGAGCATGGGCAGCTGGACCTGGCCGAAGGTCGCTGGGCCAGCGCGCAGCGTCATTTGCATCGGGCCGCAGAAGCCGAGCGCCAGCCGCTGCTTTACTACCTCGGGGCTGCGCGGGCCGCGAACGAACAAGGTCGATACGAAGAAAGTGACAAGCTGCTGGAGCGTGCTCTGGAGCGTCAGCCCCAGGCCGAGTTGGCGATTGCCTTGAATCACGCGCAGTTGCAGACCGATCGTGGTGATACCGAGGGCGCCCTGGTGACCCTGCAGGCCATGCACGAGCGTCATCCGCATAACGCACAGACGCTGCGTCAGTTGCAGCGCCTGCATCAGCAGCGAGGTGATTGGTCGGCAGTGATTCGCTTGCTGCCTGAGCTGCGCAAGGACAAAGTCCTGCCAGCGGCTGAACTGGCCGAACTGGAGCGTCGAGCCTGGGGTGAGAACCTGTCCCTGGCGGCGCATAAGGACGTGGAAGGGGCGCTCGGTTTACAGGCGCTCGATCGCGCGTGGCAACAGCTGACTTCGGCTCAGCGCCAAGAGCCGCAATTGGTGCTCGCCTATGCCGAGCAACTGCGGCAACTGGGGGCCCAGGTGCAGGCCGAAGAAGTCTTGCGCACGGCGCTGAAGCGTAACTATGACAGTCATCTGGCGCGCCTTTATGGATTGGTACGCGGCAGTGACCCGGCTCGCCAGTTGCAACTCGCCGAGGGCTGGCTCAAGGATCATCCGACAGATCCTGGCCTGTTGCTGACGCTGGGTCGCCTGTGTCTGCAAAGCAGCCTGTGGGGCAAGGCCCGGGATTATTTGGAAAGCAGTCTGCGGGTACAGCGCAACCCGGAAGCATGCGCCGAACTGGCCCGCCTGCTGGCACAGATGGGAGACACCGAACGCAGCAACCAGCTATTCCAGGAAGGCCTGGGCTTGCTCGATGAGCGCTTGCTGGCGGCACCGTTGCCGGTGTTGGCTCGCGTTTGACCACTGAGTGAAGGATCGCTCGAATGGGCGATCCGCTGCTCCAGAGTCTGTCGGAATTCTCCCTTCACAATCCCGCTTCAGCAAAGTCCTACAGACCATTGCATCTTATCCTCCGATGCCTGTCGGGATTTCCTAACGTATTTGCTGAAGTGTCTGCATCTGCCCGCCTTGTAAGGGTTGCGCAGTTTCCACTACCGTAGCTGTCGGACTCTTATTGTTACGGAAACGCCATGTCGTTGGCCTGCCCCCGCTCCCTGTTTTTCACTGTGTTCATCGCAGGCGCCCTGGCCTTGGGCGTTTCCTATTACCTGGAATATGCAGTCGGCCTCCAGCCATGTGGCTTGTGTCTGTTGCAGCGGGCTTGCCTGGCGCTGTTGACCGGTTTGAGCCTGATAGCTTCGGTGCACGGTCCCGGTCGCCTGGGGGCCTTTGTGTATTGGCTGCTCGGGCTGTTCTGCGGCCTGTTGGGCACATTCACGGCCTGGCGCCAGGTGTTGCTGCAAAGCGACCCAGTGCATCAACTTTCCGCCTGCTCGCCCGACCTTGCCGAGGTATTTACCAGCGCCCCGTGGTTACGGGTTGCGCAGCAGTTGTTCCAGAGTGCCGTCGACTGCCCGCGGATAGCCTGGACGTTGTTCGATTTGAGCATTCCGGAATGGAGCCTGCTGTTCTTCGTAGCGGTGATGATTCCGGGAATTTATCAGCTCATTGGCCTGGCCTTGAGCGCCAGCAGACGACCGCTCGGCGGCGAGTCGTCGCATCGGGTGCTTGCCAAAGATTAAACACTTGTATGAACTTTATCGTCTGAGTACCTTGAAGCCACCGTCGTGCGGGCATAATCTGGCCCGCACGTGTCATTGGATTTATGTTGCTCGATGACGCTCTGCCTGGTCGATCTTGATTCTCAAGTGTGTGACAGGTGTAGAGCAGCATGACCCACAAGGGAAGAGAGACCGCCATGCTCGAAAGTTGTCAGAATGCTCAGGAACGTTGGGGTGGAGTTCATCTGCTGATTGACCGCTGGTTGCAGGAGCGTAAAGAGCTGATCGATGCGTACGACAAGCTCGGAGCAAAACCTGAGGCACTGTCCGAGAACCGCAAGCCCTTGCAAGAGTTCTGCGGCGTCCTGGTCGATTACGTATCCGCCGGCCACTTCGAGATCTACGAACAATTGACGGGGGAGGCCAAGGCCTTCAACGACAAGCGTGGCCTGGAACTCGCCGAGACCATCTACCCACGCATCGACGTCATCACCGAGAAACTCCTCGCGTTCAACGACCTGTGCGATGCCGGGAAGTGTGTTGCTGATGAGTTCAAGACGCTGGGGGGCTTGCTGCATGAGCGCTTCGAACTGGAAGACTGCCTGATCGAAGTGCTGCATACCGCTCACAAGGAAGAAGATTCGGTTCAGGCCTGATCGTTCTCCCCGCAAAACATGAAAACGGTGCGCCATGGCGCACCGTTTTTCGTTTGTGCTTTCAGCTGGAGGCGTCGCGCAATTCGACTTCGAATACCAGGGGAGTGAAGGGGGCGATCAGGTCGCCGGCACCGTCGGCGCCATAGGCCTGCGATGATGGAATCACCAGGCGCCATTTGGCACCGACTGGCATGTTTTGCAGCGCGCTGCGCCAGCCGCTGATCACGCTATCGAGACTGAACCATTGCGGTTGATTGTTTTGGTCGAACACTGTGCCGTCAGGAAGTCTCCCGATGTAAAGCACCTGGACCTTTGCGTTTGGTCCGGCCTTGGTGCCGTTACCCGGTGCCAACTCGGTCAGCAGGATTCCATCCGCCAATTCGCGAACGCCAGGTTTGGCTTTTTCCTTGGCGAGAAAGTTTTGCTCGTTTTCCAGCGCCAACGTGTTTTGCGGCGCAGGCGTCTGCATGCTCACCCGCGCTTCGTGCTCGCTCAGAATCTGTTCGATCTGCTCGTCCTTCAACGCCAGTGGCTTGCCTTGATAGGCCTGCTGCAATCCGTCGACCAGTGCCTGAATCTGCAAGTCAGGAACCTCTTGGCGCAAGCGCTCGCCGAGACTTGCTCCCAGGCTGTAAGCGAGATCGTGAGCGTCTTTTTCCGGGTTTTTTTCGGCGGCTTGGGCTACGGAAAAAAACACGCAAAACGATAAAAACAGGTAGCGCGACATCGACACTCTCCAGCCTGGGATGCGGCCGATTATGCCAGTGCGAATGCATTCAAAGGTGAACTGCTTTTGCGCCAGCGCAGAACATTTTCAGTTCGTTGCAACGCAGCGCTTTGGATACTGTCAAGATGCCCTAGCGGCGGTAGCAGCAGAGGTCTAGTATGAGCCGCACTCACCCCAGCCAGGAGGTAAACCATGTCGGCCACCAAGAAGCCTGTAAGTACTCCGTTGCACCTGCTCCAACAACTCTCGGGCAGCCTGCTCGAGCATCTGGAAAACGCTTGTTCCGAAGCTTTGGCTGATGCTGAAAAATTGCTCGCCAAACTGGAAAAGCAGCGCGGAAAAGCGCAAGAGAAACTGCACAAATCCCGCACCAAATTGCAGGACGCAGCGGCGGCCGGAAAGGCCAAGGCGCAAGCCAAGGCCAAGGGCGCGGTGAAAGAGCTCGAGGACCTGCTTGATGCACTCAAGGATCGTCAATCGGAAACTCGCGGCTACATCCTGCAACTCAAGCGCGACGCCCAGGAAAGCCTGAAACTGGCCCAGGGTGTTGGTCGCGTTCAAGAGGCTGTCGGCAAGGCGTTGTCCCTGCGTTCGGCCAAGCCAGCTGCGGCTCCTGCGAAGAAAGCCGCTGCCAAACCGGTTGCCGCAAAAGCACCGGCCAAGCCTGCCGCCAAACCTGCCGCCAAGGCACCGGTGAAAGCCGCAGCCAAACCTGCTGCAACCTCTGCAGCGAAAAAACCTGTCGCGGCCAGTGCTGCAAAACCGGCTGCTAGAACCGCTGCTGCCAAACCTGCTGCCAAGCCAGCTGCTGCCAAGCCAGCTGCTGCCAAAACAGCGGCCGCGAAACCGGCTGCCAAAACCGCCGCTGCGAAACCTGCCGTAGCCAAAACCGCAGCCGCCAAACCAGCCGCTAGAACTGCCGCTGCGAAACCGGCTGCCAAACCTGCCGTGGCGAAAACCGCTGCCAAGCCTGCTGCAAAACCAGCGGCCAAACCGGCGGCGAAAGCAGCTGCGAAACCTGCCGCGAAACCTGCTGCAAAACCAGCGGCTAAAACCGCTGCGGCCAAACCAGCCACCGCCGCAAAACCTGCCGCGGCGAAACCGGCAGCAAAACCCGCCGCTGCCAAGCCAGCAGCAAAACCGGCAGCGAAACCAGCAGCGAAACCTGCCGTGAAAAAACCGGCCGCTGTTGCCAAGCCGGCTCCGGCCCCTGCTGCCAAGCCAGCGACGCCAGCGCCAGCGCCATCCGCTTCGGCTGCTCCTACGCCGACAGCAACAACCTCGACAGCCTCCACCGCGCCAACGCCAGTGGCACCGTCGAACTCCAGCACCAACCCAACCAGCGCTTCTTAAGTGCCGGTTACCGCGACGCGCAGCTGATGCAGCGCGTCGCGGTGCAGGTGGGCGGCATCTGCCGTCACACCTTCCAGCCAGATCGCCAGGTCGGTCGCGACACCGTGCGGCCAATCCCGAGACGATCGCTCCAGGCGCAACAGCAGATTTCTCTCGGCCTCCAATTCTAGTGCCTTGACCTGTTCGCGCAGCAAGTGCAGCTCGGCATCCTGTTCGGCGGCAACCTTCCATTGCACGCGCAGCGCCCGCAACGGTTGCACGACATCGACGTCCCAGGCTTGTGCCACACCGCGAAGTTTCTCCAGGCGCTGTTCATCGCAGGCGATACCCCGCTGTCCCAGCCATGCCGCGCACAGCAGCAGACACACACTGACGCCGGCCGCCTGCATTTGCAGGCATGCCTGTTCAACGCCCGGACGCGCATAAAGGGTAAGGGAAAAGCTCCACAGGTCAGAGGACATAGTGCTACTCGCGCCAGTTGCGAGCGAAGCTGGTAGACTCCGCCGCCATTATGATTCGACTTCAGAACCTGACTTTACAGCGTGGCCCGCAACGTCTGCTAGATGACGCCGAGCTGACCCTGCACGCCGGCCAGAAAGCCGGCCTCATCGGTGCCAACGGCGCCGGCAAATCGAGCCTGTTCGCCTTGCTTCGGGGTGAGCTGCACCCGGACTCGGGCGATTGCTTCCTGCCGGCCGACTGGCGTATCGCCCACATGCGCCAGGAGGTCGACACGCTCGAACGCCTGGCGGTCGACTACGTGCTCGATGGCGACTTGCGCCTGCGCCAGGTGCAACGTGACCTGGCGGCAGCCGAAGCGGCCCATGACGGTGCCGCACAGGCCCGCTACCACTCCGAGCTGGACAGCGCCGACGGGTACACCGCCGACGCAAGGGCGCGCAAGCTGCTGGCCGGCCTGGGCTTCACCAACGAGCAGATGGATCGCCAGGTCGGCGATTTCTCCGGTGGCTGGCGGATGCGCCTGAACCTGGCGCAGGCCTTGATGTGTCCTTCGGACCTGCTGTTGCTCGACGAACCGACTAACCACCTGGACCTCGACGCCATCATCTGGCTCGAGGAGTGGCTCAAAAGCTATCCTGGCACCTTGATGCTGATTTCCCACGACCGGGACTTCCTCGATGCCGTGGTCGATCACGTGGCTCACGTCGATCAACGCAAGATCACCCTCTATCGCGGCGGCTACAGCGCCTTCGAGCGTGCCCGAGCCGAACGCCTGGCCCAGCAACAACAGGCCTATGAGAAGCAGCAGGCGCAACGGGCGCACATGGAAAGCTACATCGCCCGCTTCAAGGCCCAGGCGACCAAGGCCCGCCAGGCCCAGAGCCGGATCAAGGCCCTGGAGCGCATGGAAGAGCTGACGGCGGCGCACGTCGACTCGCCGTTCGACTTCGTCTTCCGCGAGTCGCAGAAGATTTCCAGCCCGCTGATCGACCTGTCTGATGCCCGCCTGGGTTACGGCGAGAAAACCGTGCTGGAGAAGGTCAAGCTGCAACTGACTCCCGGTGCGCGCATCGGTTTGCTTGGCCCGAACGGCGCCGGTAAATCGACCTTGATCAAAAACCTTGCCGGTGAGCTCTCGCCTCTGGCGGGCCGCTTGACCCGTGGCGAAAATACCGTCGTTGGTTACTTCGCGCAGCACCAGCTTGACTCCCTGGATGCCAAGGCCAGCCCGTTGCTGCACTTGCAACGCCTGGCGCCAACCGAGCGCGAACAGACCCTGCGTGACTTTCTCGGGGGCTTTGACTTCCGCGGCGCGCGGATCGACGAGCCAGTCCTGAATTTCTCCGGTGGCGAAAAGGCGCGCCTGGCGCTGGCGCTGATTGCCTGGGACCGGCCGAACCTGTTGCTGCTCGACGAACCGACCAACCACCTGGACCTGGAAATGCGCCTGGCGCTGACCATGGCCTTGCAGGAATTCAGTGGTGCGGTACTGGTGGTCTCCCACGATCGCCATTTGCTCAAAAGCACTACCGACAATTTCTATCTGGTGGCAGACGGCAAGGTCGAAGAGTTCGACGGTGACCTGGAAGACTACACCCGCTGGCTGGTGGAGTATCGCCAGCGCAATGCGCCGGTCAGCAACACCCCGGTTAACCCGGACAAGACCGACAAGAAAGCCCAGCGTCAGGCTGCCGCTGCATTGCGCCAGCAACTGGCGCCGCACAAGCGTGAGGCTGACAAGCTCGAAGCCGAGCTGGGCAAGCTGCACGAGAAACTCGCGAAGATCGATGCCAGCCTTGGCGACAGCGATATCTACGAGCCGATGCGCAAAAACGAGTTGCGTGACTTGCTGGCCGAGCAAGCCAAGCTGAAGGTGCGCGAAGGGGAGCTGGAAGAAGCCTGGATGGAAGCCCTGGAACTGCTGGAAAGCATGCAGGCGGAGCTGGAGGCGCTGTCCTGATGGAGGCGTTCAAGCTGCCGCTGCCAGCGATGTGGATCGAGCCGATCTGGCTCGCTGTGCAAATCCTGCTGATCCTGTTGGCTGGCTACATCGCCCAGCGTTTCGTTGCCAAGTGCCTGACCCGTCTCGGTGAGCGCTATCCGTTTCCGCCGCAGTTGCTGATGCCGCTGCGCGGCGGCCTGCGTTGGCTGATCATGGGCAGTGCATTGATTTTTGTGCTGGAGCGCCTGGGGGTTTCGGCCACGGTGCTCTGGACCGCGCTGTCGGGATTCGTCGCGGTGGCGGCGGTGGCGTTTTTCGCCATGTGGAGCGTGCTCTCCAATCTGTTGTGCGCGATCCTGATCTTCACAGTCGGGCCGTTTCGCCTGGGCGATGTGGTCGAGTTGGTGGACACCACCGACAAGCCCGGCGTCAAAGGCCGGGTAGTGGCGATCAATCTGCTGTACACCACGTTGATCGAGGCTGAAGAGCTGGGTACTGGTAGCGCGATGGTGCAGGTGCCCAACAGTTTGTTCTTCCAGCGATCGGTGCGGCGTTGGCGCGGGACTGATGTGTTTCCTTCCAGCGGGTTTGAAAAGTAGGCCTTCTGTTGCCTGATACACCGCCTTCGCGAGCAGGCTCGCTCCCACACTCGACCAGGTTCAACCAGGAGAGACGCAAGCCAAGGTGGGAGCGAGCCTGCTCGCGAAAGGGACCTAAAGGCATACAACGCTGGTCGGCAGTCGCCACTTCCTTCAAAAAATCGGTAGTCATCCACCCAAAGCCGCATTAGCTTAGACATCTGTCACGAGTCCGAGTCGAGGTGTGCAATGGAGCTTCAAACATGGCTGGCGTTTTTTGCCGCCTGCTGGGTGATCAGTCTTTCTCCCGGTGCCGGCGCCATTGCGTCGATGTCCAGTGGCCTGCAGTACGGTTTCTGGCGCGGCTACTGGAACGCCTTGGGCTTGCAGTTGGGCCTTGCTGTGCAGATTGCCATTGTTGGCGCCGGTGTCGGCGCGATTCTCACGGCGTCGGCCACTGCTTTCCATGCGATTAAATGGTTCGGTGTGGCCTACCTGGTTTATCTCGCCATCAAACAATGGCGTGCGCTACCCAGCGATATGAGCGATGACGCGGCGATCCGGCAGATTGGCAAGCCAATGGCCCTGGTGTTCCGAGGCTTCCTGGTGAACATCAGCAACCCCAAGGCGTTGGTGTTCATGCTGGCGGTGTTGCCTCAGTTCATTGATCCGCACGCGCCACTGCTGATCCAGTACGTGATCATCGGTGTCACCATGGTCTGCGTGGACCTGATCGTCATGGCCGGTTACACCGGTTTGGCCTCGAAGGTGCTGCGTATGTTGCGCACGCCGAAACAGCAACGGCGCATGAACCGTACCTTTGCCGGGCTGTTCATTGGCGCGGCGGCGTTCATGGCCACCCTGCGTAAAGCCACGGTTTAAGCATCAAGCACAAAAAAGGCGACCTCTTCAGGTCGCCTTTTGCGTTTATGCGCTGTCGTGCAATCGACGACAAAGCTTGAGTGAAACTGATTGGGAGTGAACAATATGTTACTTCGTATTTCCAATTGAGATTCGTTCATGATTGCCCCGTCCCGATTCCTGGCCTGGCTGTTAGCGCCGGTGTTTGCCCTGTGCAGCTTTAATCTGCTGGCCGACACCGTGGAAGGCGCTCCGCAAGCGCTGCACTTGCTCGATTACCTCGGCGCGGACTATCCGCAAGCAGTGCAGGCAGGCAAGGTCGTCAACGAATCCGAATACCGCGAACAGCTGGAGTTTGTCCAGGTGTTGCAAGGCTTGATCGCCGGCATGCCGGCCAAACCGGAAAAAGCCGGGCTGGAGCAGGGCGTCAGCGCGCTGCGCGAGGCGATCTCCGCGCGTCGGGACGGTGCGGACGTTGCCCGCCAGGCTCGGCAACTCGGCGCAAAATTGGCCGTGGCCTATGAAGTCAGCCAGGCGCCGATCATTACCCCGGACCCGACTCGCGGCGCGCCACTGTACGCCCAGCATTGTTCGGTGTGCCACGGCGAAACCGGCGCTGGCGATGGTCCGGCGGGTGTGGGGCTAACCCCAGCGCCGGCCAATTTGCGAGATAACACGCGCCTGGACCACCTGAGCCTCTACGCGATCTACAACACACTGGGCCTGGGGGTCGAAGGCACCGATATGCCGGCTTTCGGCGATCAGCTCGATGATCGTCAGCGTTGGGACCTGGCAACCTATATCGCCAGCTTCAGCGCCGATCCGCAGGCCGCCAGTAGCGACAAGACCTACAACATTGCCGATCTGGCCCGTCAGACGCCGGCCGAAGTGCAGGCCGCCGACGGTCCGCAGGGCGCAGCGACTTTCCGCGCGCAACGGGCTCAGCCGCCGCAAGCCAAGCGTGGCCCGGCGCAGTTGCTCGACTACACCGCTACTACCCTGGACAAGAGCGTCGCGGCCTACCGCGCAGGCGATCACGATCAAGCCTACGACCTGTCGGTAGCGGCGTACCTGGAAGGCTTCGAGCTGGTCGAAAGCTCCCTGGACAACGTCGATGCCAACGTGCGCAAAGACACTGAAAAGTCGCTGATGGCTTACCGTCAATCATTACAGGATGGCCTGCCGGTGGAGCAGGTGGAACAGCGCCTGGAGGCGGCCAAGGCCAAGTTGAAAGCGTCTGCCGGATTGTTGGGCAGCGATGGTTTGAGCTGGTCGCTGAGCTTCATTTCCGGCCTGCTGATTCTGTTGCGCGAAGGCCTGGAAGCCATCCTGGTGCTGGCGGCGATTCTCGCCTTCCTGCGTAATACCGGCCAACAGTCGGCGGTACGAAGTGTCAATGTCGGTTGGGGCCTGGCCCTGTTGGCCGGTCTGGGTACCTGGGCGCTGGCGGCGTATGTGATTGATGTCAGCGGCTCGCAGCGTGAGTTGCTGGAGGGTGCAACGGCCCTGTTCGCCAGCGTCATGGTGTTGTGGCTCGGTGTGTGGATGCATGACCGTCGTCATGCCGCGGCCTGGCAGGATTACATCAAGAGCAGCCTGGTGGGCGGTGGTGGACGTTTCGGTTTTGCGATCCTGGCGTTTTTCTCGGTGTATCGCGAACTGTTCGAAGTGATCCTGTTCTATGAAACCCTGTGGTTGCAGGCTGGCCCTGCGGGCCATGACGCAGTACTGGCCGGTGGTGCGACGGCGCTGGTGTTGTTGGTAGGCCTGGCCTGGGTGATCCTGCGCGGCTCGGCGAAACTGCCGTTGGCGCTGTTCTTCAGCATCAACGCCGGCCTGCTCTGTGCCTTGTCGGTGGTGTTCGCCGGGCATGGCGTTAAGGCGTTGCAGGAAGCCGGTATCTTCGGCACGCGGCCGGTGCCGTTCTTTGAGTTCGATTGGTTGGGGATTCATGCGGATGCGTATTCGCTGAGTGCGCAGGCGGTGGCGATCGTTGCGATCGTTGTGTTGTATGGTCGTAGTCGTGTGGCTGAAAAGCGGCGGGTTACGGCTTAACAGCATTCGCTTCGCTCATATTCGCGAGCAGGCTCGCTCCCACAGGATTTGTGTATAACCTGTGGGAGCGAGCCTGCTCGCGAAGCTTTTTAGAGAGGACAAGAACATGCGCGTATGGATCGATGCCGACGCCTGCCCCCGGGCGGCCAAGGACCTGGTGGTGAAGTTCGCCCTCAAGCGCCAGTTCGAAGTGGTGCTGGTGGCCGGCCAGCCACAGATCAAGCCCGGCCTTGCCCTGGTGAAGTTGATCGTGGTGCCAAGTGGCCCTGATGCGGCCGACGACTACCTCGTGGAGCACGCGGTACCTGGTGAGCTGGTGATCTGCAGCGATGTGCCGCTGGCCGACCGCTTGGTGAAAAAAGGCGTTGCTGCGCTGGACCCGAGGGGCAAGGAGTTCGATGCGCAGAACATGGGCGATCGCCTGGCCGTGCGCAACCTGTTCACCGATTTGCGCGAACAGGGGCAGATGAGTGGCGGGCCAGCGCCGTTTGGTGAGCGGGAAAAGCAGGCGTTTGCCAATGCGCTGGACCGGATCCTTACAAGGCTGACCCGCCAAGCTTGAACCTTGTAAAGAACCCTGTGGGAGCGGGCTTGCTCGCGAATGCAGTGTATTAGTCACCATCATTGTTGAATGACACACCGCTTTCGCGAGCAAGCCCGCTCCCACATTTAATCGATGTCAGGCGTCGTTTTCGTGGGTCAGTTCGAGCACCCGGTCGACCAGTTTGTTAATGCCCGAAGCCGCTTCGCTGATCGATTGCGCCAGCATGTAGGCCGGTGTCGTCACCAGTTTGCGCGCCTTGTCTTCGACGATATCGCTCACGGCACATTCCTTGTGGGTGGCGCCCATCTTGTTCAGGGCCGCTGCCGTTTCTGCGTCGTTGCCGATGGTGCATGTCACGCCGGGACCATAGATTTTCGCCGCCAGGGCAGGTGAGATGCAGATCAGGCCGACCGGTTTGCCGGCCTCGGCAAAGGCTTCGGTCAATGCCAGGACATCCGGTTGCACCGTGCAGCCAGTACCTTCGATGGCAAAGTTGGAGAGGTTCTTGGCCGAGCCGAAGCCGCCGGGAATGATCAGTGCATCGAACTCCTCGGCGTCGGCTTCGCGGATATCCTTGATCTCGCCGCGGGCTATACGGGCAGACTCCACCAGCACATTGCGCGACTCGGGCATTTCTTCGCCGGTCAGGTGGTTGATCACGTGCAGCTGCGCGATATTCGGGGCAAAACACTGCACCTGCGCGCCACGCTGGTCCAGGCGCAGCAGGGTCACCACACTTTCGTAAATCTCGGCGCCGTCGTATACGCCACAACCGGAAAGGATCACTGCAACTTTTTTGCTCATGGGCTTTTCTCCAGATTCATGGCGTTAAATGTCCACTAATTTGTCACTCGTTGCCATAGGGATAATTCGAGGCTACACATAGGATCTGTCCTCAAGATTCCGACCAGGGCGCGTCATGGACTTCATTCTGTATGCGGTGCCGTTTTTCTTTGTGCTGATCGCTGTCGAGCTGCTGGCCGACCGTTGGCGCGGGGTCAGCAACTATCGGCTGGCGGACGCGATCAACAGCATCAGCACCGGTGTGCTGTCGACCACCACCGGCCTGCTGACAAAAGGCGTAGGGCTGGTGACCTATGCGTTCGCCCTCAAGCACCTGGCACTGTTCGAGCTCTCGCCCGACAGCATCTGGGTCTGGGTGTTTGCCTTCGTCTTTTACGATTTCTGCTACTACTGGCTGCACCGCATGGGCCACGAGCGCAACATCCTCTGGGCCGCGCATTCGGTGCATCACCAGAGCGAGGACTACAACCTCTCCACCGCCTTGCGCCAGACGAGCACCGGATTCCTCCTGAGCTGGATCTTCTACCTCCCCATGGCCGTCGTCGGTGTGCCGTTGCTGGTGTTCGTCAGCGTCGCGGCGCTTAACCTGCTGTACCAGTTCTGGGTGCATACCCGGCACATTCCCAAGCTCGGCTGGTTCGAGTGGTTTTTCGTCACGCCATCCAATCATCGGGCCCACCATGCACAGAACGCTCTCTACATGGATCGCAACTACGGCGGTGTGTTCATTATTTGGGACCGTCTATTTGGCTCGTTCCAGGAAGAAGACGATAACGAGCCGGTGATTTTCGGCGTCACCACACCGCTGTCGAGCTGGAACCCGGTGTGGGCCAACGTGCAGTTCTACGCCCAGTTGTGGGCGGATGCGCGGCGTGCCGAAAGCACCTGGGACAAGCTGCGGATCTGGTTCATGCGCACCGGCTGGCGGCCGGCGGATGTGGCGGCCAAGTACCCGATGAACAAGCCGGACCTGAGCCAGTTCCGCAAATTCGAGGTGCCATTGGACGGGCGTCAGCAGCTCTACGTGCTGTTACAGTTCTGCGTCTACATCGCGTTTGGCAGCTATTTGATGAACCTCGCGCCCAATCTGTCGACGGCCGCGTTGGTGTTGGGCTGGGGAGCTGTGGCGCTGGGCCTGTTCGTGCTGGGCGTGGCCCTGGAGAATCGCCCGTGGGCGCTGAAGCTGGAGTTGCTGCGGCTGGCATCGAATGTGCCGCTGGTATGGCTGGCGCCGCTGGTGGGGCTGTGGCCGGCCAGCGCGGTGGGCTGGGTCGGCCTGCTCAGTTACAGTCTGATCAGCGGTATCGGGCTCTACTGCTGCAGAAACCGTTTTACTCGATTGGCGTCTTAGGGTTGCCGGCATTGTGCTGTTGGGCTTTCAGGGCTTGCTCGTCGGCATAGATCTGCCTGGCCAAGCGAGCATTCTTGAACCGGCGGCGCAGCCACAGGCCCAACCCGAGGACGAGCAGGGCACCGAGCACCCACAGTTCGTATTTCTTGATGCTGCCGAGCATCCCTTCCAGTACCGCGCCAAAGTGATAGGCCGCCGCCGCCAGTGCGGTGGCCCAGATCGCAGCGCCAATTCCGTTGAGCAGCAGATAACGGCCCGGCGGATAGCCAGACAGGCCGATTGCCACCGGCATCACGGTGCGCAGGCCGTAGACGAAGCGAAAGCTCAGGACCCAGATATCCGGATGCTTGCGAATGTGCTCGAGCGCCCGATCACCCATTAACTGCCAGCGCGGCTTGCGTGCCAGCAGCTTGCGCCCGTGCTTGCGTCCCAGGAAGTACCACAGCTGATCGCCGGCATAACTGCCGAAGAACGCCACGACCACCACCAGGTTGATGTCCATGTATCCACGGAACGCGAGGAAGCCCGCGAGCACCAGGATGGTTTCGCCTTCGAAGAATGTGCCTAGAAATAGGGCAAAGTAGCCGAAGTCATGCAGAAATTGTTGGAGCATTGTCTGGGTGCTGGCGAAATGAACGCGCAGCCTAACCCTTCGTACACATTCAGGAAAGTGTCCAAATGTGTCTCGACGTGAACATTTCCTACAAGGACAATGGAATGCGGCTACCTGTCACAGGTTGCACACAACTGTCATGTGATCGTCATAATGGCCGCTTATAACTGTCACGCTCGCCCGTCCGCGCGGGCTCAGGAGTCTGCCGTGAGCTTTACCCCCGCCAACCGCTTGTTCCCCGCAACCCGCCTGCGCCGCAACCGTCGCGATGATTTTTCGCGTCGACTGGTCCGTGAAAACGTGTTGACCGTCGATGATCTGATCCTGCCGGTGTTCGTACTGGACGGTGAAAACCGTCGCGAAGCGGTGGCCTCGATGCCGGGCGTCGAACGCCTGACCATCGATCTGTTGCTGGAAGAGGCAGCCAAGTGGGTCGAGCTGGGCATTCCGGCGCTGGCGCTGTTCCCGGTGACACCTCCAGAGCTCAAATCGCTGGATGGCGCCGAAGCCTGGAACCCCGAAGGCATTGCCCAGCGCGCCACCCGCGCCCTGCGTGCACAGTTTCCTGAGCTGGGCGTGATTACCGACGTCGCGCTGGACCCGTTCACCACCCACGGCCAGGACGGCATTCTCGACGAAGAAGGCTATGTGCAGAACGACATCACCGTCGACGCACTGGTCAGGCAAGCCCTGTCCCATGCCGAAGCTGGCGCCCAGGTGGTTGCGCCTTCGGACATGATGGACGGTCGCATCCAGGCTATCCGCGAGGCCCTCGAAGTGGCCGGTCACGTCAACGTACGGATCATGGCCTATTCGGCGAAGTACGCCAGCGCCTATTACGGCCCGTTTCGCGATGCGGTCGGTTCGGCACTGAACCTGGGCAAGGCCAACAAGGCCTCCTATCAGATGGACCCGGCCAACAGCAACGAAGCCCTGCACGAAGTGGCGGCTGACTTGTCAGAAGGCGCAGACATGGTCATGGTCAAGCCAGGCATGCCCTATCTGGACATCCTCTGCCGGGTCAAAGAAGAATTCAAAGTGCCGACTTTTGTTTATCAAGTCAGTGGCGAATACGCCATGCACATGGCGGCGATCCAGAATGGCTGGTTGAGCGAAGGGGTTATCCTCGAATCCCTGACCGCTTTTAAACGCGCAGGCGCTGATGGCATCCTGACATATTTTGCCGTTCGTGCTGCTCAACTGTTACGAGAGCAAAAATAGCCCTCCCAGGAACATTCGATGAATACCGAAGTACTCACTGAAGTTGCCGTAAAAGACGCCCAACCTGTGGTGGAGCAAGTCGACGAGACCCCGCCGGAGCTGGAGCCAGCTCCGCCCGCGGCGGTCGTCGAAACCGCTGTGGCAGCGCCGGCGATTGCCATTCCCGGCCTGGATGACAGCAGCCTGTACATTCACCGCGAGCTGTCGCAGCTGCAGTTCAACATCCGCGTGCTGGAACAGGCACTGGACGAGTCCTACCCGTTGCTGGAGCGCCTGAAGTTCCTGCTGATCTTCTCCAGCAACCTGGACGAGTTCTTCGAGATTCGTGTCGCCGGCCTCAAGAAGCAGATCACCTTCGCCCGGGAGCAAGCGGGTGCCGACGGCTTGCAACCGCACCAGGCCCTGGCCCGCATCAGTGAACTGGTCCACGGTCACGTCGATCGTCAGTACGCGATCCTCAACGACATCCTGCTGCCGGAGCTGGAAAAACATCAGGTCCGCTTCATTCGTCGCCGTCACTGGACGACCAAGCTAAAGACCTGGGTGCGCCGCTATTTCCGTGACGAGATCGCCCCGATCATCACCCCGATCGGCCTCGACCCGACGCACCCGTTCCCTTTGTTGGTGAACAAAAGCCTTAACTTCATCGTCGAGCTCGAGGGTATCGACGCCTTTGGTCGCGACTCCGGCCTGGCGATCATCCCGGCACCGCGCTTGCTGCCGCGGGTGATCAAGGTGCCGGAAGAAGTCGGCGGCCCTGGCGACAACTATGTATTCCTGTCGTCGATGATCCACGCTCACGCCGATGACTTGTTCCAGGGCATGAAGGTCAAGGGCTGCTATCAGTTCCGCCTGACCCGAAACGCCGACCTGGCGCTGGACTCGGAAGATGTCGAAGACCTGGCGCGTGCCCTGCGCGGCGAGCTGTTCTCCCGTCGTTATGGCGACGCGGTGCGATTGGAAGTTGCCGATACCTGCCCGAAACACCTGTCCGACTACCTGCTCAAGCAATTCAACCTCAGCGAGAGCGAGCTGTATCAGGTCAACGGCCCGGTGAACCTGACGCGTCTGTTCAGCATTACCGGCCTGGACAGCCAGCGCGAGCTGCAATACACGCCGTTCACCCCGCAGATTCCGAAACTGCTGCAGAACAGCGAAAACATTTTCAGCGTGATCAGCAAGCAGGACATCCTGTTACTGCACCCGTTCGAGTCGTTCACTCCAGTGGTCGACCTGCTGCGCCAGGCCGCCAAGGACCCGCACGTGTTGGCGGTGCGTCAGACCCTGTATCGCTCCGGCGCCAACTCGGAAATCGTCGATGCGTTGGTGGATGCAGCGCGTAACGGCAAGGAGGTCACCGCGGTGATCGAATTGCGCGCGCGGTTCGACGAAGAGTCCAACCTGCAGTTGGCCAGCCGTCTGCAAGCGGCCGGTGCGGTGGTGATCTACGGTGTGGTCGGCTTCAAGACCCACGCCAAGATGATGCTGATCCTGCGCCGCGAAGCGGGTGAGATCGTGCGTTACGCCCACCTCGGTACGGGTAACTATCACGCCGGCAACGCTCGCCTGTATACCGACTACAGCCTGCTGACCTCCGACGACGCCCTGTGCGAAGACGTCGGAAAACTGTTCAGCCAGTTGATCGGCATGGGCAAGACGCTGCGCATGAAAAAGCTGCTGCATGCGCCGTTTACCCTGAAAAAGGGCATGCTCGACATGATTGCCCGCGAAACCCAGTTCGCCCTCGAGGGCAAGCCGGCGCACATCATCGCCAAGTTCAACTCGCTGACCGATCCGAAGATCATCCGCGCGTTGTACAAGGCCAGCCAGTCGGGCGTGCGCATCGACCTGGTAGTGCGTGGCATGTGCTGCCTGCGGCCGGGCATCGCCGGGGTGTCGCACAATATCCATGTGCGCTCGATCATCGGTCGCTTCCTGGAGCACACCCGGGTCTTCTATTTCCTCAATGGCGGGGAAGAGCAGATGTTCCTCTCCAGCGCTGACTGGATGGAGCGCAACCTCGACAAGCGCGTCGAGACTTGCTTCCCGGTAGAGGGCAAGAAGCTGATCATGCGGGTCAAGAAAGAGCTCGAGCTGTACCTCACCGACAACACCCACAGCTGGAGCCTGCAGTCGGACGGCCGTTACATCCGCAATACACCGACCGGCAACCAGAACCCGCGCAGTGCGCAGGCTACCTTGCTGGAGCGGTTGGGTAGCCCGATCCTGGCGGTTCGGTAACACCGGCACGAGGTAAAAAAATGGCGATCCCTTTGGATCGCCATTTTTGTTTCCACCCTGTAGGAGCTGCCGCAGGCTGCGATCTTTTGATCTTGTTTTGAAGGGCAAAATCAAAAGATCGCAGCCTGCGGCAGCTCCTACAGGTTCAGCGCACGGTCAGGACGGTGTCTACGCGGGTGAGCCACTGCGCTTCAATCTCGAAGTCGGCCTGGGTCAGTTGGTTGTCCTCCAACCAGTTTTCCGGGAAAACAACTTCCAGGTGGTTGCCATTGGCGTTCAGTTCCACCTGAGGCATTTGCTGGGTGCCGCGGATGTGATGGAACAGGATCGCGAAACGTAGCAACACGCAAAGACGAATCAGCTTGATGCCGTCATCGCCGAATTCGGCGAACTTGTCCTTGGGGATGTTGCGGCGGTGGCCGCGCACCAGCAGTGCAAGCATCAGTTGGTCTTCGCGGGAGAAACCGGCCAGGTCCGAGTGCTCGATCAGGTAGGCGCCATGCTTGTGGTACTGGTAGTGGGCAATGTCCAGGCCCACCTCATGCACCTTGGCCGCCCAGCCGAGCAGTTCGCGCCAGACGCCGTCTTCCAGGTCCCAGTCCTTGGCCACCTGATCGAAGGCATGCAGGGCCTTGCGTTCGACTCGCACCGCTTGTTCCAGGTCGACGTGATAACGCTCCATCAGCGACGTCAGGGTGCGTTCACGCACGTCTTCGTGATGATGACGACCCAGCAGGTCATAGAGAACGCCTTCGCGCAACGCGCCTTCACAGTGGTCCATGCGTTGCAGTTCAAGTGAATCGAAGATGGCTTCGAGGATGGCCAGGCCGGCCGGGAAAATCGCCCGACGGTCCGGCTTGATGCCCTCGAAGTCGATTTTCTCGACATCGCCAAGCTTGATCAGCTTGCGCTTGAGCCAGGCCAACCCTTCGGCATTCACTTCACCGGTGCCGTGGCCGCCGGCTTTCAGCGCCAGGCCGATGGCGCGGATGGTGCCCGAGGAGCCGATGGCTTCATCCCAGGTCAGGCGATGCAGGGCGTGTTCAATGCTCATGATCTCCAGCCGCGCCGCGGTATACGCCTGGGCGTAGCGGGCCGGGGTGATCTTGCCGTCCTTGAAATAGCGCTGGGTGTAGCTGACGCAACCCATCTGCAGGCTTTCGCGCAACAAGGGCTCGAATCTCTGCCCGATGATGAACTCGGTGCTGCCACCGCCGATGTCGGCCACCAGGCGTTTGCCCGGGGTGTCGGCGAGGGTGTGGGACACGCCCAGATAGATCAGGCGCGCTTCTTCACGGCCGGAGATGACTTCCACCGGGTGGCCGAGGATTTCTTCGGCGCGGTGGATGAATTCGTTGCGGTTACGGGCTTCACGCAGGGCGTTGGTGCCGACGATCCGCACGGCGCCTGGGGGCATACCGTTGATCAGTTGGGCGAAACGCTTGAGGCAATCGAGCCCGCGTTGCATGGATTCTTCGCTGAGGTGGCGTTCGTCGTCGATACCGGCGGCCAACTGAACCTTCTCCCCGAGACGTTCGAGAATGCGGATTTCGCCGTTCTGGGCCTTGGCCACGACCATGTGAAAGCTGTTGGAGCCCAGGTCGATTGCGGCGATCAAGGACAGATTCTTGGCTTGGGATTGCGGCATGGTCAGGGGTCTCGGTCGATAACCTCGACATCCTGCCACGATCAAAGGCTGCCGCCAACGCGTTGTGTTCAAAGCCGATCGTTCCCACGCTCTGCGTGGGAATGCAGCCCGGGACGCTCTGCGTCCCCAAAGCGGACGCGGAGCGTCCGTTGAGGCATTCCCACGCGGAGCGTGGGAATGATCAGGTGGTCGCCTCAACCGTCCCAATGAAATTCGCCAACTCCACCGTCCGCGGATTGGCAAACAACTCCTTTGGATCGCCCACCTCATGCACCAAACCTTGATGCATGAACACCAACTTATCCCCAACCTCCCGGGCAAAGCGCATTTCATGGGTGACCATGATCAGCGTCATGCCTTCCTTGGCCAGTTGCCGAACCACGCTCAGCACTTCGTTGACCAGCTCTGGGTCGAGCGCCGAGGTGATTTCGTCGCACAGCAGCACCTTGGGCGACATCGCCAGCGCACGGGCAATCGCCACCCGCTGTTGCTGCCCGCCGGACAGGCGATCGGGGAAGGCATCGAACTTCTCCCCAAGCCCGACCCGTTCCAGCATCTGTCGCGCCAGTTCGGCAGCCTGTGTCTTCGGTACTTTCTGCACCACCTGCGGCGCAAGCATCACGTTCTCGCCCACCGTCAGGTGCGGGAACAGGTTGAACTGCTGGAACACCATCCCGACTTTCTGGCGCAGGCTGCGCAGGTCGGCGCGGGCGGCGTCGAGGTATTCGCCGTCGACTTCGATGACGCCATCGTTGATCGATTCCAGGCCGTTGAGGGTGCGCAGCAAGGTCGACTTGCCCGAGCCGCTGCGGCCGATGATCGCCACCACCTGGCCTTGCTCGACACTCAGGTCGATGCCTTTGAGCACATGGTGGTCGCCATAGTATTTATGCAGGGCGGAAATTCTAAGCAGAGGCATGCAGTCTCCTTTCCAGGTAGCGCGCACTGAGGGACAAGGGGTAGCAGAGCAGGAAGTAGCCGAGGGCGACCAGGCCGTAGACCATGAAGGGCTCGAAGGTGGCGTTGGCCAACATGCCGCCGGTCTTGGTCAGTTCGGTGAAACCGATGATCGAGGTCACGGCGGTGCCCTTTACCACTTGCACGGAGAAGCCCACGGTCGGCGCCACGGCGATGCGCAACGCTTGTGGCAGGATCACGTAGCGCAATTGCTCCAGGGGATTGAGCGCCAGGCTCGACGAGGCTTCCCATTGGCCGTTGGGGATCGACTCGACGCAACCCCGCCAGATTTCCGCCAGGTAGGCGCTGGTGAACAACGTCAAGGCGATTGCCGCCGCGGCCCAAGGCGAAATCTCCACCCCGGCCAGCGCTACACCGAAGAACACCAGGAACAGCTGCATCAACAGCGGCGTGCCCTGGAACAATTCGATGTAGGTACGGGCAACGCTGCGCGGCAAGGCTTTTTTCGAGAGGCGCATGACCATGATCAACAAGCCGATCAGCCCGCCGCCAACGAACGCCACCAGCGACAACGCCAGTGTCCATTGCAGGCCCGTGAGCAGGTTGCGCACGATGTCCCAGAAGGTGAAATCGCTCATCGGCCGCTCCTCGCAATGAACCGGTAGCCGATCCAGTTCAGCAACTGGCGGATCAGCAAGGCCATGCACAGATAGAGCAGCGTGGTCAGTGCATAGGTTTCAAAGGCGCGGAAGTTACGCGACTGAATGAAGTTGGCAGCGAAGCTCAGCTCTTCAGTGGCGATCTGCGAACAGACCGCCGAACCGAGCATGACGATGATGATCTGGCTGCTCAGGGCCGGCCAGACCTTGCCCAACGCCGGCAGCAGCACCACATGGCGGAAGGCTTCGAAGCGCGTCATCGCCAGGGCCGCCGCGGCCTCCAGCTGACCTCGCGGGATCGCCTGGACGCCGGCACGGATGATCTCGGTGGAATAGGCGCCCAGATTGATCACCATCGCCAGTACCGCTGCCTGCCATTCGGAAATCTGCACACCCAAGGTGGGCAGGCCGAAAAAAATGAAAAACAACTGCACCAGAAACGGCGTATTGCGGATCAACTCGACGTAGACCGCAAAAATCCCGGAGAAGGGGCGGATGTTCCACGCCCGCACCAGCGCCCCGACGATGCCCAGACCCACCCCCAGTACCGCGCCGATGGCCGTCAGCTCAAGAGTGAACAGCGCACCGCGCAGCAACAGGTCGGTGTTGTGCACCACCGGCAAGAAATCGAACTGATAAGCCATCGCGTGTCTCCTGCGCGCCGGATCAGAGATCGGCCGGCAGCGGTTCTTTCAACCAGGCCAGGGCATTTTTCTCCAGCGCGCCGTCGCTCTTGGCGGTCACAAGAATCTGGTTGACCTTGTCCAGCAGCGCCGGCTCGTTCTTGTTCACGCCCACGTAGACGGGCGAGTCCTTGAGCTTCACTTTCAGCGCTGGCACGCGTTTCGGGCTCTTCTCGCTGATGGCGACCATTACCACGTTGCCGCTGGCGATCAGGTCCACTTGCCCCGCCAGATACGCGGCGATGGTCGAGTTGTTGTCTTCGAAGCGCTTGATGGTCACGCCTTCGGGGGCGACCTTGGTCAGCTCGATGTCTTCGATGGCGCCACGGGTGACGCTGACGGTTTTGCCCTTGAGGTCGTCGAGGCTCTTGATGTCGGCATCTGGAGGACCGAACACGGCGAGGTAGAAGGGCGCATAGGCGCGGGAGAAATCGATGACTTTTTCGCGTTCCGGGTTTTTGCCGAGGCTGGAGATCACCAGGTCGACCTTGCCGGTGGTCAGGAACGGAATGCGATTGGTGCTGTTGACCGGGGTCAGTTCGAGTTTGACCTTGAGCTGGTCGGCCAGCAGTTTGGCGGTGTCGATGTCCAGGCCGCGCGGCTTCATGTCCGGGCCAACCGAGCCGAAGGGCGGGAAGTCCTGCGGTACGGCGACCTTGAGAACGCCGCGCTGCACGACATCCTCCAGGGCGTCGGCGTGGGCGGGGGCCTGGCTCAGCACGAGGCTGGCGAACAAGGCTGCGAGGAGGGCGCTGTAACGCTGGGTCATGGCAAGTCTCCGGATCTTTGCGAAGGGATTTCTGCGGATCGACAGAGCATGGGCCATGCCAACATGGCGTTGGTGGGCCGCCAGGCCGCGGATTTGCTGGCGTCACACGGTCTTACTGGTCTGAACAGTCAGGTGGCGTTTCGCACCCCGATGGCGCAGCGGCGAAAGTCACCGAACCCCCATGGGGCACGACTTGCCGGGCGCTTCGAATAGCTTTACAACTGAGCGCTCATTGGCCAGGTTCGACTGGAAAACCATGAATTCGATCTCTCGCGCCGTACCTGAACTGGCGCTGCAAGCCATCCGCAAACTGATCACCGAACAGGGTTTCGGGCCCGGGGATGCCTTGCCCTCGCAGCGGGACCTGGCGGTGCAACTGGGGGTCAGTCGGGCGTCGTTGCGTGAGGCGCTGTCATCGCTCAGCGCACTGGGTGTCATCAGTATCCAGCCGGGCAAAGGCGTGTTCGTGCAGTCGCCGGTGGAGCTTGAGCGAAGCGAGGCCGCACCCGGTTGGCCCTTCGCGGCGCAGGCTTCGCCCCTGGATATCTTCCAGTTGCGTTACGCGCTGGAGGGATTCGCGGCGGGGCTGGCGGCCGTGACCTTGAGTACCGATGAGCTCGATGCGCTGGAAGATAACGTCGCCGCCATGCGCAACGACCTCAAGTGCGGCGACTTCGAAGCGGCAGCCCGCCTGGACTTCGAATTCCATCGGCGCATTTTGCTGGCCAGCGGCAATCAGGCGATGCTGAGCATCCTGACGGCCAGTGCCGAGATTTTCCTGGAGAGTCAGAAGCTACCGTTCATCCGGGCCGAGCGGGCCATGGAAACCTGGCATGAGCACCGCAAAATCCTTCGCGCGCTGGCGCGCCGGGCCTCGGGGGCCGCGCAAAAGGCCATGCACGAACACGTGCGCAATGCGGCGCTGCGTACCGGGATCGCTTTCGTCGCTCCCGCATTGGCGTGACCTGGGCTATACCCAAACTCATGGAACACCATAGCGAGACTCAATCATCTGCACCTTCCTGAACGAGGGAAGGGCGGCTATGATGGGCCACGTTTTTTTGCTTACAACCCTGGAGAATTCCATGAGCAGCGATCTTATCAAACACGTTAGCGACGCTAGCTTCGAGGCCGACGTACTCAAGGCTGAAGGCGCTGTACTGGTCGACTACTGGGCTGAATGGTGCGGCCCTTGCAAAATGATCGCTCCTGTCCTGGACGAAATTGCCGAGACCTACAAAGGCAAGCTGACCGTTGCCAAGCTGAACATCGACGAAAACCAGGAAACCCCCGCCAAGCACGGCGTGCGCGGTATCCCGACGCTGATGCTGTTCAAGAACGGCAACGTTGAAGCGACCAAGGTCGGCGCACTGTCGAAGTCGCAGCTGGCGGCTTTCCTCGACGCCAACATCTAAGCGTCGTAGTAGCGTGTCAGATAAAGGCCCCGCAGATAGCGGGGCTTTTTTCGTTGTAGAGGGCTAGACGCTCCGAAACTCAGGTGTTACATTCGGCCCCGCGCTGGTTTCTCCAGTGCCCCCTGCTAGCCGTCGCCGACGCTCTCCTTTTCGAATAAGTACGCGATCCTGTCGCCTTCTCCGCGGCGCGGCCTCATTAAGCCAAAAGCTTAATTTCCCCCCTCCATAAATGATTACGTCATTCCTATATGAATCTGACTGAACTCAAGCAAAAGCCGATTACCGAACTGCTCGAATTGGCCGAACAGATGGGCATAGAAAATATGGCCCGTTCGCGCAAGCAGGACGTGATTTTCTCCCTGCTGAAAAAGCACGCGAAAAGCGGCGAGGAAATCTCCGGTGATGGCGTGCTGGAGATTCTCCAGGACGGCTTCGGCTTCCTTCGCTCTGCTGACGCCTCCTATCTCGCCGGCCCAGACGATATCTACGTCTCGCCGAGCCAGATCCGTCGCTTCAACTTGCGTACCGGTGACACCATCGTTGGCAAGATCCGACCTCCTAAGGAAGGCGAGCGTTATTTCGCACTGCTCAAGGTCGACACGATCAACTTCGACCGTCCGGAAAACGCGAAAAACAAGATTCTCTTCGAGAACCTGACCCCGCTGTTCCCGACCGTGCGCATGAAGATGGAAGCCGGTAACGGTTCCACCGAAGACTTGACCGGTCGAGTCATCGACCTGTGCGCCCCGATCGGTAAAGGCCAGCGCGGTCTGATCGTTGCACCGCCCAAAGCCGGTAAGACGATCATGCTGCAGAACATCGCGGCGAACATCGCGCGTAACAATCCTGAAGTTCATCTGATCGTCTTGCTGATCGACGAACGTCCGGAAGAAGTAACCGAAATGCAGCGTACCGTGCGCGGCGAAGTGGTTGCCTCGACGTTCGACGAGCCGCCAACCCGCCACGTGCAGGTTGCCGAAATGGTGATCGAGAAGGCCAAGCGCCTGGTCGAACACAAGAAGGACGTGGTGATCCTGCTCGACTCCATCACCCGTCTGGCCCGTGCCTACAACACCGTGATCCCGAGCTCCGGCAAGGTATTGACCGGTGGTGTCGATGCCCACGCCCTGGAGAAACCGAAGCGTTTCTTCGGCGCTGCGCGGAACATCGAGGAAGGCGGCTCGCTGACCATTATCGCCACCGCGCTGGTTGAAACCGGCTCGAAGATGGACGAAGTGATCTACGAGGAATTCAAAGGCACCGGCAACATGGAACTGCCTCTGGATCGCCGTATCGCTGAAAAGCGTGTGTTCCCGGCGATCAACATCAACCGTTCCGGTACTCGTCGCGAAGAGTTGCTGACTGCCGACGACGAGCTGCAGCGCATGTGGATTCTACGCAAGCTGCTGCACCCTATGGACGAAGTGGCTGCCATCGAGTTCCTGGTCGACAAGCTGAAAACGACCAAGACCAACGATGAGTTCTTCCTGTCGATGAAGCGCAAGTAAGTCGATAGACCAGCAAAAGCCGGGGAAACCCGGCTTTTTGCTATCTGATTTTTGATCAACCCGTAGTTCGTGGTTCTGAAGCATGAGGTTCGGCGCTAAACTGCCTGCCCCCGAACGCCACGGCCAACACGAGGCTCACGCATGCAGTATCGCGACTTGCGCGACTTTATCAGCGGCCTGGAACAGCGCGGCGAACTCAAGCGCATCCAGGTTCCGGTGTCCCCAGTGCTCGAAATGACCGAGGTCTGCGACCGCACCTTGCGCGCCAAGGGCCCGGCCCTGCTTTTCGAAAAACCCACCGGTTTTGACATTCCCGTGCTCGGCAACCTGTTCGGTACCCCCGAGCGCGTGGCGTTGGGCATGGGCGCCGAAGCGGTCAGCGAGCTTCGCGAAATCGGCAAGTTGCTGGCGTTCCTCAAGGAGCCCGAGCCGCCCAAGGGGTTGAAAGACGCCTGGTCCAAGCTGCCGATCTTCCGCAAGATCATCTCGATGGCACCCAAGGTGGTCAAGGATGCGATCTGCCAGGAAGTGGTCATCGAAGGCGACGACGTCGACCTGTCGACGTTGCCCGTGCAGACCTGCTGGCCAGGCGACGTCGCGCCGCTGATCACCTGGGGCCTGACGGTCACCAAAGGTCCGAACAAGGACCGGCAGAACCTCGGCATCTACCGTCAGCAAGTGATCGGCCGCAACAAGGTCATCATGCGCTGGCTGAGTCACCGTGGCGGCGCGCTGGATTACCGTGAATGGTGCGAAAAACATCCCGGCCAACCGTTCCCGGTCGCCGTGGCGCTGGGTGCTGACCCGGCGACCATTCTTGGCGCCGTGACCCCGGTGCCGGACAGCCTTTCCGAGTACGCCTTCGCCGGCCTGTTGCGCGGTAACCGTACCGAGCTGGTGAAATGCCGTGGCAACGACCTGCAAGTGCCGGCTACCGCCGAGATCATCCTTGAAGGCGTGATCCATCCAGGCGAGATGGCCGATGAGGGGCCGTACGGCGACCACACCGGTTACTACAATGAAGTCGACAGCTTCCCTGTGTTCACGGTCGAGCGCATCACCCACCGGATCAAGCCGATCTACCACAGTACCTACACCGGGCGTCCACCGGATGAGCCGGCGATCCTGGGTGTGGCGCTGAACGAAGTGTTCGTGCCGATCCTGCAGAAGCAGTTCCCGGAGATCACCGACTTCTACCTGCCGCCCGAAGGCTGTTCATACCGCATGGCCGTCGTGACCATGAAGAAGTCGTACCCGGGGCATGCCAAGCGGGTAATGCTCGGTGTCTGGTCGTTTTTGCGACAGTTCATGTACACCAAGTTCGTTATCGTCACTGACGACGATATCAACGCCCGCGACTGGAACGACGTGATCTGGGCCATTACTACGCGCATGGACCCCAAGCGCGACACGGTGATGATCGAGAACACGCCCATCGACTACCTGGACTTCGCCTCGCCGGTGTCCGGCCTGGGCTCGAAGATGGGGCTCGATGCCACGCATAAATGGCCGGGTGAAACCACGCGCGAGTGGGGCCGTGTAATCGTCAAGGACGACGCCGTGACCCAGCGGATCGATGCCATCTGGAATCAGTTAGGAATAGATTGATGCGTGTAACCTTGCAGCCCTCCGGAGCAGTACTGGATATCTTGCCCGGCGAGCGGATTCTCGATGGCGCACGTCGCCTGGGCTATGAATGCCCGCAAAGCTGTCGCAACGGTAACTGCCATGTGTGCGCGGCACTGCTGGTGGAAGGGCGCGTGGAGCAGGCGGGCGATGTGCGTGACCATGGCGAGTTCTACACTTGCATAGCAGAGCCGCTGGAAGACTGCATCGTGCTGTGGGATGGCGTGCTCGCGCTGGGAGAATTGCCGGTGCGCAGTCTGTCGTGTCAGGTCACCAGTTGCACCGAGGTCGGTGGTGATACCTGGCGGGTGCGGCTGCGGGCCCCCGCCGGCAAGCCGCCGCGATATCACGCGGGCCAGTATCTGATGATCCATCGCGACAACGGCGAGAAGTCGTCCTTCTCCCTGGCCTCGGCACCCTCCGGTGGCCGTGACCTGGAAATCCACGTGCTGGCGCGTGAAGCCAGCGCGCTCAACCTGATCGAGCAACTTCAGCGCAACAGCATGGTGCGTGTCGACATGCCGTTCGGTGATGCCCACCTGGCCGAGTTGCCGGACGGTCCATTGGTATTGATCGCCGCGGGCACCGGCATGGGCCAGGTCCATGGCCTGATCGAGCATTGCCGCGCCGAGGGCTTCAAGCATCCGGTGCACCTGTATTGGGGGGTGCGTCGTCCTGAAGACTTTTATGAAGTCGAACATTGGGATGAATGGCTGAAGCTGCCCAACCTGTTCCTGCATAAAGTCGTCAGCGATCAATGCGGTTGGCAGGGACGCTGCGGCATGTTGCATGAGGCGGTATGCGAAGACTTTCCTGATCTCAAAGCCCTGCACGTGTACGCCAGTGGTTCGCCGGCCATGGTCTACGGCACGTTGGATGCGCTGGTCGAGGCGGGGATGGACGCCCACCAGATGCGCGCCGACGTATTCGCGTACGCCCCTCGATCTTGATCCACGATCTTGATCCAGCCCTTGTAGGAGCTGCCGCAGGCTGCGATCTTTTGACCTTGCCTTGAAGATCAAAAGATCGCAGCCTGCGGCAGCTCCTACAGTTCCTCCCGTTATAACTCTCTATATAGCCGATCGGTATTTATAAAATCATATAAATGTCGGTAGGTTATATATCGTTCAAGTAATTAATTAAGAGTTGCGCCAATGCGCTTCAATTACTTGAATACATATGTGCCTTATTGCTACAGCGGTGCGTTCTATTTAGTAACTGTCTACTCGCGGGGAGCTGAACGCTATTCGCCATGAGCGCCATTGAATCTTCGTTTCTGAACCTGTCCTATCCTCCGCAGCTCGATCTGGGGCCGCAACTCACGCACGAACAATTGCTCAGCTCTATGCAGTCGACCATGGCGCGTCACAAAGGCGGGCCGGTGTGGTTGTTCGCGTATGGGTCGCTGATCTGGCGCCCTGAATGCACGGCGGTCGAGCGCGTTCGTGGGCGAGTGCATGGCTATCATCGCGGTTTGTACCTGTGGTCCCACGAGCATCGTGGCACGCCGGAAATGCCCGGGCTGGTCTTTGGTCTGGATCGCGGCGGCTCCTGCAGCGGTTTCGCCTATCGCTTGCCTGATGAACAGCTGGACGCGTCGTTGTATGCGCTATGGAAACGTGAGATGCCATTTCCGTCCTATCGCCCGCACTGGCTCAACTGCCGACTTGAAGACGGCAACCAGGTTCAGGCATTGGGATTTGTCCTGGAGCGGCATCTGCCCAGTTATGCCGGTAACCTGCCGGATCATGTCCTGAGCCACGTGTTCGAGAACGCTTGCGGGCGCTACGGCACTACTCGCGATTATGTCGAGCAGACCGCCCACGCCCTGCGTAGCCACGCCATGCCAGACCGCAATCTGGAGGCGCGGCTCAAGCGCTGCAAGTCAAAGGATGATCAAGCCAGTGCTTCGCGGCTCTGACTGGCGACTTGCTTGTGCCATAGGGTTGGCGCCAGGAAGGCCATCGCCAGCAGGCAGGCGCCGATCAGCAAGATGAAACCGCCGTCCCAGCCGAAATGGTCCACGGTGTAGCCCATCGCTGCACTGGCCGCGACCGAACCTCCCAGGTAGCCGAACAGCCCCGTGAAGCCCGCAGCCGTACCGGCGGCTTTCTTCGGTGCCAGTTCCAGTGCCTGCAGGCCGATCAGCATCACCGGGCCGTAGATCAGGAAGCCGATGGAGACCAGCGCAATCATGTCGACAGTCGGGTTACCGGCCGGGTTGAGCCAATACACCAGTGTCGCCACGGTCACCAATGCCATGAACACCATGCCTGTCAGGCCACGGTTGCCACGGAAGATCTTGTCTGACATCCAACCGCACAGCAACGTGCCCGGAATACCGGCCCACTCATAGAAGAAATACGCCCAGGACGTCTTGTCCACAGTGAAGCCCTTGGCCTCCTTGAGGTAGGTCGGTGCCCAGTCCAGCACGCCGTAGCGCAGCAGGTAGACAAAGACGTTGGCCAGGGCGATGTACCAGAGCATCTTGTTGCGCAGCACGTACTTGACGAAGATTTCCTTGGCGCTGAATTCCTCTTCGTGGCTCGCGTCGTAGCCTTCCGGATAGTCGTTCTTGTACTTCTCGATCGGCGGCAGGCCGACCGATTGCGGGGTGTCGCGCATGGTGATGAAGGCAAACACCGCCACGGCCATGGCCACTGCCGCCGGTACATAAAACGCAGCGTGCCAGTCGTTGAACAGGCCCATGCCGATCAGGAACAGTGGGCCGATCAAGCCGCCACCCACGTTATGTGCCACGTTCCACAGCGACACCACGCCACCGCGTTCCTTCTGCGACCACCAGTGGACCATGGTCCGCCCACTTGGCGGCCAGCCCATGCCCTGCGCCCAGCCGTTGATGAACAGCAGGATGAACATGATGGTCACGCTGGACGTCGCCCAATGTGCGAAACCGAACGTGAACATCACCGCTGCAGAGACCAACAGGCCGAACGGCAGGAAGTAGCGCGGATTGGAACGGTCGGAAACGATGCCCATCAGAAACTTGGACAAACCATAGGCAATGGCAATCGCCGACAGCGCCACGCCCAATTCTCCACGGGTATAGCCCTCTTCGATCAGATAAGGCATGGCCAGGGAAAAGTTCTTGCGCAGCAGGTAGTAACCGGCGTAACCGATAAAGATACCGGCGAAGATCTGCCAGCGCAGGCGTCGGTAGGTGCTGTCTATTTTTTCTTCAGGCAGCGGAGCCTGATGTGCGGCAGGACGAAAGAAAGCAAACATTCAAGAGCTCCAAATTTCTTGTTTTGACTGCGGATGCGAATGTTACAGTTTCGTTACCGAAACTAGCATCGGTTCTCATCGACAAAACAGCGGAAATGTTGGAAATCGAGCGTTCTTTTATGAACATGTCGCTCAGACGTAAATGAAGGGCGGTGTAGGAAGCGTTACCGTTTCGACGTAGATGTGCCTGATCTGAACGCAATAGGGCAGCTTTTTGGGAAAGGTCCTGCGCTTTTACCGGAAGCCATGACCTTCAGCCCAAAGCCTTCGATCTTTACCCTTTGTCTGGCAGCCAGGTTTGGCGATGCAGGGTAAGAAGGGGGATGCGTTATGCGGTGGGTTATGTGTTTGGTGCTGTTGGTTTTGTCTGTTGAAAGTAGGGGAGGTGACGTGTTCCTGATACCGGAGCACAACCCCAAGCCGATTTATCCGCCAGCGCTGCAACGGGCCGGAATCATCGGTGATGTCAGGGTCAGGTTTACGGTCCATGCCGATGGCTCGGTCAGCAAGGTAAGTATTTTGCAAAGCGATCATCATGATTTGGCCGAGGCGTGCAGGGTGGCGATAGGGCAGTGGCGGTTCAAGCCATGGACGGTTGAGGATGGGAAGCCTGCGGAACAGGAAGTGATTGCGCCGATGGTCTTTGGATTCAATTCAGCGTTACCCCTTCATCTCAATGAATGGCTTAAGAAACTGAAATGTCGCGATCTAAATGCAGTCACGGCCAACACGCCGGAACACGCCTGGGCTGATACCACTGCGTTCCACTACACCCGTGCATATTTATCGAATGCCTTTTCTGCGACGACATTACCCAATGAGCGGCGCCTGGCGCTGATAGCCAGGATGAACAGGAAAGTACCGATCATTGTCAGGGAGTGCCTTAACAACCCGGTGTCCAGGTATGTGAGGTTTTTGCCGGAGGATATTCGCAAGTTGCTTTAGTTTGGGGCGGCCTGGACACCATTGACGGGAGTCCAGACCGTGTGGCGGGCTCAGCGAACCTGCACAACCACCTTGCCAACGGCCTTGCGCTGGCCCAGGTCATTGATGGCCTGCGCGGCATTGCTTAGCGGGTACACCTGCGACACCAGCGGCTTCAACTTGCCTTCGGCAAACCAGCCAAACAATTGCTGGAAGTTGGCGGCGTTATCCTGCGGCTGACGCTGGGCGAACGAGCCCCAGAACACGCCGAGTACAGCCGCGCCCTTTAGCAGCGCGAGGTTTACTGGCAGTTCGGGAATGCGTCCGCTGGCAAAGCCAACCACCAGCAGGCGGCCGTTCCAGGCGATGGCGCGGATGGCCTGGTCGAACAGGTCGCCGCCCACCGGGTCGTAGATCACGTCGGCACCCTGGCCATCGGTCAGGCGCTTGATTTCGTCCTTGAGGCTGGTTTCGCTGTAGTTGATCAGCTCGTCGGCACCTGCAGCCTTGGCCACGGCAAGTTTTTCCGCGCTGCTGGCCGCGGCGATCACCCGGGCGCCCATGGCCTTTCCGATTTCCACAGCCGCCAGGCCGACACCGCCGGAGGCGCCCAGTACCAGCAGGGTTTCGCCGGGATGCAGGTTGGCGCGCTGCTTGAGGGCGTGCATCGAAGTGCCATAGGTCATGCTGAAGGCGGCGGCGGTGTTGAAGTCCATGGAAGGCGGAATCGGCAACACGTTGTAACCCGGCACCGCGACCTGTTCGGCGAAGCTGCCCCAGCCGGTAAGGGCCATGACCCGGTCACCGACTTTCAGGTGGCTGACTTTTTCGCCCACGGCGCTGACTACGCCGGCGGCTTCACCGCCGGGGGAAAAAGGGAAGGGCGGCTTGAATTGGTACTTGCCCTCGATGATCAGCGTGTCGGGAAAGTTCACCCCGGCGGCGTGCACCTCCAGCAGGATTTCGTTCTTCTTCGCGACAGGACTGGCGACGTCTTCCAGCACCAGCGATTCGGCAGGGCCGAAGGCTTTGCACAGCACGGCTTTCATCAGGGCTATTCCTTTGGGAGTGTTGGCCGATAAGTGTAGGTGTGTGAGTCGACGGGTCAACGAGCATGCCCGTCCCTGATAACCAGCCATAAGCTTGTGCTGGCGTAGCGGCTGGTTATGCTAGGCCGCAAACCGGATAAGGAGCGAATTGTGAAAGCGTGGATCATGTTGTTGCTGGGCGTTTCCTTGCCTATGGCAGCGGTGGCCGAAGAGGCCAAGGAAGAGGTGGCGCCGAAGGTCAATTACGTCACCTTGAGCCCGCCGTTCGTGGGCAACTACGGGCTCGATGGCACGCCGAAGCTCAAGGTCTACAAGGCTGATGTGGCATTGCGTGTGACGGGTGACGAGGCCGCCAAAGCGGTGAAGGCCAACGAACCGTTGATTCGTAATCAACTGGTGGCGCTGTTTGCCCAGCAGTCCACCGAGACGATGAACAATGTCGAGGCTAAGGAAAAGCTGCGTCAGGAAGCCCTTAAGCAAACCCAGCAGATCATGAATGATGAAACCGGCAAGCCGGTGGTTGAGGACCTGTTGTTCAACAACCTGATCATTCAATAAGCTTTTTGCTGTGCGGACGGGCACTCGTTGCGAGAGTGCCTCTCTACTCGTTCCTCAGGACGCCAGGCTCTTGCGAAACCGCATCAGTGCAATGGTAAAAAACAGCAGGCCGATGGCACTTAATGCGAGCAAGTCTGGCCAGACGACACCGATGCCGGCGTCGCGAAACAGTATCGCGGCGCTGAGGCTGACGAAGTGCGTCGATGGCGAGCCCTGCATCACCCATTGCAGCCATTGCGGCATGCTGTCCAGGGGCGTACTGCCCCCGGAAAGCAGCAACATCGGGATAATCACCGGAATCGCCAACAAGCCGAACTGCGGTGTCGAGCGGGCGAGGGTCGCGAGGAAGATTCCAAGCGCCGTGCTGGCGAACAGATAAACCGCCGTTACCAGCAGGAAAAAGCTCATGGAACCGGCCAGCGGCACGCCAAGGGCGCCTTTGACAATCACCTCCAGCGAAACCCAGGTGCATAGCACCACCACCAGCATATTGCTCCAGACTTTCGCCAGCATGATTTCCAGTGCCGTCAGTGGCAGTACCAGCAGATGGTCGAGGGTGCCATGCTCGCGTTCACGCAGCAGCGCTGTGCCCGTCAGGATGATGGCCAGAATCGTGATGTTGTTGACGATCTGAATCACCGCCAGGAACCAACCACCCTCCAGATTGGTATTGAACAGCGCTCGTGTTGTCAGCAGCACGGGTGTCTGGCTGGCCGCGTCGCCCTGACCACTGTAGCTCAGCAGCTCGCGCTGGAAAATCCGCCCGATATAGCCTGCGCCCATGAACGCCTGGCTCATGGCGGTGGCGTCAACGTTGACCTGCACCGCTGGCTGGTGGCCGCCCAGCAGATCGGCCTGAAAATTGGCTGGAACATTGATCACGAAGGTGTACCGCCCGCTGTCCAGCACTTCGTCCAGTTGACCATAAGGCAGCGGCACCGGCGGTTGGAATTCCGGCGGCCGCAGAACCTGAGCCAGTTGGCGCGACATGGGGCTGTGATCTTCATCGACCATGGCCACGCTGGCGTTGTGTACACCGATCACTGAGCCCGCGGCCGGCATGTAGATCGCCACTGTAAAGGCGTAGAACAGGAACAGCAGCAACACACTGTCATGTCGCAGGCTGGTGAGCTCCTTGAGGCCAAGACGCAGGATGTGCCCAAGCTTGTGCATCAGACCTCCTGCTTTTTCAGCATGGCCAGGCTGAGCCCGGTGAACCCGAGAAAGAACCCGAACAGTGCCAGGCATTGTGGCCACAACTGCCGGATATCCAGGGCCTTGGTAAAGGTGCCGACAGCGATATCGAGAAAATAGCCTGCCGGAAACAGCATCCCCATGACCGCGGCCGCACCATCGAGCGACGATCGCGGCACGATCAAACCGGAGAACTGGATGGTCGGCAGACTGGTGATGATCATAGTGCCGAGAATCGCGGCGATCTGGGTTCGGGTGAACGCCGAAATCAACAGGCCCATGCTGGTGGTCGCCAGCACGTAGAGCAATCCGCCGAAGGCCAGGGTCAATGCGCTGCCCTTGAAAGGGACGCCGAACAGCCAGCGGTTCATGGCTGCCAGCACGGCGAGATTGATCAGACTGACGGCCAGATACGGCACCTGTTTACCTAGCAGGAACTCCAGGCGGGTCAGCGGTGTGGCGTAGAAGTTGGTGATCGAGCCCAGTTCCTTCTCCCGCACAATGCCCAGAGCAGTCAGCATGGCCGGGATGAACGCCAGGATCAGCGCCATTACTCCAGGGCCGATGGCGTTGACGCTGACGACATCCTGGTTGTAGCGGAAACGGGTTTCCAGTTTGGCTGGTGCTTGCCGGGGTGGTGCGGGACTGGACTGATCCGCCAGTTGCTCCAGGTTGGCCTGGTGTACCGCTTCCACATAGTTGCGGCTGGTTTCAGCGCGAAACGGCATCCCGCCGTCGAGCCACGCCGCTACCGCAGGTTGGCGACCGGCGAACAGATCCCGACCGAATCCGGGGGGAATCTCCAGCGCCAGTTTGATTTCCGAGCGCTGCAGTCGTCGATGCAACTGCGTTGGATCGCTTATCGGGGGTTGCTCGTCGAAGTAACGGGAGCCGCGGAAGGCCTCCAGATAAGCCCGGCTTTGTGGGGTCTGGTCCTGGTCGTAGACCGCGAAGGCGAGTTTCTCCACGTCCAGGGAAATGCCATAGCCGAAAATCACCATCATGAGCATCGCCCCGAGCAGTGCGAAGGCCAGGCGCACTCTATCGCGCAGCAGTTCCTTGCCTTCACGACTCGCCAGCGCCCTCAGCCGCCCAAAGCTGAAGCGACGATCGTTCATCGATGTGGTGGGTGCGAGCGTTGTGTCGATGGGTGTTGATGGCGCCGTTGTTGCGACCGGGCCCTGGGCCTGTTCCAGGCAGGTGACGAACGCGGCCTCGAGCGTCTGGCCGTTGAACTGCTGTTGCAGTGCTGCCGGGGTGTCGCAGGCCAATACCTTGCCTGCGTGCATCAATGAGATGCGGTCGCAGCGCTGGGCTTCGTTCATGAAGTGGGTGGACAGGAATATCGTCACCTCCTGTTCACGGGACAGTTCGGTCAGCAGTCGCCAGAAATCGTCCCGCGCCGCCGGGTCAACGCCGGAGGTGGGTTCGTCGAGGATCAGCACTTCCGGGCGATGCAGTACCGCCACCGCCAGGGATAATCGTTGGCGCAGACCCAGCGGCAATGCACCGGACGACTGATGGGCGACGCTGGCCAGGCTGAAGCGCTGGATCAGTTCGTCGATGCGCTGAGTGCTGTCGGCCTGGGGCAAATCGAACAGTCGCGCATGCAGGTCCAGATTCTGTCGCACGCTGAGCTCGCCATAGAGCGAGAAGCTCTGAGACATGAAGCCGACGCGCTTGCGGGTGGCCAGGTCCTTGGCGTTTACTGGGTTGCCCAGCAACGTGGCACTGCCTTCACTGGCCGGGATCAGCCCGGTGAGCACTTTCATGGTGGTGGTTTTTCCGCAACCGTTGGATCCCAGAAACCCGAAGATCTCGCCGCGACCGATGGCGAAGCTGACTTTGTCCACAGCGGTGAAATCGCCGAAGCGTAGGGTCAGGTCATGGGCTTCGATGGCGATGTCAGCCTTGGCGTTGGTCCGGGGAGGGATCACTAGCGGCCGGTTGTCGTGGCCGGTGTCGCCCTGAAAGTGGGTGAAGGCTACATCGAGTTTGCCGCTGGGGGTTACCGCCCGCAGGTCGCGGCTCAAACCGCCGGCGATCAGCTTGCCGTCATCGAGCATCAGGCAGTGTTCGAACTGCTCGGCCTCTTCCATGTACGCGGTGGCGACCAGCAGCGTCAGTTGCGGGCGTTGGCGCCGAACGTCATCAATCAACTCCCAGAAATGCCGTCGGGACAAAGGATCGACGCCAGTGGTCGGCTCATCGAGGATCAACAAATCCGGCTCATGGATCAGCGCACAACAGAGGCCGAGCTTCTGTTTCATTCCGCCCGACAGCTTGCCGGCCGGGCGCTCGGCAAATCGCAGCAGATCGGTGGCCAGCAGCAGGCTGTGCATGCGCTGATCGCTTTCGGCCCCGGACAGCCCGAACAGTGTGGCGAAAAAGTGAATGTTCTCGCGGATCGACAGATCAGGGTACAGGTTGCCGCCCAGGCCTTGAGGCATGAACGCTATGCGCGAGTAGAGGCTGTTGCGGTGGCGCCGGTCCTGGATCGAGCCACCGAGCACTTCCAGTTGTCCCTCCTGTAGTGTCTTCACGCCGGCGATCAATCCCAGCAGGCTGGATTTGCCGGCGCCATCCGGGCCAATCAACCCACACCGGGTACCGGTGGGCAGACTGAGCGTGATGTCGGTCAGTGCACGCCGCTCGCCATAGCGGTGCTGAAGGCGAGTGGCATGCAGTGCCAGGCCGGTCATTGAAGATTGGCCGGCCAGTCAATGGGAGCGGTGCGCACGTAGCCGTTGCCGGGCATCCCCGGTTTGGCCTGGGGCACGGCGCTGGGGCGGGTCAGGCGTAGCTTGACCCGAAACACCAGCTTCTGACGTTCGTCGCGGGTCTCGACTTCTTTGGGTGTGAACTGCGATTTGGCCGCCACGAAGCTGATTTTTGCCGGCAACGGCTGGTCGGGCAGGGCGTCCAGCAGGATCCGCGCTTCATCGCCGACCGCCAGGCGTCCGGCGACGGATGCTGCAAGATAGAGGTTCATATATTGGTCGTGCGGGTCAATCAGCAGCAATACTCGCCCACCCGCGCCGAGCACTTCTCCAGGTTCGGCCATGCGAAGCTGAATGATCCCGTCGATAGGAGCCCGCAAGCTACTGTCGTCGATTTCGCTGTTTAACTGAGCCACTTGCGCTTGTGCAGCGCCAATGGCGGCGCTGACGGCGGACACCTGCGCGCGGGCCGCGGTAACAGCCGCGTTGGCGGTATCGAAGCGTGACTGCTGTTGGTCGATGATCTGGCCGCTGGCGAAACCGCGATTGAACAACGCCTGAGAGCGTTTGAGTTCTTGCTGGGCGAGCAGTTGCTCGCTCTGGCGCAGTTTCACATTGGCCTGGGCCGCGGAAAGATTCTCCTGAGCGCGTATCACTTCGGCTTCAGCCTGGTTGCGCTGGGCTTCGAGGGTCCGGGTGTCCATGCGGGCCAACATTTGACCCTGGGTTACCTTGTCGCCTTCGTCCACCAGCACTTCAGCCAATCGACCGGGTGTTTTACTGGCGATCTGGACTTCAGTGGCTTCAAGTCGACCATTGCCGACATGCAACCCTTCGGGCAGCCGGTTAACGGTCGACCGCCAATAACCAATCACTCCGGCGGCCAGCAGCACAGCCCCCAGTAAAAATACGAAGAAAAGCGAAGAACGGCTGTGCGTCGACATGTCGGCATCCTGCGTCTATTGCGTCCCAGTCTGGCAGGAACGCGCTTGAGCACCTTGATGATAGTCAACTGAGGGTCAAGCCTGACTGGTTGGCAAGGTCAGCCAGAGTGACAGGCGGCCGTGCATTGATCAGCGCAGACCAAGCACCGCTGCCCATTGCTCGGCGGTCACGGGCATCACCGACAGTCGCGAGCCTTTCTGTACCAGTGGCATTTCGGCCAGCGCCGATTGCTGTTTCAGGAAATCCAGCTTCAACACTTTGGAAAACGTTTCGCCGTGAGCGACATCGATAGCGCTCCAGGCGTTTTTCTCGGCAGTGGCCTTCGGATCGTAGTAATGACTCTCGGGCTCCAGTGCGGTTGGGTCCGGATAGGCGGCTTTGACGATCTTTCCAATCCCGGCAATCCCCGGCTCAGGGCAGCTCGAATGGTAGAAAAAGAACTCGTCCCCCACCGCCATTGCGCGCAAAAAATTACGCGCCTGATAGTTGCGAACCCCGTCCCAGCGCGCTCTGCCAAGCTGCTCCAGGCCTTTGATCGAGAGTTCGTCGGGCTCGGATTTCATCAGCCAATAGGCCATGGTTTGGATCCTTGCGAAGTGGGTGGAAAGGTCGTCGGGCAATTTTATGACAAACCGACGGTCGGTTGACGCCAGCATTTGCGTGCGGGTTCACGTTGTCGCAAAATGCCGGCCTTTCAAGCTTGACGCTGCTGCACGGCCTACAAATGGAAACCGCTGCTGACATCGTGTTGATATGCCTTTGGGGGGCAATCGATGAAACGCAAACCGGATTTACTTTGGATTTTGGTTATTTTGTTCGGCCTTGGCGTCGTAACCACTGGCTATGCCCAAAGCCTGTGGAACAACAAGACCGATGCACCCATCGAGGTCTCGGCGCTGCAGCAACAGTCGACAGCCTTCAAGCGCTGATCCTTGCTTTTTGACGCCTGAGCGCGGTGGCGTCTAGCCTGCGTAATACCAGGCCTTGTCCGTCACCGTTCCTTGCAACGGCACATCCCAGCTCGCTTGAGCCAGTCGCTCGACCTTCTGGCATTCATGGGCCAGCCCTAGCAATGTCGGTTTACGCCAGTCATTGCGGCGCGCCAGGTAGGCGAGGCTTCGATCATAGAAGCCGCCGCCCATGCCCAGGCGTCCGCCAACATCGTCAAACCCCACCAATGGCAGCAGCACCAGGTCCAGCGCCCAGACTTTGCGTTGTCGTGCGAGGTTGTGCCTGGGTTCGAGGATACGGAAGCGATTGGGCTTGAGCTTTTCGCCGGGGCGGATGCGCTGGAACACCATTTTGGTTCGCGGCCAGGCACTGAGCACCGGCAGATAGGTGGCCTTGCCCCGACGTTGAGCCGCACGCAACAACAGGCGCGGATCGATTTCACCGTCGGTGGGCAGGTAAAGAGAGATGTGTTTGGCGCGGCGGAACAGCGGTTGCTGGGCCAATTGCTTGTACAGCCCGCGAGCCGCCTGGCGCTGCTGACTGGTTGTCAGTGCGCGGCGGGCCTTGCGCAGCATGCGTCGAAGTTGCGGTCGAGGGAGCAGCGCAGGTTCGGTCATGGATTTTGGCTTCGGCAATACGGTTACCTAAAGCGCCTCTGTAAAAAAGCAGAGCAGTAAAAACGCCGATGCCGGTATTAAAACCGGCATCGGACTGGAATCAGGCTCCCCGGATGTGCCGCTGTCGACTTAGCCCTTGAACCCGAAAGTTCAAGGTGGAAGACGCAGTAGGCTTTAAGGCTTTCCGTCTAGCGGACATGCACACCAGCCCAACGTGCGACCTCCAGGGTATAGCAAATCGGCTCAGGGACATCGCCAACTGGCAAGCACCCCAGGGAGTGATCAGAGTATACCGCAAGCGGTGACGCGAATCAGCCCTTGGTGACATCCGGATCAGTGGCGAGCACCAGATCGACGCGATCGAGCAGGTCGCGCACCTGTTCGCGGGTTGAACCGCTGGCCTGGATATCCGGTCGTTCTTCCTTGTGCAGCAAATCGTGCGTGATGTTCAGCGCGGCCATCACGGCGATGCGATCGGCGCCGATGACTTTGCCGCTGCTGCGGATTTCGCGCATCTTGCCGTCCAGGTAGCGAGCGGCGCTCACCAGGTTGCTGCGCTCTTCCTGGGGGCAGATGATCGAATATTCTTTGTCGAGGATCTGCACAGTGACGCTATTGCTTGAACTCATGAGTCTTGCTCCAGGGCCTTGAGGCGCGAAATCATCGATTCGACCTTACGCCGGGCGATTTCGTTTTTTTCAATGAGGTGCGCGCGTTCCTCGCGCCAGGTCTTTTCCTGAGCTAGTAAGAGTCCGTTTTGGCTCTTAAGTTGCTCGACTCGGGTAATCAACAGTTCGAGTCTGGCCATCAGCGCTTGCAGGTCGGTGTCTTCCATTGTGTCCACTGTTCGTCTGATGGGTGGTAACTGTAGGAGCGAGCATGCTCGCGATGAACCTGAGAACGCCGCGGGGTGTCAGGACCCCAGGGATATCGTTGACGACCATCGCGAGCGTGCTCGCTCCTACAGGGGTAGTCGATGTAGGATACAAGGCCTTCATTCTAGACATAGCGCCGTCTGGCGCCTAGCTGCCCATGACCATTCAGAATTCCCCGTACCAAGGCTTCGCCACCCTGCTGACCTCCAGCGGTCATAACGTCTCGCCTGCCGAACTGCACGGCCTGCTGCTCGGCCGCAGTTGCGCCGGCGCCGGTTTCGACGCCGAAGGCTGGCTGATCGACGCCGCCGAACTGCTCGAAAGCGAGCCGCAGGACAACGTTCGCAGCGCCCTGATCGGCCTGCAAGAGATGGTCAAGGGTGAGCTCACCGGCGACGACGTAACCGTGGTCCTGTTGCTGCCGACCGACGACGCTCCGCTGACCGAACGCGCCGTGGCTCTGGGCCAGTGGTGCCAAGGCTTCCTCAGTGGTTTCGGCTTGAATTGCCGCGACAGTAGCATGCTCAGCACTGAGGCAACTGAAGTGTTGCAGGATCTTGCAGCCATTTCCCAGGTGCAAGACGCGCTGGAAGAGTCCGAAGACGGCGAAACCGACTATATGGAAGTCATGGAGTACCTGCGCGTCGCGCCGCTGCTGCTGTTCTCGGAAACCAAGAAAGACGCAGCGGCTGCGGCCAAGCCGTCGCTGCACTGATCAATGCCAGGGAACGCCATCTGCCCATGATTCATATCCCGAAATCGGAATACAGCCGTCGCCGCAAGGCCCTGATGGCGCAGATGGAACCCAACAGCATCGCCATCCTGCCCGCCGCCGCGGTAGCCATCCGCAACCGCGACGTCGAGCACGTCTATCGCCAGGACAGCGACTTCCAGTACCTCAGCGGTTTTCCCGAGCCTCAGGCCGTGTTGGTCCTGATGCCAGGGCGCCTGCATGGTGAATACATCCTGTTCTGCCGTGAACGCAACGCCGAACGCGAGTTGTGGGACGGCCTGCGCGCCGGGCAAGAGGGCGCGATTCGCGACTTCGGTGCCGACGACGCCTTCCCGATCACCGACATCGACGACATCCTGCCCGGCCTTATCGAAGGCCGTGACCGCGTCTACTCGGCCATGGGCAGCAACCCGGAATTCGACCGGCACCTGATGGAATGGATCAACGTGATCCGCTCCAAGGCCAACCTCGGCGCCCAGCCGCCGAACGAATACGTTGCCCTGGATCATCTGCTGCACGACATGCGCCTGTATAAATCGGCGGCAGAAGTGAAGGTGATGCGCGAAGCCGCACGGATTTCCGCCCAGGCGCATGTGCGTGCGATGCAGGCCAGCCGTGTCGGGTTGCACGAGTTCAGCCTGGAAGCCGAACTCGATTACGAGTTCCGCAAAGGCGGGGCGAAGATGCCGGCCTACGGCTCGATCGTCGCGGCGGGGCGCAACAGCTGCATCCTGCATTACCAGCAGAATGACGCGCTGCTCAAGGACGGTGACCTGGTGCTGATTGATGCCGGTTGCGAGATCGACTGCTACGCCAGCGACATCACGCGTACCTGGCCGGTCAACGGCAAATTCAGCGCAGAACAGAAGGCAATCTACGAATTGGTGCTGGCCGCCCAGGAAGCCGCGTTTGCCGAGATTGCCCCGAACAAGCACTGGAACCAGGCCCACGAAGCCACGGTGCGGGTGATTACCTCGGGCCTGGTCGAGCTGGGACTGATGCAGGGTAACGTCGACGAACTGATCGCCAGCGAAGCCTACAAGGCGTTCTACATGCACCGCGCCGGTCATTGGCTGGGCATGGATGTGCATGACGTCGGCGAGTACAAGGTCGGTGGCGAATGGCGCGTGCTGGAAGTGGGCATGGCGCTGACCGTGGAGCCGGGGATCTACATTGCTCCGGACAACCAGAGCGTGGCGAAGAAATGGCGCGGCATTGGCGTGCGCATCGAGGACGATGTCGTGGTCACCAAGGCCGGCTGTGAAATCCTGACGAAAGGCGTACCGAAAACCGTCGCCGAGATCGAGGCCCTGATGGCGCAAGCACGGACACAAGCGGCATGAATCGAGTCAACCTGGCGATTATCGGTGGCGGCCTGGTCGGCGCCAGTCTGGCGTTAGCCTTGCAGGCCGGGGCAAAGGCCCGTGGCTGGAAGATCGTGCTGATCGAACCGTTTGCCCCCGGGGACAGCTATCAACCCAGTTACGATGCGCGTTCCACGGCGTTGTCCTTCGGTGCGCGGCAGATTTATCAGCGCCTGGGCGCCTGGCAGGAAATCTCCCGCCGCGCAGAGCCGATCAAGCAGATTCACGTCTCTGACCGTGGGCGTTTTTCCACGGCGCGACTGTCGGCGATGGAAGAGGGCGTTCCGGCGCTGGGGTATGTGGTGGAAAACGCCTGGCTTGGCCATTGCCTGTGGCAAGGCCTGGACCAGGGCGTGATCAGTTGGCGTTGTCCGGCGGAAGTCACGCGCATGGAGCCGCTCACTGATGGCTACCGCCTGACCCTGAATGACGAAACCACGCTCGATTGCGACCTTGCGGTGCTCGCCGATGGCGGCCGTTCAGGCTTGCGCGAGCAACTGGGCATCGGCATCAAGAAACGCCCATACAACCAGAGCGCGCTGATCGCCAACATCACCCCGAGCGAAGCCCATGACGGCATGGCGTTCGAACGTTTCACCGACGACGGCCCAATGGCGTTCCTGCCGTTGCCGGACAATCGTTGCGCGCTGGTCTGGACCCGCCAGGGCATGGATGCACAGCGCCTGGCCGCCCTTGATGAGCGCAGTTTCCTGAGCGAGCTGCAGGGGGTGTTCGGTTATCGCCTTGGCACGTTGAAGCAAGTCGGTGTGCGGCACTTGTATCCGCTGGCGCTGGTGGAGGCCGAAGAGCAGGTGCGCTCGCACCTGGTGGTTCTCGGCAATGCTGCCCACAGCCTGCATCCGATTGCCGGCCAGGGGTTCAACCTGTCCCTGCGCGATGCCCAGGCGCTGGCCGATGCGCTGCTCGCCAGCGAACGCCTGCCGGGCGACTTCGCCACCTTGCAGGATTACCGCGAGCGCCAGCGATTGGACCAGAGCCTCACCGTGGGCTTCTCCGACCAGGTCACGCGCCTGTTCGGCAGTACTCAGCCGCTGGTCTCATTGGGCCGCAATCTGGGCCTGCTCGGTCTTGATCTGCTGCCGCCGGCCAAGCGCTGGTTCGCCCGGCAAGCCATGGGCCTGGGTACTCGCCCTGATGTTTAAGTGGCTGACGCGCAGGTTTGGCAAGGCCCGCTTGATGTGCCGGTTCATGAACCTCTATCCGCCGTACCTTGGTGCCGGGGTTCGGGTGCGGTACATCAGCGATGACTTTCGTGATGTCCAGGTGTCCATGGGCTTGAGTTGGTACAACCGCAACTACGTCGGCACGCAGTTTGGCGGCAGCCTGTATTCAATGGTCGATCCGTTCTTCATGCTGATGCTGATGGAAAACCTTGGTCGCGAGTACATCATCTGGGACAAGTCCGCCGACATCGATTTCATTGCGCCGGGCAAAGGCCCGGTATTCGCCCGTTTCAACATCGATGACACCTTGCTCGACGAGATCCGCCGGCAGACGGCGGAGGGCAAGAAGTACCTGCCGCAATTGCAGGTCGATATCCATGACGGCGCCGGCCACCTGGTGGCGCGTGTCGGAAAAACCCTTTACGTGCGGCTCAAGCCGCAAGCGAGACAGGCTTAAAGCATGGAAATGCGCGCAGATCTGCTGATTGTCGGGGCCGGAATGGTCGGCAGCGCCCTGGCGCTGGCGTTGCAGGACAGCGGGCTGGAAGTCCTGCTGCTCGATGGCAGCCCGTTGAGCGTCAAACCCTATGACCCGCAGGCGCCGTTCGAGCCGCGCGTGAGTGCATTGTCCATTGCCAGTCAGCGAATTCTCGAACGCCTGGGTGTTTGGGACGGTATTGCCAGCCGGCGCAGCAGTCCCTACAGCGACATGCACGTCTGGGACGGCAGCGGCACCGGGCAAATCCACTTTTCGGCGGCCAGCGTGCATGCCGATGCCCTGGGCCATATCGTCGAGAATCGTGTGGTTCAGGACGCCTTGCTCGACCGCTTGCACGACTGTGACCTGGGCATGCTGGCCAATGCGCGCCTGGAACAAATGCGCCGCTCCGGCGACGACTGGCTGCTAACCCTGGCCGATGGCCGCACCTTGCGTGCGCCGCTGGTGATCGCGGCGGATGGGGCCAACTCGGCGGTGCGACGCCTGACTGGTGTCGCCACGCGGGAATGGGATTACCTGCATCACGCCATCGTCACCAGCGTGCGCAGCTCTAAACCTCATCAAGCGACCGCCTGGCAGCGGTTTACCGACAATGGCCCGCTGGCGTTCCTGCCGCTTGAACGCGACGGTCAGCAGGATTGGTGCTCGATCGTCTGGTCGACCACGCCGAGCGAAGCCGGGCACTTGATGGAACTCGATGACGAGGATTTCTGTCGTGCGCTGGAGCGGGCCTTCGAAGGTCGACTTGGCACGGTACTGAGTGCGGACCCACGCCTGTGCGTGCCGCTGCGTCAGCGCCATGCCAAGCGGTACGTGGCAGAGGGCCTGGCCTTGATCGGCGATGCCGCGCACACCATTCACCCGCTGGCCGGGCAGGGCGTGAACCTCGGTTTCCTGGATGCTGCCGTGCTGGCCGAAGTGCTATTGCAAGCGGCAACCCGTGGCGAGCGACTGGCGGACGTGAAGGTGCTGAGCCGTTACGAACGTCGGCGGATGCCGCATAACCTGGCGTTGATGGCGGCAATGGAAGGTTTTGAACGGTTGTTCCAGGCTGACCCGTTGCCGGTGCGCTTGTTGCGTAATGTCGGGTTGAATTGGGTCGATCGGATGCCCGAGGCCAAGGCGCTGTTTGTGCGTGAGGCGTTGGGGTTGATCGGGGATTTGCCGGCGCTGGCCAAGGCCTGATGTCCTTGGTGTGGCTGATGGCCTCTTCGCGAGCAAGCCCGCTCCCACATGGGAATGCATTTCAAATGTGGGAGCGGGCTTGCTCGCGAAGGCGTCAGCACATTCACTATCAATTCCCGCTGTGCAACATCTGGTAACTCCTCCGGAAACTGTTCGATTGAGAAGCGAAATGTGAGTCCTTATCATTTGACCTCACTTTTTCAATCGAGAGACCGCTCCCATGTTGGCACCGAAGCGTCTACTGACCGCACTGGCCCTGACCCTGATCGGCAGCACCGCCGCCCAGGCCGCTGACGAGGTGGTGGTCTATTCCTCGCGCATCGATGAACTGATCAAGCCAGTGTTCGATGCCTACACCGCGAAAACCGGCACCCAGGTGAAGTTCATCACCGACAAGGAAGCGCCGCTGATGCAGCGAATCAAGGCCGAGGGTGAGAACACTCCCGCCGACCTGCTGCTGACCGTCGATGCCGGCAACCTCTGGCAAGCCGAGCAGATGGGCATCCTCCAGCCCTTCACCTCGAAAACCATAGACGCCAACATTCCGCTGCAATACCGTGCGGCCTCCCACGCCTGGACCGGCCTGAGCCTGCGGGCGCGGACCATCGCCTATTCCACCGACCGAGTGAAACCGGGCGAACTGACCACCTACGAAGCACTGGCCGACAAGAACTGGGAAGGCCGCCTGTGCCTGCGCACGGCGAAAAAGGTCTACAACCAGTCCTTGACCGCCACCCTGATCGAAGTGCACGGCGCCGAGAAAACCGAGCAGATCCTCAAGGGCTGGGTCAACAACCTGTCCACTGACGTGTTCTCCGACGACGTGGCAGTGCTCGAGGCCATCAATGCTGGCCAGTGCGACGTGGGCATCGTCAATACCTACTACTACGGTCGCCTGCACAAGCAAAAACCGGATCTGCCGGTTAAACTGTTCTGGCCGAACCAGGCGGATCGCGGCGTGCACGTCAACCTGTCGGGCATTGGCCTGATCAAGCACGCGCCGCATGCGGAAGCGGCCAAGGCCCTGGTGGAGTGGATGACCACGCCAGAGGCACAGAAGATCTTCGCTGATGTGAATCAGGAATACCCGGCCAACCCGACCGTGCAACCCTCCGCCGAAGTCGCTGCGTGGGGCAAGTTCGTCGCCGATACCCTGCCGGTGGAAGTTGCCGGCAAGCGCCAGGCCGAAGCGATTCGCATGATGGATCGCGCTGGCTGGAACTGAGTCGCCCGCAATAAAGAGCAAAAGATCGCAGCCTTCGGCAGCTCCTACAGGGTGATCACCGACCCAATGTAGGAGCTGCCGGAGGCTGCGATCTTTTTGCGTTTTCCCTACACTTCAAGATTTTGCGAGAGCTATACCTTGGCCCACCCCGCCCAACGCCGCTGGTATCCCCTGGTCTTCGCCATCGCTGCGCTGGTCCTGCTTCCCCTGAGTGTCCTGCTGCTGTCCTGGCAAGCCATCGACCCGCAGATCTGGTCCCACCTCTGGGAAACCCAGATGCCGCGCCTGCTGGGCAACACCCTGACCCTGGTATTCGGTGTCGGCGTTGGCGTCACGGTCCTGGGGGTGAGCCTGGCCTGGCTCACCAGCCTTTGCGAATTCCCCGGTCGGCGTTGGCTGGACTGGGCACTGATGCTGCCCTTTGCGATTCCGGCCTACGTGCTGGCATTCGTCTTTGTCGGGCTGCTGGATTTTGCCGGTCCCGTGCAAACCCTGTTGCGAGAGTGGTTCGGCAGCGGCCTACGTTTGCCGCGTGTGCGCTCCACGGGAGGGGTGATCCTGGTCCTGGTGCTGGTCTTCTATCCTTACGTTTATCTGCTGGCGCGCACCGCTTTCTTGGCTCAGGGCAAGGGGCTGATGGAAGCGGCACGGGTGCTCGGTCAATCCCCATGGCAGGCGTTCTGGCGCGTGGCGATGCCCATGGCGCGCCCGGCCATCGGTGCTGGCGTAGCCTTGGCGCTGATGGAAACCCTGGCGGATTTCGGTGCCGTGTCAGTGTTCAACTTCGACACCTTCACCACCGCCATCTACAAGACCTGGTACGGGTTCTTCAGCCTCTCCAGCGCCGCGCAACTGGCCAGCCTGTTGCTGCTGGTGGTGATGCTCGTGCTCTACGGCGAGCGGCGTGCCCGCGGCGCCAACCGTGCGAGCAATGAACGGCCACGGGTCAAGGCGTTGTATCACCTGCGCGGTCTCAAGGCACTGTTGGCGACGGGGTGGTGCGCTCTGGTGTTCGCCTGCGCCTTTGTCATTCCTATGCTGCAGCTGGTGGTGTGGTTCTGGCAGCGCGGTCGCCTGGATCTGGATGAGCGTTACACCGGCCTGATCATTCACACGTTGTACCTGGGGGCGATGGCGGCGTTGATCACCGTCAGTGTCGCCCTGGTATTGGCGTTTGCCCGGCGGCTGGCGCCGACCCGGGGGATTCGCGCCGGGGTGAGCCTGGCCAATCTTGGCTACGCCTTGCCCGGATCGGTGCTGGCGGTTTCGATCATGCTGGCGTTCAGTTACCTCGATCGCGTGTTGGTGATCCCGCTCTCCGGCTGGCTCGGCGGGGCTGGCAAGCCGTTGTTGCTGGGCAGTCTGTTGGCGCTGCTGCTAGCTTACCTGGTGCGCTTCATCGCTGTGGCCTACGGTCCGCTGGAAAGCAGTCTGGCGCGTATACGGCCATCTTTGCCCGAAGCGGCACGTAGCCTGGGCGTCAGTGGGCCGCGACTGTTTTTCAAAGTGTATCTACCTTTGCTGCTCCCCGGTTCGATGAGCGCGGCCTTGCTGGTGTTCGTCGATGTGCTCAAGGAAATGCCCGCGACCCTTCTGATGCGCCCGTTCGGCTGGGACACGCTGGCGGTGCGGATTTTCGAAATGACCAGTGAAGGTGAGTGGGCGAGGGCGTCTTTACCGGCCTTGACCCTGGTTTTGGTCGGGCTGCTACCAGTCATCGGATTGATACGACGTTCGGCGCATCGAAACAGCTAGGTGCCAGTCCTACACCTTGCGGCTACAATGCGCGGCATTCGGTGCGGTCCGTCTGACAGATAAGGTAGTGAAAGCGGCTGGAAGCCTTTTATTTCAAGGTTCCCGCACAAATTATCACTCGACCGCACCTTCGCCACGCCCGGAAGGAGAAACCCATGGGACAGCGTACGCCTCTGTATGACCTTCATCTTGCCCTCGGCGCGAAGATGGTCGATTTTGGCGGTTGGGATATGCCTCTGCATTATGGATCCCAGGTCGAGGAGCACCATCAAGTGCGCCGCGATTGCGGTGTTTTTGATGTATCCCACATGACCGTGATCGATGTCGACGGCCCCCAGGCCAAGGCTTGGCTCCAGCATTTGCTGGCCAACGACGTCGAACGCCTGCATAAACCCGGTACCGCGTTGTACAGCACCATGCTCAATGAGCGCGGCGGTATCGTCGACGACATGATCGTCTATCGTCTCGAAAGCGGTTACCGCTTGGTGGTCAACGCCTCCACCCGCGACCAGGACCTGGCGTGGATGCAGGCGCATCTCGATGGTTTCGACGTACAGCTCAACGAGCGATCCGAATTGGCAATGCTGGCCATTCAAGGCCCCCATGCCCGGCACAAGATTGCCGAGCTGGTGAGCCAGGCACGCGGCGCACTGATCCAGAAACTCAAGCCGTTCGAAGGTCGGCCCGACGGTGACTGGTTCATCGCACGCACCGGCTACACCGGTGAAGACGGCCTGGAAATCATTCTGCCTGCCGACCAGGCGCCGGGGTTCTTCAACGATCTGGTGGGGGCGGGCATTTCCCCCATAGGCCTGGGCGCGCGCGACACCCTGCGGGTCGAGGCGGGCATGAACCTGTACGGTCAGGACATTCACCAGGACGTTTCCCCGCTGGCCTCCAATATGGCCTGGAGCATCGCGTGGGAGCCTTCCACTCGCCAGTTCATCGGCCGTCCGGCGCTGGAAGCCGAGCGCAGCGGTGGCGTACAACATAAACTGGTCGGTCTGGTCCTTGAGGAACGCGGGGTTTTGCGCGCTCATCAGGTGGTTCGCATCGCCAATGTTGGCGAAGGGGAGATCACCAGTGGTAGTTTCTCTCCTACGCTAAGCAAGTCCATTGCACTGGCGCGGGTGCCGATGGCCACCGCCGACCGCGCGGAAGTGGAAATCCGTGGCAAGTGGTACCCGGTCCGAGTGGTCAAGCCGACCTTCGTGCGCCATGGCAAAACCTTGATCTAACCTTTCCCGGCGGATGTTGACCGCCGATAAATTTCCTGAGGACACAGAACATGAGCAATATCCCTGCCGACCTGCGTTTTGCCGAGAGTCACGAATGGGCTCGCCTGGAAGCCGATGGCACCGTCACCGTGGGCATCAGCGATCACGCGCAGGAAGCGCTGGGTGATGTGGTGTTCGTTGAGCTGACTGAAGTCGGCAACGTCTTCGCCGCCGGTGATCAGTCTGGTGTGGTGGAGTCGGTCAAGGCCGCTTCCGACATCTATTCCCCGGTTGCCGGTGAAGTGATCGCGGTCAACGAAGCTCTGAGCGGTGAGCCTGAGTTGCTCAACTCCGACCCGTACGGCGCGTGGATCTTCAAGCTCAAGCCAAGCAACACGGCTGACCTGGACAAGCTGCTTGATGCAGCGGGTTACAAGGCCGCCATCGGCGAGTAAGCCTTCAGCGTTATCTCAAAGCCCCGACCTGTCGGGGCTTTTTTGCTTCTGGCGATTTTTCCCCTTTAGGAGCGAGCACGCTCGCGATGGTCGTCAACGATGACGCTGGAAGCCTGACACCCCGCGGTGTTCTCAGGTTCATCGCGAGCATGCTTGCTCCTGCAAGGGTTCGGGTCTGGCATCGACTGCTATGCTGGATTGACCGAGTTGCATCGACGCTGAGCGCCAGCCAAGAGAGAGCCCGTCATGTCCCAGTTGCCGTCCCTGAGCCAGTTACGCGACCCCAATGCCTTTCTTCGCCGCCACCTTGGCCCTGATGCCGCCGAGCAGCAGGCGATGCTCGACAGCCTTGGCCTCGGCAGCCGGGTCGAATTGATCGAGCAGACGGTCCCGCCGGGAATCCGCCTGAACCGACCACTCGACCTGCCGCCAGCCCTCGACGAAGAAGCCGCACTGGCCAAGCTGCGCGGTTACGCTGAGCAAAACCAGGTCTGGACCAGCCTGATCGGCATGGGCTATCACGGCACGTTGACCCCCGCCGTCATCCTGCGCAACGTCCTGGAAAATCCCGGCTGGTACACCGCGTACACGCCCTATCAACCGGAAATCGCCCAAGGCCGGCTTGAAGCGCTGTTGAATTTCCAGCAGTTGACCATCGACCTCACGGGACTTGAACTGGCCAACGCCTCGCTGCTGGATGAAGCCACTGCGGCCGCGGAAGCCATGGCCCTGGCCAAGCGGGTTGCCAAGTCGAAAAGCAATCTGTTCTTTGTCGACGAAAACTGCCATCCGCAGACCATTTCCGTGGTGCAGACCCGTGCCGAAGGCTTCGGGTTCGAGCTGATCGTCGACGCTGTGGATAACTTGAAACAGCACCAGGTATTTGGTGCACTGCTGCAATATCCCGACACCCACGGCGAGATCCGTAATCTACGTCCGCTGATTGATCATCTGCATGCCCAGCAGGCGCTGGCGTGTGTCGCCACTGATTTGCTGAGCCTGCTGCTGCTCACCCCGCCGGGGGAGCTGGGTGCCGACGTGGTGTTCGGTTCATCCCAGCGTTTTGGCGTGCCCATGGGTTACGGCGGCCCTCACGCGGCGTTTTTCGCCAGCCGTGACGAGTACAAGCGGGCGATTCCCGGCCGCATCATCGGCGTGTCAAAAGACGCCCGCAGCAACGTTGCCCTGCGCATGGCGCTGCAAACCCGCGAGCAGCATATCCGTCGTGAAAAGGCCAACTCGAACATCTGCACCGCTCAAGTGCTGCTGGCCAATATCGCCAGCTTCTACGCGGTTTATCACGGCCCCGAAGGGCTGAAACGGATTGCCCAGCGCGTCCATCGGCTGACCTGCATCCTTGCCGCGGGCCTTGAGCGCAAGGGCATTACCCGTCTCAACCAACACTTCTTCGACACCCTGACCCTGGAGGTCGGTGGCACCCAGACCGCAATCATCGAAAGCGCCCAGGCCGCGCAAATCAACCTGCGCATTCTGGGGCGTGGGCAATTGGGTGTGAGCCTCGACGAAACCTGCGATGAAACCACGGTGGCGAAACTGTTCGACCTGTTCCTGGGGGCCGATCATGGGCTCAGTGTCGACGAGCTGGACGCTGAAACCCTGGACGGCGGCATTCCCGACACGCTGGCACGGACCTCGCCCTATCTGCGCCACCCGGTGTTCAACGCCCACCACAGCGAAACCGAGATGCTGCGCTACCTCAAGCAACTGGAAAACAAGGATCTGGCACTCAATCAATCGATGATCCCGCTGGGCTCGTGCACCATGAAGCTCAACGCCACCAGCGAAATGATCCCGATTACCTGGCCGCAGTTCGCCAACCTGCACCCGTTTGCGCCCAGAGAACAGGCCCTCGGTTATTCATTGATGATCGAAGAACTGGAGCGCTGGCTTTGCGCGATTACCGGTTTTGATGCGATCTGCATGCAGCCCAACTCCGGGGCCCAGGGCGAATATGCCGGCCTGCTGGCGATCCGCAAATACCACGAGAGCCGCCAGCAGGGCGGGCGGGATGTCTGCCTGATTCCTTCGTCGGCCCACGGCACCAATCCGGCCTCGGCGCAGATGGCCGGGATGCGCGTGGTGATCGTCGAGTGTGACGAGGCGGGCAACGTCGATCTGGAGGACCTGAAAGACAAGGCCGCCCAGGCCGGGGATAAGCTGGCGTGCCTGATGGCGACTTATCCATCGACCCACGGCGTGTATGAAGAAGGCATCAGCGAAATCTGTGAAGTTATCCACAGCCACGGCGGCCAGGTGTACATGGACGGCGCGAACCTCAACGCCCAGGTCGGGCTGGCGCGCCCGGCGGACATTGGCGCCGATGTGTCACACATGAACCTGCACAAGACCTTCTGCATTCCCCATGGCGGCGGCGGGCCGGGCATGGGGCCGATTGGCGTGCGCGCCCACCTGGCGCCGTTCGTGGCCAATCACCCGGTCGTGCCTATCGAAGGACCGCAACCACAGAATGGCGCAGTCAGTGCGGCGCCCTGGGGCAGTGCCAGCATCCTGCCGATCAGCTGGATGTACATCGCCATGATGGGGCCGCAATTGGCCGACGCCAGTGAAGTGGCGATCCTGGCGGCCAATTACCTGGCGCGGCACCTGTCCGGCGCGTTTCCGGTCCTCTACACCGGCCGCAACGAGCGAGTGGCCCACGAATGCATTCTCGACCTGCGCCCCCTCAAGGCGCTGACCGGCATCAGCGAGGAGGACGTTGCCAAGCGCCTGATGGACTACGGCTTCCATGCACCCACCATGTCGTTCCCGGTGCCGGGAACGTTGATGGTCGAGCCCACCGAAAGCGAATCGAAGGCAGAGCTGGACCGTTTTATCGGCGCGATGCTGAGCATCCGCGCGGAAATTACCGAGGTGCAGAACGGCAACTGGCCGGCCGAGGACAACCCGTTGAAGCGAGCGCCGCATACGCTGGCGGACATCACTGGCGTGTGGGAACGGCCTTACAGCATCGTGCAGGCGGTCACACCGGATGCGCACACCAAGGCGCACAAGTATTGGCCGGCGGTGAACCGGGTGGACAATGTCTACGGCGACCGGAACCTGTTTTGTGCGTGTGTGCCGCTGGACGAATACCGTTAGGCAAGGTCAAAAGATCGCAGCCTGCGGCAGCTCCCACATGGTAATGCGATCCCCCGTAGGAGCTGCCGCAGGCTGCGATCTTTGCTTTTAAACGTCCATAAAAAATGCCGCTCATATGGGCGGCATTTTTTGTTCGGCAACCTTATTCCGAAGCCACGGCATTCTTCGCCAGGATCGCATTCGCCAGTTCCATATCCGTGGCCTGCAAACCCGGGTTGTCGGCGCGGACTTTCTGCATTGCCGCTTCCAGGTACGGGCCGCGGATGCTGCCGTCACTGGCCACAAAGCTGCCGGCATCGTCCTGGGCCGCGACGATCATCTTGTTATCCTTGAACGTCAGGTAGGTCGAGCCGGTGGTTGCACCGGAGGTAAGGACGTTACGCCAAAAGCTATCAGCCATCGCCGAGCCGACAGGCAGGGACAACAAGGCGATGGTAGCGACAGCAACTTTGAAACGCATGATGGGTGACTCCACTGATTAACTGCGATGTTGGATTGTCGACCCCCAATCGAGTTCCGTAACGGTCCACCTACTTCTGCTCGCTCTGCGGAGTCACCCGCAACACCTCCTCAATCGTCGTCAGGCCCGCCGCCACTTTCTGCGCCCCCGACAGTCGCAGGCTGCGCATGCCCTCCTTGAACGCCTGGCGCCGCACCGCCAGCAAGTCAGTGTCGGGATTGATCAGCGCCTTCAAGCCGTCGCTCAATTGCATGATTTCGTACACCCCGGCACGACCGTGGTAGCCGGTATCGCGACATTCCAGGCAGCCAATGGCGCGCTGGGCGTTGCCAGGCAAGGGGGCCTGCCAGGGCCGGGTCAGGGTTTGCCAGTCTTCCTCGCCCAGGGTTTGCGGGGCCTTGCAGTGTGGGCACAGGGTGCGCACCAGGCGTTGGGCCATCACGCCGAGTACGGTGGCCTTGATCAGGTAGTGCGGCACGCCCAGTTCCAGTAACCGGCTGATGGCGCTGGGTGCATCGTTGGTGTGCAGCGTCGATAACACCAGGTGCCCGGTGAGGGCCGCCTGGATGGCCATCTCGGCGGTTTCCAGGTCGCGGATCTCGCCGATCATGATGATGTCCGGGTCTTGCCGCATCAGCGCCCGGACACCGGCGGCGAAAGTCAGGTCGATGTTGTGCTGGACCTGCATCTGGTTGAACGCCGGCTCGACCATTTCTATCGGGTCTTCGATAGTGCAGAGGTTGACTTGCGGCGTCGCCAGTTTTTTCAGCGTGGTGTAGAGCGTAGTGGTCTTGCCCGAACCGGTCGGCCCGGTGACCAGGATAATGCCATTGGGCTGGCGGGTCATGTCCTGCCAGCGCCGCAGGTCATCGGCGGAAAAACCCAACTGATCGAAATCCTTGAGCAGCACTTCCGGGTCAAAGATCCGCATGACCATTTTTTCGCCGAAGGCCGTGGGCAAGGTCGAGAGCCGCAACTCGACTTCTCCACCCTCCGGAGTCTTGGTTTTCACCCGGCCGTCCTGGGGTTTGCGTTTCTCCGCAACGTTCATTCTGCCCAGGCTTTTGAGGCGACTGACGATGGCCATGGTCACCTGGGGCGGGAATTGGTAGACGTTGTGCAATACGCCGTCGATGCGGAAGCGCACCGTGCCCTGTTCGCGTCGGGGCTCGATGTGGATATCGCTGGCGCGCTGCTGGAAGGCGTACTGGAACAGCCAGTCGACGATATTGACGATGTGCGCGTCGTTGGCGTCGGGCTCCTGGTCGCTGGCGCCGAGGTTGAGCAACTGCTCGAAATTGCCCAGGTGGCTGACCTGCTGATCGGCGCTGTTCGCGCCGCTGACCGATTTGGCCAGGCGAAAGAACTCCACGCTGAAACGCTGGATGTCCACCGGGTTGGCCACCACGCGCTTGATCGGCAACTTCAGCACGTGGGCCAGGTCTGCTTCCCAACCCGTTACATAAGGCTGGGCGCTGGCGATGGTTACTGCGTCGCGATCGACCGACACCGCGAGAATCTTGTGGCGCTGGGCGAAGGCGTAGGACATCAGCGGCGTCACGGCCGCGACGTTGATTTTCAGCGGATCGATCCGCAGGTAAGGCTGGCCCGCCTGCTGGGATAGCCACAGGGTCAGGCTTTCAAGGTCGAGGTGCTTGCCCGGACGGCTGAGGTCGTCCAGGTGTTGGCTGGCGATGAACTCCAGCGGGTGTATCTGGCCATCGGCGGCGTGACGGCGTCGGGCGTTCAACGCCTGTTCGGCCGAGTCCTGGCTGACAAAGCCCTGGGCGACCAGTTCACGCAGCACATCATTGAGGTCCAGCCAGCGGTCCTGAAGGGCGATTTGAACGGACATGCGGGCTCCTTTTGAAAACAGTGCGCAAAGGATAGTCGTGACCCTGCAAGCCGTTGGGCCACTACCCGACGAAGCCGTATCGGGGTTTTTCAGCCCGCCGCCAGAACCGCTTCTCCCCAGGCGCAATCCGCCGCTTGCAGATCGACCGAACAGACGCTGATCAGGTTGCGCAGTTTTTGCGCAATCACCTGGGCGCGATGCCAGCTCAAGCCGTCGACGACCACATCGATGGCCAGCAAATCGTCGTGACGCTGCACCTGCACCTGCTGCGGGGTCAGGCACTGCAAGGCGAACAGGTTGAGCGCGCGGCATAACAGGTCCGGTTCGGCTTCGGCGAGCAATTGATAGTGAACGCGGCAATGGGTGTTGCCGGCATTCCAGGCATCGGCGCGGGTTAGCGAGGTATTCACGGCTTCCAGGTAAGGCATGCTCGATCTCCAATCTGATTGGAGAAATTTTTACATTCGGCGGCGGGTATTTCTTATCTATGATTGGACATATTCGCGTTATGTTGAATTAATTAATTCGCAAGATCATCAGTTGAAGGTTTTTTTATGCATAGCGAGTTGGACAGCTACGACCGTAGGATTCTCGCCTTGCTGCAGGAGGATGCTTCGCTTTCAAGCGCGCAGATCGCCGAAAAGGTGGGGCTTTCGCAGTCACCCTGTTGGCGGCGGATTCAGCGAATGAAAGAGGAGGGGATCATTCGCAGCCAGGTCACCTTGCTCGACCGCAAGAAAATCGGCCTGAACACGCAGATTTTTGCCCAGGTAAAACTCAACGCCCATGGCCGTTCGAACTTCACCGAGTTCACCGAGGCCATTCGAGGTTTTCCTGAAGTATTGGAGTGCTACGTGCTGATGGGGGCGGTGGACTTCATGTTGAGGATCGTCGCGGCGGATATCGAGGCGTACGAGCGGTTCTTCTTCGAGAAGCTGTCGCTGGTGCCGGGGATACAGGAGGTGAACTCGATCGTGGCGTTGTCGGAGATCAAATCGACGACCAGTTTGCCAGTGTTGCGGTAAAGCAAAAGATCGCAGCCTGCGGCAGCTCCTACAGGGGTACACAATTCTATGTAGGAGCTGCCGAAGGCTGCGATCTTTTAGCGGTGTTACAGGCGCAGTAGCATCTTCCAGGCACGATTCTGATAAACCGCGATCGCCTGTTGCTTGCGCGCATCCAGGGTTTCGTCGGTGATCGGCTCGTTGGCCAGTTGCGCCAGCTTGTTCAGCTCGCCGTAGAGGCGATCCATTTCCGGGATCTCCAGCACGTTGCGTGCGTGGTGCAACCAGACCTGAATGCGCTCGATACGCGGCAGTTGCTCGGCCAGGTCTTCCGGCTGTTGCTGGTAGCGCTGCAATTGCAGCGAGGTGGCTTCCTCGCCCAGCAGGCGCGGCAGCCAGCTGCCCAATTGCGCGGCGCCCTGGCGATTGCCCCGGGTATTACGCTCGGCGGTCCAGGTGCGGGCCAGCAACCAACGCGAGGTGTTCAGGGAGAACAGGCCCCAACGCGGGTCTTCGAGTTCTTCGAGGAACTGCTCCGGCGCGGCTTTGCGAACGTCTTCATCGTCCAGGCCAGCCTGTACCAGCGGGCGCCAGTCTTCCAGCAGGGCGTCGAGGGCGACACGCAAATCGTGGGTCGACTGGCGCGGTGCGGCTTGACCGAGGCTGCTGATCAGCGCGCGCATTTCAGCCAGGTTCTCGACCCAGTCCTGCAACAGGCGCCAGTGGCCATTGAAACGATACTGCTCGGCCAGGCGCTGGCTGCTGCCCAGCAAGTGCCAGCTGAGTGCGGCGAAGGCGTCGTCCAGTGGCGTTTCGGCGCTGATCTGCGGTGCCGGCAGGCTCAAGGAGTAACTGTGGGCGTCGTACAGGCGATAGCCACGTTCGGCCTTGCTGATGTCGCATGGCATCAGCGCCAGTTTTTCAGCCAGTTCGGCGGCCAGTTCCAGCAGCGCAGCGGGTTCGCCTTCGCGCAATTCCAGTTCCAGTTCGCAGATTTCTTCTTTTTGCTTGCCGACCACCACGTGGCCCAGGTCCAGTGCTGCTTCGATGACCACTTTGGTCTTGCCGCGGCCCCAGGCGATTTCCGCGCGCTCGCGGACGAAGTCGGTGGTGAAGATGGCTTTCAGGGTTTTCTTGTCCAGTTCGGCCAGTTCTTCGGGCCAGCATTCGCCGTCCAGTTTTTTCAGGTCGAGCTTGGCTTTGGGCAGGTTCCAGTCGTACTCGTTACGTACGGACAGGCCAGCGACGCTTTGGCCGCGGGTCTTGAGGGTCTGGATCACTTCTTCGCCATCCTTGCGCAGGCGCAGGGCGACTTTGGCCCGGGCCAGGTCACGCTCAGGGGTGTCGAAGTATTGATTCATCAACTCACGGCGTTCCCAGCCACTTTTGTTGCGTTTTTTCAGTAACGGGTGCTCGCGCAGGGCGGCGAGGGTTTCGCGGCTGACGCGGAGCTTGATTTCGGTTTCTTTCTGCATGGCCGGAAAATCCAGGATCGGGAGCGCAGCCGGGGGAAAAGGTGGCTGCCAAGGTCGTGCAGTGTACAGGACTCAACCTGCCTACGCCGTGCGACGGTTTATTCCTGTCACCGGATGGCTCTATGATGGACTTCAATTCGGGAGTTGGAGTCAGCGATGCCTTTGCCGTCCATGAAAGATCAGTTCGCTGCACTGATCGCTGCGCCATCCGTCAGTTGCACCCAGCCAAGCCTCGATCAATCCAATCGTCCGGTGATCGACTTGCTGGCCGCCTGGCTCGGTGATCTGGGTTTTGCCTGCGACATCCAGCAGGTCAGCCCCGGCAAATTCAACTTGCTGGCCAGTTTTGGCAGTGGCCCCGGCGGGCTCGTGCTGGCCGGTCACAGTGATACGGTGCCATTCGATGGCGCGTTGTGGCAGACCGACCCCCTGAAGCTGACTGAGGTCGACGGGCGCTGGGTCGGCCTGGGCAGTTGCGACATGAAGGGCTTTTTCGCCCTGGCCATCGAAGCCGTCCGGCCGCTGCTCGACCAACCGTTCAAGCAGCCGCTGCTGATCCTTGCCACCTGCGATGAAGAAAGCTCGATGTCCGGCGCCCGGGCACTGGCCCAGGCGGGACGGCCGCTGGGACGTGCAGCCGTGATCGGCGAGCCGACCGGGCTCAAGCCGATCCGCATGCACAAAGGCATCATGATGGAGCGCATCGATATCCTCGGGCAGAGCGGCCACTCCTCGGACCCGCGCCTGGGGCACAGCGCACTCGAAGCCATGCACGATGCCATCGGTGAACTACGCGGCTTGCGCCTGTTGTGGCAGCGTGAATTCCGTAATCCGCAATTCAGCGTGCCGATGCCGACCATGAACTTCGGCTGCATCCATGGTGGCGACAACCCCAACCGCATCTGCGGCCAGTGTTCGCTGGAGTTCGATCTGCGGCCGTTGCCGGGCATGGATCCCAAGATCCTGCGAGCCGATATTTCGCAGAAGCTCAAGGCGATTGCCGAGCGGCACCAGGTAAAAATCGATTACGCACCGCTCTTCCCCGAAGTGCCTCCTTTCGAGCAGGCTGAGGATGCGGAACTGGTACGCATTGCCGAAAAGCTCACCGGCCATGGCGCCGAAGCAGTGGCATTTGGCACCGAAGCGCCTTATCTTCAGCGACTTGGCTGCGAAACACTGGTGCTTGGCCCGGGCGATATCGCCTGTGCCCACCAACCGGGGGAATTCCTCGAAATGTCACGTTTGCAGCCTACGGTGCATCTATTACGACAGTTGATTGAACATTACTGCCTGACGCCGGCCCAAAAATCGGTACCAACCGGTTGAATGCGCAGTTTAAATTGCCGGTGTCCCAACCCGTATTCATGAGGAGAGCGCGCGTGTCGCCAAGCCTGTTCCGACGATAACCATCAGCCCGCTGTGCGTTTTCTGTTCCGCCCTTTTTTCGGCTGCTATTTAGTACAGGCCCAGGTTCATGCCCGAATACGTCAATTGGCTTCGTCACGCTTCGCCCTACATCAACGCCCACCGCGATTGCACCTTTGTCGTCATGCTGCCCGGCGATGGCGTTGAACACCCTAACTTCGGCAACATCGTCCACGACCTGGTGTTGTTGCACAGCCTGGGCGTGCGCCTGGTGCTGGTGCACGGTTCGCGCCCGCAAATCGAAGCACGCCTCGAGTCTCGCGGCCTGACCCCGCATTACCACCATGGAATGCGCATTACCGATGCGGCGACCCTGGAGTGCGTGATCGATGCGGTCGGCCAACTGCGCATCGCCATCGAAGCGCGGCTGTCCATGGACATGGCGTCTTCGCCGATGCAAGGCTCGCGCCTGCGGGTGGCCAGCGGCAACCTGGTGACGGCGCGTCCCATCGGCGTGCTTGAAGGTGTCGACTATCACCACACCGGTGAAGTGCGTCGGGTTGACCGCAAGGGCATCAATCGCTTGCTGGACGAGCGCTCCATCGTGCTCTTGTCGCCACTGGGCTATTCGCCGACCGGCGAAATTTTCAACCTCGCTTGTGAAGATGTCGCCACGCGCGCGGCCATCGACCTGGGCGCAGACAAACTGCTGCTGTTTGGCGCCGACCTTGGTTTGATCGATGAACACGGCAGGCTGGTACGCGAACTGCGTCCGCAGCAGGTGCCGGCGCATTTGCAGCGTCTGGGCAGCAATTACCAGGCCGAGCTGCTGGATGCCGCCGCTGAAGCCTGCCGTGGCGGCGTGGCCCGCAGCCATATCGTCAGCTATGCCGAAGACGGTGCGCTGCTGACCGAGCTGTTTACCCGTGACGGTGGCGGTACGCTGGTGGCCCAGGAGCAATTCGAGGTGGTGCGCGAAGCGGCCATCGAAGACGTCGGCGGCTTGCTGGACTTGATCAGCCCGCTGGAAGAGCAGGGCATCCTGGTACGCCGCTCCCGCGAAGTACTCGAGCGTGAGATCGAGCAGTTCAGCGTGGTCGAGCGTGAGGGCATGATCATCGCCTGCGCGGCGCTGTATCAGATCGCCGATTCCGATGCCGGAGAGTTGGCGTGCCTGGCGGTGAACCCGGAGTACCGTCATGGCGGTCGCGGTGATGAGCTTCTCGAGCGCATTGAAACCCGTGCACGGGCCCAGGGGTTGAAAACCTTGTTCGTCCTCACCACGCGCACGGCTCACTGGTTCCGCGAGCGTGGCTTCGTGCCGAGCAGCGTCGATCGTCTGCCGTCGGCACGGGCGTCGCTGTACAACTACCAGCGTAACTCGAAGATCTTCGAAAAAGCCTTGTGATTGTGCGGTCACGGTCGACCGGATCGTTCCCAAGCTCTGCGTGGGAACGCCTCAACGGACGCTCCGCGTTTGGCTTCTGAGTGGGGACGCGGAGCGTCCCGGGCTGCATTCCCACGCGGAGCGTGGGAACGATCAAGTGCAGGGGGGGTTATTGCTGCACGAATTTTGCGCTGACATACGGTGAGTAATCCGGCAGCACCGTTTCAACCTTCCCCTGTTCCTTCAAGAATTTCGCCGTCTCGCCAATCGCTTGCGCCGTTCCGCCGGCCAGCAGGGCGCTGGTCTGTTGTGCCTTGGCATCCGGGAACGCGGACCCGGCCAGCAATTCCGGTACATCGGCTGCATTGGCTCCGGTCAATTTGGCGATTTTCTGCACCGGTACCGAATCCTCGGTCCAGCTGTCCTTATGCGCCGCATAGTCGGCAAATGAGTCGAGGGTGACCTTGGCGAACCGGGCGATGACCTCTGGGTGCTTCTCGGCGTAATCCTTGCGCGCTACCCAGACTTCGAAGGTCGGTGCACCCCATTGGCCGACTTGTGCGGCATCGGTCAAGGTCTTGCCGGTCTTGCGGATTTCCCCCAGGGCTGGCGACCACACAAATGCGCCATCAATGTCTCCACGCTTCCAGGCGGCGGCGATTTCTGCCGGTTGCAGGTTCACCACTTTGACTTTCGACGCGTCCAGGCCCCAGTGCTTAAGCGCGCCCAACAGGCTGTAGTGGGATGTGGAAACGAACGGCGTGGCGATGGTCTTGCCGATCAGATCTTGCGGTTTTGCGATACCACTGCCATTGCGCACCACCAAGGCTTCGGCGGCATTGATCTGTGCGGAAACGAGGAACGCGACGATCGGCAGATTGCGCGAGGCCGCGGCGGCCAGTGGGCTGGAGCCGAGGTTGCCGATTTGCACGTCGCCGGAAGCAATGGCGGTGACCACTTCCGGGCCACTGTTGAAGCGCCGCCAGTCGATTTTCTCGCCAATGGTTTTTTCATAAAGGCCATCGGCCTGGGGGACTTTGCTTGGATCAATGCCGGTCTGGTAGCCAACCGTGAGGTTTGCCGCATGGGTGGAAAAAGAAAATACGAGCGATACACAAACTGTAACAAATGGCTTGGATAGTGCGCGTCTGATCGACATGGCATTGGCCTTTATGAAAGGTTTTGTTTCGGAATTGCTTACAAACCTAATCGATCTAAAAAACGCCTAATAAATACCATTTAGGAATTAGCTTATGAGCCGGAGGCTCTAGCCTGAGGAAAGGCAAAAAATGAGCGAAATTCCTAAACGGTATGAGAAAAGAAACCATCCATTCTTTTCAGGTTTATGACGAAAGCATGACCGGCAAGGACCAAAAAATCGGGGATTAGACTATGGTCGTAGACACATGTAGTTACGATTGACTTGTGGGTCACGCTCTGGCGCTAATCGCGCATCTTAGATTCCAGGCATATGACCCGGAACCAGGACCAATAAGAATTAGAGACGAGAGGAGTTTAAACAATGAACAAGTCGACCTTGACCCTGGCCGTGGCCGTAGGGGTTCTGGCGCAGCAGGCAGGCGCCGTCGGTTTCATCGATGACAGCAAGGCTTCCGTTAGTTCGCGCACCTATTATTTCGACTCGGATAAGCGTGAAGGTGCCAGTACGCCTGCCAACCGGCAGCGTGAAGCGGCGGAAGGCCTGAAGTTCGATTACCAGTCGGGCTTCACCCAAGGCACCGTTGGCTTCGGTATCGACGCCCAGGCACTGGTCGGCATCCATCTGGACGGCGGCAAGGGCCATCACCCGGACAACAACTCCTTCTCCCCTAGCGATTCCGATGGTTCGGCAGAGAGTTCGTGGAGCCGTTTGGCGGGCAACGTCAAGGCACGCGTCTCGAAGACCGAGGCCCACTACGGTGGTGCCTTGCAGCCCAACATGCCTATCCTGATCGCGAACGACAGTCGCGTACTGCCACAAACCTTTGAGGGTGGCACCATCACCTCGAAGGAAATCGACAACGTGACCTTCAACGTCGGTCAACTCGAGCACGCGACGGGTCGCGCCTCCTCGAACAGCACTGGCCTGTCTGTGGCTGGCGCTACCCAGGACAGCAACCAGTTCCGTTACGCCGGTGCTGACTGGAAGGTCACCAAGGACCTGTTGCTGCAGTACTACTACGCGAACCTGGAAGACTTCTACAAGCAGAACTTCCTCGGCCTGGTGCACGTTTACCCGATCGCGCCTAACCAGTCGTTCAAGACTGACATTCGCTACTTCGACAGCAGCTCCGATGGCAAGAACGGCAGCGGCCAGGCGGGCTACCGGTTCAACAACAACAACGGCTTCGCCAAGACGCCGGGCGAGGTCGATAACAAGACCTGGAGCGCCACGTTCACCTATACCCTGGGTGGCAGTGCATTCCTGCTCGGGCATCAGCGTGTCAACGACGACGGCGGCTTCGTCTTCCTCAACCAGGCCAACGTTGTCGATGGCAACGGTCGCAACGAAGGTGCCGGCGGCGCCAGCTTCTACTCGTTCACCGATGCCACCGTGGGCAGCTTTATCCGTGCCGGTGAAAACACCACCTACGGTCAGTACTCTTACGACTTCGCTTCGCTGGGCGTTCCAGGTTTGAAAGCTTCAGCTGCTTACCTGTACGGCCAGGACATCAAGGCCACCAACGGCGTGGGCAAGGACCTGAACGAGCGCGAGACCGACCTGCGTGTGGATTACGTGATTCAAACCGGTCCGCTTAAAGGCTTCGGTACGACGCTGCGTCACGGTATGTATCGTGGTAACACCAGTACCCTTGATGAAGACCAGACCCGTGTGATCTTCAACTACACCTACGCCTTCAAGTAAGCCGTAGCAGAAAGCCTCGTCGGCGGACGAGGCTTTTTTTCGTCTCCAGTTTTATATTCCATAAACAATGCATATGATTATTTTTTATTCTTTTTAGATTTTTACTCAAGCGCTTAAAGTTAGGCCATCCGATACGCACCGTAAGCTTCGGATCGAGTTTCAAATTCCCGGACACCCAAAAATTCAAGGCATCGGCTTGTCGTCGATACCTCGGGCTGTACTGTCTGGGCATATTCCTAAATGCGATTAAAATATATTTTTCAATTCTTTTTAGGATTATGAAGGGGTATTCTGCGCGGCCCAAAAAAAGACCGATCCAGACGGTCTGGCGCTAATGGCGCCGGCGGATCCAGGGCATTCGACCCAGGACCAAGAATTAGAAAACGATAGGAGCGAAACAATGAACAAGTCCAACCTGGCCGTGGCAGTGGCCCTAGGGGTTTTGGCGCAGCAAGCAAGCGCCGCCGGTTTCATCGAAGACAGCAAGGCAACGTTGGGGCTGCGCAACTTCTACATCAACACCGATTACCGTGATGGTACTGGTCCGAACAAAAACGAAGAGTGGGGCCAAGGCTTCGACCTGCGTTTCACTTCCGGTTATACCCAAGGCACCGTTGGTTTTGGTGTTGATGCGATCGGCCTTCTGGGCGTGCGCCTGGATTCGGGCGGCGGTACAAACGGCGCCACTGCGACGTCCTATGGCGGTACGGTGTTCCCAAGCAAGTCCAACGGCGAAGCGGTTGATAACTTCTCCAGCCTGGGCCTGACTGCCAAGGCCAAGGTTTCCCAGACTGAATTGAAACTGGGCACCCTGCAGCCAAAACTGCCGGTTATCGTGACCAACGATGGTCGCCTGCTTCCACAAACCTGGCAGGGTGGCCAACTCAGCTCGGGCGATATCAAGGACCTGACCTTGATCGGTGGCCAGATCGAGCAGGTAAAAGGTCGTAACTCGAGCAACAACGAACAGTTGTCGATCTCGGGCGCCAACAGCCGTGCCTCAACAGGTCGAGACAGCAATAAGTTCATCTACGCCGGTGGTGACTACAAGCTCACCAAGGACCTGACAGCCCAGTACTACTACGGCAACCTCGAAGAGTTCTACAAGCAACACTTCCTGGGCCTGGTGCACAACTGGGCAATCGGCCCCGGTGTGTTGAAGTCGGACTTGCGCTACTTCAACAGTTCCGATGACGGTGCCAACGGTCACGATCCGCTGTACTTCACCACTGGCAACTACAACGCTCCAAACGGTAAAGGCAAGGTCGACAACAACCTGTACAGCGGCCTGTTCCTGTACTCCGTTGCCGGTCACACCTTTGGTGGTGGTTACCAGGTCAGCAACGGCAGCAGCGATTTCCCGTGGCTGAACCAGGGCGACGGATCGTCGGCCTACATCATCACCGACTCGCAAATCCAGAAATTCGCCCGTGCCGGCGAACGCACCTGGCAGGCACGCTACTCGTATGACTTCGCCAAAGTCGGCGTGCCTGGCCTGACGGCGGGCGTGGTGTACCTGCATGGCGACGATATCGATACCGTCAACTCTGCCGGTCGCGAAGCGGCCAGCGGCGCTTCCGAGTGGGAACGCGACCTGACCGTGGGTTACGTCGTTCAGTCCGGTGCGTTGAAAAACCTCGGCGTGATGTGGAAAAACGCCACCTGGCGTACCGATCTGCCGAACACTCGCTCCCAGGACGAGAATCGCCTGATCGTCAGCTACTCGATCCCGCTGTTGTAATAGCGTGTGGGAGCGAGCCTGCTCGCTCCTACAGGGTAACCGACGCAAAAAAAAGCCCCGCCCGGCATCACGCCGGGCGGGGCTTTTGCGTTTTCTAGGCGGGCTCACCCCCGTAAACCGGCCTCGTATTTCCCCTCTTTTACAGCAACTCAAGGCCTTCTCGAACCTTGTGGCCGATGTTGGGGGCGATGGGTTCGGGCGTCCAGTGAAGAGATGTTTAATATTCCGTTGTGATCTAAATAAATCGATATTTATTCTTTTTAATGGATAAAAAATGCAGGCACAGTTGAACTCAACCAGCACTCACCAGGAGCAGCACCATGAGTATCAGACTGGGCGATATTGCCCCGGATTTCGAACAGGATTCCAGCGCCGGTACCATCCGGTTTCACCAGTGGCTGGGCGATAGTTGGGGTGTGCTGTTTTCCCACCCGGCCGACTTCACGCCGGTGTGCACCACCGAGCTGGGCTTTACGGCGAAGTTGAAAGACGAATTCGCCAAGCGTGGGGTCAAGGCCATCGCGCTGTCCGTCGACCCGGTGGAATCGCACCACAGGTGGATCGAAGACATCAACGAAACCCAGGGCACCGTGGTCAACTTCCCGATTCTCGACGACGCCGACCGCAAGGTTTCGGACCTGTACGACTTGATCCATCCGAACGCCAACGACACCTTGACGGTGCGCTCGCTGTTCGTGATCGACCCGAACAAAAAGGTACGGTTGACCATCACCTACCCGGCGAGCACCGGTCGCAACTTCCATGAAATCCTGCGGGTGATCGACTCGCTGCAACTGACCGACAACTTCAAGGTGGCCACCCCGGCCAACTGGCAGGACGGTGATGAGGTGGTGATCGTGCCATCGCTCAAGGATGAAGATGAAATCAGGCAGCGCTTTCCCAAAGGCTATCGAGCCATTAAGCCGTACTTGCGCCTGACACCGCAGCCGAATCGCTGAAGTCTGCGCGTTCCCACGCGCAGCAAAGGAACGCCTCAACGGACGCTCTGCGTTCGGCTTTTGAGGGGACGCGGAGCGTCCCGGGCTGCATTCCCACGCAGAGCGTGGGAACGATCAAGAACACAAAGCAGGGGGTTTTCAGGCCGTTTCGACGGCCTTTTTTTTGTCAGGAAGAAACTGAAGTTATATCGCCAAAACGAATAACCAAATGAATAAATATGATTTATAGATATATAAATCACCTGTTAAGGTCACTCTATCCAAGCGAGATCGCAAACCGCGAATCGCAACGCCGCTCAAGGAATCGTCTGAATGTTGGTCGTCTCACTCGGTGGCAGCCCCAGCCAGCGCTCCCGTTCCGGGGTGTTGCTGGAGCGCTCCCAGCGTTGGTTGCAAGGGCAGGGTGTGGAAGTGGTGAGCTATCAGGTGCGGGACTTCCCGGCCGAAGACTTGCTGCATGCACGCTTCGACAGTCCGAAGGTGATCAACCTGCTTCAACAGATTGAAAACGCCGATGGCCTGCTGATTGCCACGCCGGTCTACAAGGCTTCTTTCTCAGGTGCGTTGAAAACCGTGCTGGATCTGCTGCCCGAGCGCGCCCTGGCGCATAAAGTGGTGCTGCCCATGGCAGCCGGGGGCAGCATTGCCCACATGCTGGCGGTGGATTACGCACTCAAGCCGGTATTGTCGGCATTGAAGGCCCAGGAGCTGCTCCAGGGGATTTTCGCCGTCGACAGCCAGATCGCTTACGGCGAAGGCAGTGCGCAGGCACAGTTGGCGCCGGAGCTGGAGCAAAGATTGAACGAGTCGCTGGAGTTGTTTTTCAGCGCCATGGCGCGACGGCCCAAGCCGCTCGACCCGCAGCTATTGAATGATCGTTTGTTGAGTGCTCGCTGGAGCATCTGAGCTCCACTGAACATAAGCCCCATTCCAAATTGATGTACTGGCCTTACTCGCCCGCTAACGGGCAAGCAGGTGCAGCCAAAAACCCAACTGCAAAAAGGAGAGCGCCATGCGCCCTGTCATTTTGCGTCGTGGTCTGGTCGCTCTGTTTGCTGCGGCTGTCACCTTCGGCGCCATTACTCAAGCTCAGGCCGAGACGCTTCGTATCGGTTACCAGAAATATGGCACCCTGGTGCTGCTCAAAGCCAAGGGGACTCTGGAAAAACGCCTTGCCGCCCAAGGCGTGGACGTGCAATGGACTGAATTCCCCGGTGGTCCGCAACTGCTCGAAGGCCTGAACGTCGGCTCCATCGACTTCGGCGTTACTGGCGAAACCCCGCCAGTGTTCGCCCAGGCCGCGGGCGCGGATCTGCTCTACGTCGCCTACGAACCGCCAGCGCCGCACAGTGAAGCGATCCTGGTGCCGAAGGACTCGCCGATCAAATCGGTGAAGGACCTCAAGGGTAAGAAAGTCGTCCTGAACAAAGGCTCCAATGTGCATTACTTGCTTGTCCGCGCCCTGGAAGACGCCGGCCTCAAGTACAGCGATATCCAGACCGTATTCCTGCCGCCGGCTGATGCCCGCGCCGCGTTCGAGCGTGGCAGTGTCGATGCCTGGGTCATCTGGGACCCATACCAGGCCGCCGCCGAACAGCAGCTGCAGGCCCATACCCTGCGCGATGGCCAAGGCATCGTCGATAACCACCAGTTCTACCTCGCCACCAAGCCCTATGCGCAGAAAAACCCTGAGGTGATCAAGACCCTCGTGGAAGAAGTGCGCGCAGTCGGTGAATGGTCCAAGGCCAATCCGGACGATGTGACCCAACAGGTTTCGCCACTGCTTGGCCTGCCAGCGGACATCACCCTGACGTCCGTGAAACGCCAGGGCTACGGCGCGCTGTTCCTGACCCCGGAAGTGGTCGCCGCCCAACAGAAAATCGCCGACAGCTTCTACCAGCTCAAGCTGATTCCCAAGCCTTTGAGCATCAAAGACGTGATCTGGACGCCGCCGGCAGCCGTTGCCAAAGCACAGTAATCGATTCCTTAAGGAGACCACTCCAATGAGCCTCAACATCTTCTGGTTCCTGCCTACCCACGGCGACGGCCATTACCTTGGCACCGCCGAAGGCGCTCGCGCCGTCGACCACGGTTACCTGCAACAAGTCGCGCAAGCGGCGGATCGCCTGGGTTTCGGCGGCGTGCTGATTCCCACCGGTCGTTCCTGCGAAGACTCGTGGCTGGTGGCCGCGTCGCTGATTCCAGTGACCCAGCGTTTGAAATTCCTCGTCGCGCTGCGCCCCGGGATCATTTCCCCGACGGTGGCGGCGCGTCAGGCGGCGACCCTGGATCGTTTGTCCGGTGGGCGTGCGCTGTTCAACCTGGTGACAGGCGGTGATCCGGAAGAGTTGGCCGGCGACGGTCTGTTCCTGACCCACGAAGAGCGCTATCAGGCCTCGGTGGAGTTCACCCGCATCTGGCGTCGGGTGCTGGAAGGCGAAACCGTCGATTACGACGGTCAGCACATCAGCGTGAAGGGCGCCAAGCTGCTCTATCCTCCGATCCAGCAACCGCGTCCGCCGCTGTACTTCGGCGGTTCGTCGGAAGCGGCCCAGGATTTGGCGGCAGAGCAGGTCGAAATGGTCCTGACCTGGGGCGAGCCGCCGGCCGCCGTTGCCGAAAAAATCGCCCAGGTGCGCGCCAAGGCCGCCAAGCTCGGGCGCACTGTGCGCTTCGGTATTCGCCTGCATGTGATCGTGCGCGAAACCAATGCCCAGGCGTGGCAAGCGGCGGACCGACTGATCTCGCACCTGGACGACGACACCATCGCACGTGCCCAGGCTTCGCTGGCGCGTTTCGACTCGGTTGGCCAGCAACGTATGGCGGCTCTGCACGGCGGCAGTCGCGATAACCTGGAAGTCAGTCCCAACCTGTGGGCCGGTGTCGGCCTGGTGCGCGGCGGTGCCGGCACGGCGCTGGTGGGTGATGGTCCAACCGTGGCTGCCCGTGTAAAGGAGTACGCGGACCTGGGTATCGATACCTTTATCTTTTCCGGTTATCCACACCTGGAAGAGTCGTATCGCGTTGCCGAACTGCTGTTCCCGCACTTGGATATCGAGCGTCCCGAGTTGCCGAAAAGCGCCGGTTACGTCAGCCCGTTTGGCGAGATGGTTGCTAACGACATTCTCCCTAAAGCTGCGTCCCAGAGCTGAGGCGCACCATGAAGAAAGTCATTCACAGCCTTGCGCCATGGGCATTACCGGTCTTGCTGTTAGCGGTGTGGCAGTTGTCGGTGTCGGCGGGCTGGTTGTCGACGCGGATTCTGCCGGCGCCCATTGCCGTGATCGAAGCCGGGGTGAGCCTGGTTCGCAGTGGTGAAATCTGGACGCACCTGGCTATCAGCGGTTGGCGCGCGGCGCTGGGTTTTGCCATTGGTGGCGGCATCGGCCTGACCCTGGGCTTTATCACCGGCCTGTCGAAATGGGGCGAGCGCCTGCTCGACAGCTCGGTGCAGATGATCCGCAACGTGCCGCACCTGGCGCTGATTCCCTTGGTGATCCTGTGGTTCGGCATCGACGAATCGGCGAAGATTTTCCTGGTGGCCTTGGGCACCTTGTTCCCGATCTACCTCAACACGTATCACGGCATCCGCAACGTCGACCCGGCGTTGGTGGAAATGTCGCGCAGCTACGGTCTGTCGGGTTTCAGCCTGTTTCGCCAAGTGATTCTGCCGGGGGCCTTGCCTTCGATCCTGGTCGGTGTGCGCTTTGCCCTGGGCTTCATGTGGCTGACGCTGATCGTCGCCGAAACCATCTCCGCCAGCTCCGGCATTGGCTACCTGGCGATGAACGCCCGGGAGTTCCTGCAGACCGACGTGGTGGTGCTGGCGATTCTGCTATACGCGGTGCTCGGCAAACTGGCCGACCTCGCGGCCCGTGGACTTGAACGCGTATGGCTGCGCTGGCATCCGGCCTATCAGGTCGTCAAGGGAGGTGCCGCATGACTGCTCAACAACCTCCACGCCTGTTGCGCGGAATCCCGCTGGCGGTGCGCAAGCTGCAAAAAACCTTCGGCTCGCGGCAGGTGCTGCGTGAGATCGACCTGCACGTTCCGGCCGGTCAGTTCGTAGCAGTGGTCGGCCGTAGCGGCTGTGGCAAAAGTACCCTGCTGCGCTTGCTTGCTGGCCTCGACAAACCTACGGCTGGTGAATTGCTCGCCGGCACCGCTCCGCTGAGCGAGGCGCGGGAAGACACCCGGCTGATGTTCCAGGAAGCGCGTCTGCTGCCGTGGAAAAAGATCATCGACAACGTTGGCCTCGGCCTCAAGGGCAACTGGCGTCCGCAAGCGCTGAAAGCCCTGGAAGCGGTCGGCCTGGCGGATCGCGCCAACGAGTGGCCGGCGGCGTTGTCCGGAGGGCAGAAGCAACGTGTGGCGCTGGCTCGCGCACTGATCCATCAACCGCGCCTGCTGTTGCTCGACGAGCCGTTGGGTGCGCTGGATGCGCTGACCCGAATTGAAATGCAGCAGCTGATCGAGCGGCTCTGGCAACAACACGGCTTTACGGTGTTGCTGGTCACCCACGACGTCAGCGAAGCGGTGGCGATCGCCGATCGGGTGATCCTGATCGAAGACGGTGAGGTCGGCCTCGACCTGCACGTGGAACTGCCGCGCCCTCGGGTCCGCGGCTCCCATCGGCTGGCGGCGCTGGAAACCGAAGTGCTCAACCGCGTGCTGTCACTGCCGGGGCAACCACCGGAGCCGGAACCTGTTTCACCCTTGCCTACGCAGTTGCGTTGGGCTCAATAACTCAAGCCTCAATCAACGACAGGAATCAACATCATGACTATCAAGGCCATCAACGTTCGCAACCAGTTCAAAGGCTCCATCAAGGAAATCGTACTCGGTGACGTGCTGTCGGAAATCGATGTGCAGACCGCTTCCGGCATCGTCACGTCGGTGATCACCACGCGTTCGGTGAAAGAGCTGGAACTGGCGGTGGGCAGCGAAGTGATCGCGTTCGTGAAATCCACCGAGGTGTCGATCGCCAAATTGTGAGTCGTACGTGTGATCGTTCCCACGCTCTGCGTGGGAATGCCTCAACGGACGCTCCGCGTTCGGCCTTTGGGGACGCAGAGCGTCCCGGGCTGCATTCCCACGCAGAGCGTGGGAACGATCAGCGTGCGGAGCGCTTGGGCAGGTACGGCGGCAAGTACAGCCCCAGATACGCATCGAACACCCGCATCCCTTCCTCAGCCATGCGCGGCGTGATCTGCCCGTGCTGCTGCACCGAGCGCGCATAAACCCGGTCCCCGAGCTCCATGGCCAAGGCAAACACATCGACATCGTCCGGCAACCTTGGCAGCTCGAAATGGTGATCGAACAACTTGTGCATCAGGTCGCCCAACTCAATGTCGTGCTGGCGGTCGGCCTGGGTGACTTCGGTCAGGCCGTGCTGGGCCAGAATCAATTGGCGGGCCGCGGCGTCTTCGCTGTAGATCTCAAGCATCCGTTGCTCGACCAGTCGCGACAGGTCACGCCAACCACTTAAAGCGTCATGGTCGATAGGTGCCTGCAGGCAGGCGCGGAAGGCCGCGTGGACGTCGGCCGTCAGCGCCTCCAGCAGGGACGGGACGCTGGCGAAGAAGTGGTAGACGGAGGAGGGCGGGATTTGTGCGCGTTCGGCGACACTGTAGATCGACAGACTGGCCACGCCCTCGGCGGCCAGCAGCGTGCGGGCGGCATCGAGTATCGAATCGATCCGGGCCTGGCTGCGTGCACGGGGTTTGCGAACGGTGGCGGTGCGCGTCATTGGAGTCTCCTGCGGGGCAGGGGGCATTGTACGAGCAGGGTTTGATGTTGTCTGCCTGGACGCCTTCGCGAGCAAGTCGCTCCCACAAGGATTGCCTGTGTTCACGAAAATGATGTTCACTGAAATTTACTGTGGGAGCGAGCCTGCTCGCGAACCGCCGCAGGGCCATAAAAAAACGCCGCTGGCTGTGAGGCCGGCGGCGCTTCTTGTTCACTGCAACCACTTACACGGTATGCAGGTACCAGTTGTACTCGAGGTCGGAGATGGAGTGTTCGAACTCCTCCAGCTCGCTCTCTTTACAGGCCACGAAGATATCGATGTATTTCGGATCGATGTACTTGGCCATGACTTCGCTGTCGTCCAGCTCGCGCAACGCATCACGCAAGTTGTTTGGCAGGCTCTGCTCGTTCTGCTCGTAGCTGTTGCCTTCCACCGGGGCACCTGGCTCGATCTTGTTGACCAGGCCGTGGTGCACGCCTGCCAGGACCGAAGCCATCAGCAGGTACGGGTTGGCATCGGCACCGGCCACGCGGTGTTCGATACGTACGGCATCGGCGGAGCCGGTCGGTACGCGAATCGCTACGGTGCGGTTGTCCAGGCCCCAGCACGGCGAGTTCGGCACATAGAACTGCGCGCCGAAACGACGGTAGGAGTTGACGTTCGGGCAGAGGAAAGCCATCTGCGCCGGTAGGGTCTCGAGCACACCGCCGATCGCGTGACGCAGCGCGGCGTTCTGCTCGGGATCCTCACTGGCAAAAATATTCTTGCCGTCTTTGTCGAGAATCGAAATGTGCACGTGCAGACCGTTGCCCGCCTGGCCCGGGTAAGGCTTGGCCATGAAGGTGGTGTCCATTTCATGGTCGTAGGCGATGTTCTTGATCAGGCGCTTGAGCAGCACTGCGTAGTCGCAGGCCTTGATCGGGTCGGCCACGTGGTGCAGGTTCACTTCGAACTGCGCCGGGGCACTTTCCTTGACGATGGCGTCGGCAGGGATGCCTTGCTCTTTGGCGCCTTCCAGAATGTCCTGGAGACAGTCGACGTATTCGTCGAGGTCGTCGATCAGGTAGACCTGTGTCGAGTGCGGGCGTTTACCGGAAACCGGCGAGCGAGGCGGTTGCGGACGGCCGTTCACGTTCTCCTGGTCGATCAGGTAGAACTCCAGTTCGAACGCGGCGCAGATGGTCAGGCCCATTTCGTCGAACTTGCGCACGACGTTGGCCAGCACTTCGCGCGGGTCGGCGAAGAATGGCTCGCCTTCGAGTTCGTGCATGGTCATCAGCAGTTGCGCGGTCGGGCGCTTCTGCCATGGCTCGTTGCACAGGGTATCGGGGATTGGATAGCAGATTCGGTCAGCATCACCGATGTCCAGGCCCAGGCCGGTGCTTTCCACCGTAGAGCCATTGATATCCAGAGCAAATAGGGAGGCCGGCAGGTTGATGCCTTTCTCGTAAACCTTGTGGAGGCTGGTGCGTTCGATGCGCTTGCCGCGCACCACACCATTCATATCCGCAATCAGAAGGTCAACGTACAGAACCTCAGGATGTTCCTTAAGGAACGCGTTCGCTTCGTTAAGCTGAACGGCACGCGGGGGTACCGACATGATGCAACACCTTTGTTGTTAAAAATATCAATCATTGATCTTTTCGGATTCCAGTCAACCCGAACGGCATGCCGAAGTCAAGCGAGGCCTTTTTTGCCCTAAAAAAGCGCTCACATGGCTTTTTTGAGGCTCTTTGGGGCGTTTTCATCCCCCGTGGCCGTTTGACGCCCGCAGGCTTGAGCGGGCCGTGTTGTATTTTTTACGGGGGTGTTGTGTAAAAAAATGAACAAGGCTAAGCTCGAATCAAACCCATAACAGCAATAATACCGGGGTGCTTCATGTATCGCCTGCCGATAATCGGCGTCACCGCCTGCTCTTCGCAGACCGGTCTGAATGCTTATCACATCAGTGGCGACATCTGCGTCAGCGCCAAGGCCGCACCGGCTCCTGGCCTGTCGGTGATCTTCCCGTCCCTGGCGGATCAACCGTCTCTGTCCGATATTCTGGACGGTCTCGACGGCACACCCATTACGGTTACTCCATTCAATATAGAACCGATTCACAATAGCGGCTCGGCCTTTGTGCAGGGCACCGCTCGTGATTCTGCACGCCTGGTATGTGCAGAAGTACACACAAGCACGATAGCCTGGCGCAAACTTGCATTTCAACGCGACGCCGATGCGTCAACTATCGCCTGACCTCAAGCGTCAGGAAACTCAAAGCCTAGAGGCATTTATGAGTAACAACCTCGACCAGCTCACCGATTGGTTGAAAGACCACAAGATCACAGAAGTCGAATGCATGATCGCCGACTTGACCGGGATTACCCGGGGCAAGATTTCGCCGACCAACAAATTCATCGCCGAAAAAGGCATGCGTCTGCCAGAAAGTGTGCTGCTGCAGACCGTGACCGGCGATTACGTCGAAGACGACATCTATTACGAGCTGCTCGACCCGGCCGACATCGACATGATCTGCCGTCCCGACCAGAACGCGGTGTTTCCGGTGCCATGGGCCATCGAACCGACCGCCATCGTCATCCACGATACCTATGACAAGCAGGGCAACCCGATTGAGCTGTCGCCGCGCAACGTGCTCAAGAAGGTCCTGAAACTCTATGCCGACAAAGGCTGGCAGCCGATCGTGGCGCCGGAAATGGAGTTCTACCTGACCAAGCGCAGCGACGACCCGGATTATCCGTTGCAGCCGCCGATCGGCCGCTCCGGGCGTCCGGAAATCGGTCGCCAGTCGTTCTCCATCGAGGCGGCGAACGAATTCGATCCATTGTTCGAGGACGTCTATGACTGGTGCGAATTGCAGGAACTGGACCTCGACACGCTGATCCACGAAGACGGCACGGCGCAGATGGAAATCAACTTCCGTCATGGCGATGCCCTGTCCCTGGCCGACCAGATCCTGGTGTTCAAGCGCACCATGCGCGAAGCCGCCCTCAAGCACGACGTGGCAGCTACCTTCATGGCCAAGCCGATGACCGGCGAGCCTGGCAGTGCCATGCACTTGCACCAGAGCATCATCGACATCGAGACCGGCAAGAACATCTTCTCCAATGAAGACGGGACCATGAGCGAGCTGTTCCTGCAGCACATCGGTGGCCTGCAGAAACTGATTCCCGAGTTGCTGCCGCTGTTCGCCCCCAACGTCAACTCGTTCCGCCGCTTCCTGCCGGACACCTCGGCACCGGTAAACGTGGAATGGGGCGAAGAGAACCGCACCGTGGGCCTGCGTGTACCGGATGCCGGGCCGCAAAACCGGCGTGTGGAAAACCGCCTGCCGGGTGCCGATGCCAACCCGTACCTGGCCATTGCCGCGAGCCTGCTGTGTGGCTACATCGGCATGGTCGAAGGCCTGAACCCGAGCGCACCGGTGGTGGGTCGTGGTTATGAGCGCCGCAACCTGCGCCTGCCACTGACCATCGAAGACGCGCTCGAGCGTATGGAAAACAGCGCAACCATCGAGCGCTACCTGGGCAAAACTTTCATCACTGGCTACGTCGCGGTCAAGCGGGCCGAGCATGAAAACTTCAAGCGCGTGATCAGTTCGTGGGAACGGGAATTCCTGCTTTTTGCCGTCTGACGCGCCGTGCGCCGCCGTTGTCGGGTGGCGCTCTCACCTGGAATTTTTAGGAGATTGGTATGACCAGCAACAACCCGCAAACCCGTGAATGGCAAACCCTGAGCAGCGATCACCACCTGGCCCCGTTCAGCGACTTCAAGCAGCTGAAAGAGAAAGGCCCGCGGATCATCACCAACGCCAAGGGCGTCTACCTGTGGGACAGCGAAGGCAACAAGATCCTCGACGGCATGGCCGGCCTATGGTGCGTAGCCATTGGTTACGGTCGCGATGAACTGGCGGACGCCGCCAGCAAGCAGATGCGCGAGCTGCCCTACTACAACCTGTTCTTCCAGACCGCTCACCCGCCGGTGCTGGAGCTGGCCAAGGCCATCGCCGATGTCGCGCCAGAAGGCATGAACCACGTGTTCTTCACCGGTTCCGGCTCTGAAGGCAACGACACCATGCTGCGAATGGTTCGTCACTATTGGGCAATCAAGGGCCAGCCGAAGAAAAAGGTCATCATCAGCCGCAAGAATGGCTATCACGGTTCCACCGTGGCCGGCGCGAGCCTGGGCGGCATGACCTACATGCACGAACAGGGCGACTTGCCGATTCCGGGCATCGTCCACATCGCCCAGCCATACTGGTTCGCCGAAGGCGGCGACATGACCCCGGAAGAGTTCGGGATCTGGGCTGCCAATCAGTTGGAAGAGAAGATTCTGGAAGTCGGCGTGGACAACGTCGGTGCATTTATTGCCGAGCCAATCCAGGGCGCCGGCGGCGTGATCATTCCGCCAGACACCTACTGGCCGCGCATCAAGGAAATCCTCGCCAAGTACGACATCCTGTTCGTGGCCGACGAAGTGATCTGCGGCTTCGGCCGTACCGGTGAGTGGTTCGGCAGCGACTTCTACGACCTCAAGCCGGACATGATGACCATCGCCAAAGGCCTGACCTCCGGCTATATCCCCATGGGTGGCCTGATCGTGCGCGATGAAGTGGTCGAAGTGCTCAACGAAGGCGGCGATTTCAACCACGGTTTCACCTACTCCGGGCACCCGGTGGCGGCGGCTGTAGGCCTGGAAAACATCCGTATCCTGCGCGACGAAAAAATTGTCGAGCGCGTCAAGGCAGAAACGGCACCGTATTTGCAGAAACGTCTGCGCGAACTGAACGATCACCCATTGGTGGGCGAAGTTCGTGGGGTAGGCCTGTTGGGGGCAATCGAACTGGTTCAGGACAAAGCTACTCGCAAGCGTTATGAAGGCAAGGGCGTCGGCATGATCTGCCGGCAGTTCTGCTTCGATAACGGGCTGATCATGCGTGCCGTGGGGGACACCATGATCATCGCGCCACCGCTGGTGATCTCGCCTGCGGAAATCGATGAGTTGGTGACCAAGGCACGCAAGTGCCTTGACCTGACCCTGAGTGCGTTGCAGGCCTAAGTGCTAGGCTCTGAGCGGGAGTCATGAAACTTTCGCTCAGAGCTGTCAGAAACGTTGGCCTTTCCTTGAAAGACCGCCTCGGATCTTGCCAGACTAGCCGCGGTTCCAGTTGTCCGGGTTCGGCCGCTGAACAAAGTGGTTCAAAAAAGAAAAATTTGGAGCATTACGCATGAAGGCATTAGGAAAAAAGCTTGCTGGCAAGACTCTCCTCGCCATGTCCCTGATGGGCATTATGGCGGGTGCGGTCCAGGCGGACGACAAGGTGTTGCACGTCTATAACTGGTCCGACTACATCGCTCCGGACACGATCAAGAAGTTTGAAGACGAGTCTGGGATCAAAGTGGTCTACGACGTCTTCGACAGTAATGAAACCCTCGAAGCCAAGTTGCTGGCAGGCAAGTCCGGTTATGACATCGTCGTACCGTCGAACAACTTCCTGGCCAAGCAGATCAAGGCTGGCGTCTACCAGAAGCTGGACAAGTCCAAGCTGCCAAACTGGAAAAACCTGAACACCGACTTGCTCAAGGCGGTATCGGTGAGCGACCCGGGTAACGAGCACGCCTTCCCTTACATGTGGGGTTCGATCGGCATCGGCTTCAACGCCGAGAAGGTCAAGGCTGCACTGGGCGCCGACGCGCCGACCAATTCCTGGGATCTGCTGTTCAAACCGGAAAACGCCGCCAAGTTGAAGTCGTGCGGTATCAGTTTCCTCGATTCGCCTACCGAGATGATTCCGGTGGCGTTGCATTACCTGGGCTATCCAACCGACAGCCAGGACAAGAAACAACTGGCCGAAGCCGAAGCACTGTTCCTGAAAATTCGTCCTTCGGTAGGCTACTTCCACTCGTCCAAGTACATTTCCGACCTGGCCAACGGCAACATCTGCGTGGCCGTGGGTTACTCGGGCGACATCTACCAGGCCAAGGCGCGTGCCGCTGAAGCCGGTGACAAAGTGAAAGTCAGCTACAACATTCCAAAAGAAGGTGCTGGCAGCTTCTACGACATGGTCGCCATCCCTAAAGATGCCGAAAACGTCGAAGGCGCCTACAAGTTCATGACCTTCCTGCAGAAGCCGGAAATCATGGCTGAAATCACCAACGCCGTGCGTTTCCCGAACGGTAACGCGGCCGCCACGCCATTGGTTGATAAAGAAATCACCGCCGACCCAGGCATCTACCCGCCAGCGGACGTGCTGGCCAAGCTGTACGCGATTGCCGACTTGCCGGCCGCGACCCAGCGGATCCTGACTCGCAGCTGGACCAAGATCAAATCCGGTAAATAAGCCGGTTTGATGCAACAACCTGTTGTTGCCACCTGCGCGGCGGCAACAACAGGATCAATTAAATGACAGAAAGTTTTGCTGGAACGGTTTTTCGAGGGTAAGTTGCGCGCCGGTTTTGTTGTAAGGCAGCCATGGCTGTCATGTAACGCGGGGCAACTTGAGCCCAACTCATTTTAGAGGACCTCCACTTGCCTATTTTTTCTTTGTTGCGCAATGCCATGCTGGTCGCTGCCGGGTTGACGCTTGCCGTCAATGTTCAGGCTGCCGGCACCGTGCATATTTATAACTGGTCGGATTACATCGGCGAGACCACCCTGGCCGACTTCCAGAAAGAGACCGGTATCAAACCGGTTTATGACGTATTCGATTCCAACGAAACCCTGGAAGGCAAGTTGCTGGCCGGGCGTACCGGTTATGACGTGGTCGTGCCGTCCAACCACTTCCTCGGCAAACAGATCAAGGCAGGTGCTTTCCAGAAGCTCGACAAATCGAAGTTGCCGAACTATTCGAACCTCGATCCGGTGCTGCTCAAGCGCCTGGAGCAAAACGATCCGGGTAACCTGTACGCCGTGCCGTACCTGTGGGGTACCAACGGCATCGGTTACAACCCCGAAAAGGTCAAGGCTGCGCTGGGCGTCGACAAGATCGATTCCTGGGCGGCGGTCTTTGAGCCGGAGAACATCAAGAAGCTGCAAAGCTGCGGCGTGGCGTTCCTCGATTCCGCCGATGAAATGATGCCGACGGTCCTCAACTACATGGGCCTGGATGCTAATAGCACCAACCCCGAAGACTACAAAAAAGCCGAAGCCAAGTTGCTGGCGGTTCGGCCTTACGTGACTTACTTCCACTCCTCCAAATACATCGCGGACCTGGCCAACGGCGATATCTGCGTGGCCATCGGTTTCTCCGGTGACATGTTCCAGGCCCGCAACCGCGCGGCCGAAGCGAAGAAGGGCGTGGACATCGCCTATTCGATTCCCAAGGAAGGCGGTGCGCTGTGGTTCGACATGCTGGCGATTCCGAAGGATTCGGCCAACGTCAAGGAAGCGCACGCGTTCATCAACTATTTGCTGAAACCTGAGGTGATTGCCCAGGTCAGTGATTACGTCGGCTACGCCAACCCTAACCCCGGGTCGGACAAACTGATGGAACAGTCCATTCGCACCGACGAAGCGGTTTATCCACCGCAAGCGGTACTCGACAAGACCTACGTGTCCATCGAGTTACCACCAAACATACAACGTTTGATGACCCGCAGCTGGACCAAGGTCAAGTCGGGTAAATAGCTTCAAGGCTCAAACTATCCAAGGTTGGCTCACCTTGAGCGAACTGCACTCTTTTTGTTGGGAGTTTCGTAAATGGCAGTTGCCTCCGGCGCCTATAAGAAAGCCCTCGAGGGCGACCAGACACCTAAACAGGTGCTGGTCAAAATCGACCGGGTCACGAAGAAGTTCGACGAGACGATTGCCGTGGACGACGTGTCCCTGGAAATCAAGAAAGGCGAGATTTTCGCCCTGCTCGGCGGTTCGGGATCGGGCAAATCCACCCTGCTGCGCATGCTCGCCGGCTTCGAACGACCGACTGAAGGGCGGATTTTCCTCGACGGCGTGGACATCACTGACATGCCGCCGTACGAGCGGCCGATCAACATGATGTTCCAGTCTTACGCCCTGTTCCCGCACATGACCGTGGCGCAGAACATCGCCTTCGGCCTCAAGCAGGACAAACTGCCCGCCGCTGAGATCGATGCGCGCGTGGCCGATATGCTCAAGCTGGTTCAGATGACCCAGTACGCCAAGCGCAAGCCGCATCAGTTGTCCGGTGGCCAGCGCCAGCGTGTGGCCCTGGCCCGTTCGCTGGCCAAGCGTCCAAAGCTGCTGCTGCTCGACGAACCGATGGGCGCGCTGGATAAAAAACTGCGTTCGCAAATGCAGCTGGAGCTGGTCGAGATCATCGAGCGCGTTGGCGTGACCTGCGTGATGGTGACCCACGACCAGGAAGAGGCCATGACCATGGCCGAGCGCATCGCGATCATGCACCTGGGCTGGATCGCCCAGATCGGCAGCCCGATCGACATCTACGAAACCCCGACCAGCCGCCTGGTCTGCGAATTCATCGGCAACGTCAACATCTTCGACGGTGAAGTGATCGACGACGCCGAGGGCCACGCGATCATCACCTGCAAGGACCTCGACCGGAAGATCTATGTGGGCCATGGCATCAGCACCTCGGTGCAGGACAAATCCGTGACCTATGCGATCCGTCCGGAAAAGCTGCTCGTGACCCCGACCATGCCGACCTGTGAATACAACTGGTCCAGCGGCAAAGTGCACGACATCGCCTACCTCGGTGGTCACTCGGTGTTCTACGTCGAACTGCCGAGCGGCAAGATCGTCCAATCGTTCGTCGCCAACGCCGAGCGCCGTGGGCAGCGGCCAACCTGGGGTGACCAGGTGTACGTGTATTGGGAAGACGATAGCGGCGTGGTACTTCGCTCATGAACATGCGCAAATTCAAACGCCGCCTCAATCGAATAATTCCCGGTGGCCGCCAGTTGGTCATCGGGGTTCCCTTCATCTGGCTGTTCCTGTTCTTCATGTTGCCGTTCTTCATCGTCCTGAAGATCAGCTTCGCCGAAGCCGACGTGGCCATCCCGCCGTACACCGAGATCTACAGCTACGCCGAACAGAAACTGCAGGTGCTGCTGAACCTGGGCAACTACGTGATGCTCGGCGACGACGAGTTGTACATCGCCGCTTACCTCGGCTCGTTGAAGATGGCACTCTTCAGCACCATCCTCTGCCTGCTGATCGGCTACCCGATGGCCTACGCCATCGCCAGTGCCCGCAAAGAGCTGCAAACGGTGCTGGTGCTGCTGATCATGATGCCGACCTGGACCGCGATCCTGATCCGCGTCTATGCGTGGATGGGCATCCTCAGCAACAACGGCCTGCTCAACGGTTTCCTGATGACCATGGGCTGGATCAGTGAGCCGCTGCAGATCCTCAACACCAACCTCGCCGTGTACATCGGCGTGGTGTATTCGTACCTGCCGTTCATGATCCTGCCGCTGTACGCCAACCTGGTGAAACACGACACCAGCCTGCTGGAAGCCGCGTCGGACCTCGGTTCGAGCACCTTCAACAGCTTCTGGAAAATCACCGTGCCGCTGTCGAAAAACGGCATCATCGCCGGCTGCATGCTGGTGTTCATCCCGGTGGTGGGCGAGTTCGTGATCCCGGAACTGCTTGGCGGTCCGGAGACCCTGATGATCGGTAAAGTGCTCTGGCAAGAGTTCTTCAACAACCGTGACTGGCCGGTGGCATCCGCCCTGGCGGTGGTGATGCTGGCGATCCTGATTGTGCCGATCATCCTGTTCAACCGCAGTCAGGCCAAGGAAATGGAGGGTAAAGAATGAAACGCTTCCGTTTCTCCAGCCTGATGCTGGTACTGGGTCTGTTGTTCATCTATCTGCCGATGCTGATCCTGGTGATCTACTCCTTCAACGCCTCGAAGCTGGTGACGGTGTGGGGCGGCTGGTCGATCAAGTGGTACGTCGGCCTGATGGACAACACCCAACTGATGGGCTCGGTGGTGCGTTCGCTGGAAATCGCCTGCTACACGGCGGTGGCGGCAGTCGCACTGGGAACGCTGGCCGCGTTCGTCCTGACCCGCATCACCCACTTCAAGGGCCGTACGCTGTTCGGCGGCCTGGTCACCGCGCCGCTGGTGATGCCGGAAGTGATCACCGGTCTGTCGCTGTTGCTGCTGTTCGTGGCCATGGCACAGATGATCGGCTGGCCGCAGGAGCGTGGCATCGTGACGATCTGGATCGCCCACACCACGTTCTGTGCGGCGTATGTGGCGGTGGTGGTGTCGGCGCGCTTGCGTGAACTGGACCTGTCCATCGAAGAAGCGGCCATGGACCTCGGTGCGCGGCCATGGAAGGTGTTCTTCCTGATCACCATCCCGATGATCGCGCCATCCCTGGGCGCCGGCGGCATGATGTCGTTTGCCCTGTCGCTGGATGACCTGGTGTTGGCGAGCTTCGTGTCGGGCCCGGGTTCCACGACCTTGCCGATGGAAGTGTTCTCGGCGGTGCGCCTGGGCGTGAAGCCCGAGATCAACGCCGTGGCCAGCCTGATCCTGCTGGCAGTGTCGCTGATGACGTTCCTGGTCTGGTTCTTCAGCCGTCGCGCCGAAGAAGCGCGCAAGCGTGCGATCCAGCAAGCCATCGAAGAAAGCGCTGCCGATTCGTGGAAGCAACCGGACGTGCGTCGCGCGCAGCCGGAAGCGGCGTGAGTCTTAAATCGGGTTGACCACAATCCTGTGACCAACCCAAATCTAATGTGGGAGCGGGCTTGCTCGCGAAAGCGGAGTGTCAGTCACGAATATGTGGACTGACACTCCCTCTTCGCGAGCAAGCCCGCTCCCACATTTGCTTTAGGCAACCCAAGGGGATTGGCGAATGACTTCGACAAAATTCATCGGCTTGAACCACGGTTCCTGATCTATCAAGACATCGGTCTTCACATTGCCGAACGTGGTCTGCGGACGATGGTGCAAGCCGTCGGCAAAGGCGCAGATGATGCACTCCTTGAACCCTTCGCCCCGTGGATGCGCATGCACCACCGCTTCACGCTGCACGGTGGAAACGCTGCGTAGTCCATGCCCAGCACATCCATTTCAACGCCAGCGGTCACCAGCGCCACGGTCGGCCGCAGGTGTTGCGGCACGCCCGGCGCGGGTGATGCTGGAAAGCACCCGCGCGCCGCTCAAGACCGTGGCTTACCAGTGCGGTTTCCGCGATGCCCAACACATGCGCAGCGTGTTCAACCGCAGGCTGGGGGTGACGCCACAGCAGTACCGGCAGAACTTTGCAGCGATGGTTTGAGGCATTTATTTGTGTTGTTCTTGAGGACGTCTTCGCGAGCAGGCTCGCTCCCACAGGTGACCGAGTGTCCTCTAATGTGGGAGCGAGCCTGCTCGCGAAGACGTCAGCCCGACCAATGAAAATCTATTGCCCGGACCGCGCTGGCAGCAACTTCAACGTACTGCGCGTATTCGCCGTCACCTCTTCATCATTGAGATGCGCCTGAAAGTAAATCCCCTCGATATACGCCTCAGCCTGATCGTCAAAGTGTTTGTCGAACGGCACGCCACTCTGGCCGACCGGGTTGACCGTCAAACTGTGCGCCGGATCGGCGAAGTCGATCAGGCGCCGGGTCGATGGGCCGTACGTCACCGGCCACGGTGCCGGGCCGATCTTGGCCGACAGGTTGTTCGGCACTTCATGGGTGCCCGGAGCCGCGAACGGACCGATATTGAAGATCCGATCCAATGGCTTTTGCTGCCCCAGCGGGTGGCCATGGGTCAGCGTGTGCGCCTTGCCCCATTGCCATTGCGAGGAATCGGCACCCAGGGTGGCCTTGAGGTGGGCGATGCTGGCAAGCCACGCGACCTTGACGGTGTCGGCGCGGGTTTCCTTGCCGAGGGTATTACGGTTGTCCCACCACGGTGAATCCGCCGTCGCTGCCAGGCGCGGCAGGGCGGCATCGATCACCCGGGTCGAGAGCAGCGTTTCGAAGAAGTCATTGCCCAGTTCGTCATGCATCGCCGCGTCAGCCAGGTTGAACAGGAGCTGGTTGAACAGCGTCGCGCTGGTGGACTCCAGCGGGTAGTCGCCTTGCCACTGGGCCAGTTGCTCCACCAGCTTGAGCTCTGCAGGGTCGCTGACCACTTCGCGCAGGGTCGGTAGGAGTGGCGCCAGCAGGCGCGTGCCGTAGGCGGTGGTGGTGCCCAGTTGCAGCTTCTGGCTACTGTCCAGATCCCACTTGACGTTCTTGTCGCTGAGCTGGCGATTGAGCTGCTGGCCTCGATCGGCGAGGTTGTAATAACCGGGGATCTCCATTCCCGTCGGCGACAGCGGCTGGAAGTTGGCCGAGACGATATAGCCCCGTGCCGGGTTCTCTTCCTGCGGGTTGGCGCTGAACGGATAGAAGCCGTCCTTGTCGGCATCGCTGGTACTGCCATCGAGGATAAACCACGGCAGCACCCCGGCCGGGCGCTTGGGCAATTGCGCTGCAGCCCACCAGCCGATATCACCCTTGGCATTGGCCCAGACGATGTTCAGGCCGGGAGCCTGGACCTTGGCGGCAGCGCCACGGGCCTTGGCCAGGGTGTCAGCACGGTTGAGTTGGTAGAAGCCTTCGATGATCGGGTTCTGGCTTTCGAGAAAGCCCCACCACATGGCGATCGGCGTTTTGCCGACGCTCTTGCCCAGCGCGTCGTTGACGATCGGGCCATGGGGTGACTGGCGCAGCGTCAGGGTGACCGGTGCCTGGCCCTTGACCGCGATCTGTTGTTCGCTGCTGACCATGTCCACCCACTTGCCGCGATACCAGACCTGATTCGGATTGTCCGGATTGACCTTTTCGGCAATCAGGTCGAGATCGTCGTTCTGGAACATGGTGATGCTCCAGCCGAAGTCCCGGTTCATGCCCAGTGAAGCGAACGGCATCAAGGCCTGGTAATGGCCATAGAGCTCGAAGCCCGGTGCCGAGAGCTGCGCTTCGTACCATACCGACGGTGCGGAAAAACGGATGTGGGGGTCTCCGGCCAGCAGCGGCTTGCCGCTTTTGGTGCGGTTGCCGGCAACCGCCCACGCATTGCTGCCCTCGAACTGCGGCAAGCCATTGTCGGCCAGGGCCTGTTCGCTCAGGCGGGCGAGGGCGTTGAGGTCTTTCCAGTCGGTGCTGGCGAGGGGCGACGGGGCCGCGCTGGGTCGGGGCGCCAACACGCCCTTGGCCTGCCAGTCGAGATCGAAGACGCTCAGATAGCCGGCACCCAATTGATCACGCACGTAGGTCAGCAGTGGTTCGGTGCGAAACGCCGCAGCAAAACTGTAGGCCATGTAGCCGGCGATGCTGATGGTGTCCTGCGCCGTGAACGGGCGCTTGGTTATGCCCAGCACATCGAACTCGACGGGTTTGGCGTGACCGTCCTGGTACTGGTTGATGCCGTCCAGGTAAGCCTGCAGGGCAAGGAAGGCGGGCGATTGCTTGTCCATGTTCGCCAGATAGGTTTCGGCGCGTTCGCGAATGCGCAGGCTGCGCATCAACTTGTCGGTGTCGAGCAGTTTCGGTCCGAGCACCTCGGCCAGTTCGCCCCGGGCAAGGCGACGCAAAACCTCCATCTGGAACAACCGATCCTGGGCATGGACATAGCCGAGGGCGCGGTACAGGTCGGTTTCGTTGTCGGCACGGATGTGCGGGATACCGCGCTCGTCATAGCGCACGGTGACCGAACCTTGCAGGTGCTGCAGCTCCACCATGCCCTGGCGTGATGGCTGCTTGCTGTAGACGTACCAACCGGCGCCGACGGCGAGCGCGACGATCAGCAAACCGAGCGCGGTCAGGCTACGTTTCATGGTGACTCCTTATTGTTATGTGCGACAGCAATTCCCTGGCGAGACTGTTTAACACGACAAGCCGGTTTGGCCCATCGCCCGTAGGAGGGATTCTCGTTTGCTGCCTGCGTTAACTCGTCGGGACGACGGGCCACGGGCAGTAACACCCCACGGCCAGTGTGTGCGTGGCACTCACTTCGCGGCCTTCGTTCAGCGCCTGCAGGATCGGCTCGATAAAGCTGTTGCTGGAATTGCAGGTCAGGCCTTCACTGTAGGGCCCGAAGTACGCCAGCCTGCCATTGCGATCCCAGATCGCCACGGCGGGGCTGGCGGGAATCTGTTCGGAGCCCGGCAGGACGTCGATGGTTTCCAGGCTGCTGAGCGTGGCGGGTAGTTGGCCGTGGCTGCCAGGCCTTTGCACTGCATAGAACTCCACACCGTGCGGGACATAGCGCTCGACCAGTTCGGTCAGGTGCTGTTGATTGCCCACGTTGCACGGGCAGGCCGGGTCCCAGAAATGCACGAGTCGGATGGCGCCGGGGCCGGCGAGATGGTCGGGCAGGCGTAGCGGATCACCGGAGAATAACGCCGTGTGCTCGCTGAATGCCCGCAGATAGCGCCCCTGAAACCAATCGTAGGCCGCCCACAGCACCCCGGCGCACACGAGGGCGAGCAAGCTGGCGAGCAGGGTGGCGCGATAGTGCGAGCGCATGGTGTCACTCCTTGTGGGTCGGTTAGCTTGCCATGCTTGCTGCGACAGATGAATATCGCAGGTCTATAAAGTCCGCTTCGCGCTCTGGAATGCCCATGTCAGTGACCTTCGATCCCGATCATCTGCGTGCCAGCCTGCGGCCGCTGGCGCAAGGGCAGCCGTTGTCAGCGGAGGCCCAGGCTTATCAACGGTTTTATGGACTGGATTTTTCCTCGCGTAAGGTTCGCAGCGCCCTCGGTTGTTTTCAGGTCGATGGTTACGAAGTGGTCAGCCAGGTCTGGTGGCCAGAGCAGGTGAAGGCGACGCTGTTTGTCTTTCACGGGTTCTACGACCACACCGGCCTCTATCGGCATGTGATCGAATGGGCGCTGGAGCAAGGCTTCGCGGTGATTGCCTGCGACTTGCCGGGCCATGGGCTTTCCAGTGGCGAGCGGGCGAGCATCAAGGACTTCGCCGAGTATCAGGACACCCTGCAAGGCTTGTTTGCCGAGGCCCGATCGCTCGAGCTGCCACAACCCTGGCACCTGTGCGGGCAGAGTACCGGTGGCGCAATTGTGATCGATCATGTGCTCAACGCGGGGGCGGGCAGTCCGGCCCAGGGCCAGGTGATCCTGTTGGCGCCGCTGGTGCGGCCACGGGCGTGGGGCTGGTCGCAACTGAGCTATTACCTGCTCAGGCCTTTCGTCAAAGCCATTGCCCGGCGCTTCAGCGAGAACTCCAACGACCCTGAGTTCTTGCCGTTCTTGCAAGCCGATCCGCTGCAGCCGCTGCGATTGCCGACGGCATGGGTCGGGGCGTTGGCGCGCTGGATCAAGCGTGTCGAAGCGGCGCCCGCCAGCCCTCGGCGACCGCTGATTGTGCAGGGGCAAGCGGACATGACGGTGGATTGGCAGCACAACCTTGAGATGCTGCGGGGCAAGTTCGATCGGCCGCAGGTATTGATGCTGCCTGAGGCACGGCATCATCTGGCGAATGAAACGTTGGTGCTGCGCGGGGAGTATTTCGGGTTTTTGACCAAGCGGATCAAGGGCCGGAATCTTTAGTGACCCTGCCGGCCTCTTCGCGAGCAGGCTCGCTCCCACATTAGACCGCGTCTATCTGAAAGCTCGATCCACTGTGGGAGCGAGCCTGCTCGCGAAAGCGGTCTAGCGGACGCTGAAAACTATTGGGTCAGATTCGAAGTACTCTGCCCCACCGCCAACCCGGCCCGAATCGCCGCCAGCGCCGCCTGGTAATAGGCTTTGCCTTCAGATGACTCGGCAAATGTGGCGAATTCTTCGAGCTCCTCATCCGACAGGTCGCGGTAGACGTACAGCAGCGTGTTGTTCAGGTCGTTGCCGATCTGTTCCATCAAGCGCTGGCGCTGCCCATTCAGCATGCTTTGGGTCTGGCCGGCGCCGAGCAGGCCGGGGATCATCGAACTGAGACTGTCGGCCGCAACACCGGCAATCGCCAGGCTGACTTCCGCGCCGGCCTCGCGAGCAGGCAGGGCCTGGGCCAGGTGGCCGATGATCAGCAGCCGGCTGTCGCTGGCCTGCATCTTGGGCAGGCCCTTGGCATTTTTCGCCAGTTGATCGCGGCGGGTTGCGAGCAATTCGGCGGCGACGATTTTCTTGCCCAGCGGCGATTGAAAGAACGCCAGCGCCGGCTTCGGATCGGCGAGGCTCTTGCGCAGCTGTGCTTCGGCACGCTGGTCCACGGCCTTGGGTGCGAAACGCTGATTGCTGTTGTCGACCAGCGCCTGGAAAACCGCCGGTGGCAGGCTGCTTTGGTAGCGCTGTTGCGCGGCCGTGAGGGCGTCGTTGAAATGCGCGCGTTGTTCTGGCCAGCCGGCGACCTTGTACAGTTGGGCGTGGCCGTCTGCCCAGGCGGGCATAACACAGAGCATCAGCAGGGAGAAAAGCAAACGGCGCATAGGGACTCCTGTCAGCAGGCGACTATTCTCCGTGTGGCATCCAGTCTTGTCGAGAATTCGTATCAACCCGCTGCATGGCTCTGTCGGATTTTCAGGCGCAGGAATACTATGCGCGCCATGCAAATACCTTCTGATCACCCACTGCTGTTACAAATCGTCGACGACCTGGCTACCCACGGTTGGTCGCAGCAGAATATTTTCCTGCCTCAGGATCTGACCCGAGCCTTGGCGGCTGAGTGCCGTAAACGTGCGGCCGAAGGTGAGTTGGCCCCGGCTGCCGTGGGTCGAGGGCCGTCGTCGGAGATTCGCGAGGGGATTCGCGGCGATCATATCCAGTGGATCGAGCCCGGCCAGGCCGAGGTCTGCGACAGCTATCTGGCGTTGATGGACAGCCTGCGCGAGGCGCTCAACCGTGGCCTGTTCCTGGGGCTGGAGGACTTTGAGAGTCATTTTGCGATGTACCCGCCTGGCGCTTTCTACCTCAAGCATGTCGACCGGTTCCGTGACGACGACCGGCGCATGGTGTCGGCGGTGGTCTACCTCAACGATGCCTGGCTGCCTGAGCAGGGTGGTCAGTTGCGCATGTACCTGGAAGAAGGTGCGCAATACGATGTAGTACCCATCGGTGGATGCCTGGTGGTATTCCTGTCGGGGGAGGTCCCCCATGAAGTCCTGCCTGCGAGCCGTGAGCGCCTGTCGTTGACCGGCTGGTTCCGGCGTCGAGGCAATGAGCCGTTCTGATCATGCAAAAGATACTGGTAAGCCGCTGCCTGCTGGGTCACCGCGTACGTTATGACGGCGGGGCCAGCGGGCCCTTCGATCAGTTGCAGCGGTGGATCGACGAAGGTCGGGTGGTGCCGTTGTGTCCGGAAGTTGCCGGTGGCCTGCCGACGCCACGATCGGCGGCGGAAATTCCCGGTGGGCAGGGCGGCGAAGTACTCGATGGCCAGGCCGCGGTGATCACCACGGAAGGCGAGGATGTCAGTGCGCAGTTTCTGTCAGGGGCTTATCAAGCCCTTGAACTGGTGCAACAACACGACATACGCATTGCCGTGCTCAAGGCCAATAGCCCGTCGTGCGGCAATCTGCTGACCTATGACGGGACGTTCAGTGGAGTGAAAGTCACGGGCGAAGGGGTCACGGCGGCGCTGCTCAGGCGCCATGGGGTGCGGGTCTTCAGTGAGCTGGAACTCGCGAATGCGGCTCAGGCACTGGCAGCACTCGATTAACGACCCACACAAAACCACACAGGTTTGGCTTGCGACTCAGGGGTTCGGTGCCACTCCGGTATCCGGCCCCAGCCACTTCTTCTCCAGCGCCTCCAGCCGCCCATCCGCCTTGATCCGTTGCAGCGCGCTTTCCAGGCTGGCGTGAAACGCCGGGTTACCCTTCTGGAATGGAATCGACAAGTTCACTGCCTGGATGGCTTTCGGCTTTTGGTCTGTCAACGACTGCACCAGCAATATCGAGCGTGGCTCTTCTTTCTGCGCGATCAATTGCGCATTGGCCTTGATGTAAGGCTCGGTGAAATCGAAACGATCCGAAAGCGCCGGGGTCTGTGCAATGTGGTTGATGGCGATGTCGTATTTGCCACTTTCCACGCCGGCCAGCAAATCACTGGCATCTGTCACGACAAAGTCGGCGCGAACCTCCAGTTCGTTGGCCAGCAGTTGGCCCAACTCGACTTCGAAGCCCTTTAGATTGCCATCCTCCTTGAAACTGAAGGGGGGGGTATTAGCCTCAAGGGCAATGCGCAATTCACCGCGATCGTTCACGTCGTCAATCAGTTCGGCATGAGCCAACGGGCTCAAAAGGGGTAGCAGGCAGATCAGGCCAGGCAGAAAACGCATGGTCACTCCTTTGAAATCATTATCGCGACGCTCTGGATCAGGCTCGCTTTGCTATGGTTGTCGAGTGCCTTTCGACAACGATTGACCATGAAGTTGTGATGGTCACGCGAATTTTACGTAAAAACTGGAGAAGAGAATGAAAACCTTTATGTCACGTGCTGCACTGGCTGGTCTGCTGATGGGTGTTTCAGTGTTGGCCAGTGCAGCAACGCCAGCCCCGAAAGGTGCTGAAGTGTCCATTGTTTCTCCCAAAGATGATGCCACGGTCCCGCAGACGTTCGTGGTGAAGTTCGCTGTCGAGAACATCGCGTTGGCGCCAGCTGGCGATGCCACCAAAAACACGGGCCACCATCACCTGCTGATTGACGTGGACAAACTGCCGGCGGCTGGCCAGCCGATCCCGAACGATGCCAACCACCTGCACTTCGGCAAGGCGCAGACCCAGGCTGAAGTAACGCTGCCGCCGGGCAAGCATACCTTGCAGCTGGAGTTGGGCGACAGCGGTCACATGCCGTTCGACCCACCGATCGTCTCCGAGAAGATCACTGTAAACGTCAAATAAAAAAAGGGAGCCCCTTCGCAGGGGCTCCCTTTTTAATGCCGCACGCTGCTCTTAGAACAGAACGCGGCTACGAATGGTGCCGTTGACGTGTTGCAGTTTCTGTTGCGCCAGGTCCGAGTACTCGGCATCTACGTCGATCACCACGTAGCCGACTTTCTCGTTGGTCTGCAGGAACTGACCGGAAATGTTGATGCCGTTTTCGGCGAAGACCTTGTTGATCTCGCTCATCACGCCCGGGATGTTCTCGTGGATGTGCAGCAGGCGATGCTTGCCAGGGTGAGCCGGCAGGGCTACTTCCGGGAAGTTCACGGACGATACCGAAGTACCGTTGTCGCTGTACTTGACCAGTTTTTCTGCCACTTCCAGGCCGATGTTGGCCTGCGCTTCGGCGGTGGAACCACCGATGTGCGGCGTCAGGATCACGTTGTCCAGGCCACGCAGCGGGCTTTCGAACTCTTCGTCGTTGGAGCGTGGCTCCACCGGGAACACGTCGATGGCCGCGCCGATCAGGTGCTTGTCCTTGATCGCGTCCGCCAGGGCGTCCAGCTCGACCACGGTGCCGCGCGCGGCGTTGATCAGGATGCCGCCCTTCTTGATGGCGCGGATTTCCTTCTCGCCGATCATCCACTGGGTGGCAGCGGTTTCCGGTACGTGCAGGGTCACGATGTCGGACATGCCCAGCAGTTCGTGCAGGTTGCCGACCTGGGTGGCGTTACCCAGTGGCAGCTTGGTCACGGTGTCATAGAAGTACACCTGCATGCCCAGGCCTTCGGCCAGGACCGACAGCTGAGTACCGATCGAGCCGTAACCGACGATGCCCAGCTTCTTGCCGCGGATCTCGAAGGAGTTGGCCGCACTCTTGATCCAGCCACCACGGTGGCAGGAAGCGTTCTTCTCAGGGATACCGCGCAGCAACAGGATCGCTTCGGCCAGCACCAGCTCGGCAACGGAGCGGGTGTTGGAGTACGGCGCGTTGAACACCGCGATACCGCGTTCGCGGGCAGCGCTCAGGTCGACCTGGTTGGTGCCGATGCAGAAACACCCAACAGCTACGAGCTTCTTCGCGTGATCGAAGATCTCTTCGGTCAGTTGAGTGCGCGAGCGAATGCCGATGAAGTGAGCATCAGCGATCTTTTCCTTGAGCTGGGCTTCCGGCAGAGAACCTGTGAGGTACTCGATGCTGGTGTAGCCCGCCGCCTTGAGGACGTCGACAGCCGATTGGTGGACGCCTTCGAGAAGAAGGAACTTGATCTTGCTCTTATCGAGAGAAGTCTTGCTCATCTGCGTAAACCTGTATCCCGGAGAAAAATGGCAGGGAAGGGAGCAGCCCGGAGCTGACCCGCACGGCAAGAAAGCCGTCACCGCAGAACAGCCGTTGGGCACTATGCTGCGGGGTCGGTATGCTAGCATATGCACCCCGCTAAACACTCATTCCTGCGACGTGAAGCGTTCTCAGGATGACCATGAATTGTTCGAGAGTTCTGTCGATGACCAATCCTGCCCTGATTGATGAGCTGAAGACCCTGGTTGAGCCTGGCAAGGTGCTGACCGATGCCGACTCCCTGAATGCTTACGGTAAGGATTGGACCAAGCATTTCGCTCCGGCTCCGACCGCCATCGTGTTCCCCAAGACCACCGAACAGGTCCAGGCCATCGTCCTGTGGGCCAACAAACACAAGGTGGCGCTGGTGCCTTCCGGTGGCCGCACCGGCCTTTCCGCCGCCGCAGTGGCAGCCAATGGCGAAGTGGTCGTGTCCTTCGACTACATGAACCAGATCCTCGACGTGAACCTCACCGACCGCACTGCCGTTTGCCAGCCGGGCGTGGTCACCGAACATCTGCAGAACGTGGCCGAAGAAAAGGGCCTGTACTACCCGGTGGACTTCGCTTCGGCAGGTTCGAGCCAGATTGGCGGCAATATCGGCACCAATGCCGGCGGGATCAAGGTGATTCGCTACGGCATGACCCGTAACTGGGTGGCCGGCATGAAAGTCGTCACCGGCAAGGGCGACGTGCTGGAGCTGAACCGAGACCTGATCAAGAACGCCACCGGCTACGACATGCGCCAGCTCTTCATCGGCGCCGAAGGCACCCTGGGCTTCGTGGTGGAAGCGACCATGCGCCTGGATCGCGCGCCGAAAAATCTTACTGCCATGGTCCTCGGCACCGCCGATTTCGACTCGATCATGCCGGTGCTGCATGCCTTCCAAGGCAAGCTCGACCTGACCGCTTTCGAATTCTTCTCCGACAAGGCCCTGGCCAAGGTCATGGGCCGTGGTGATGTGCCGGCTCCGTTCGAAACCGATTGCCCGTTCTACGCGCTGCTGGAATTCGAAGCGACCACCGAAGAAGTGGCCAACCACGCCCTGGAAACGTTCGAGCACTGTGTCGAGCAGGGCTGGGTCCTGGACGGTGTGATGAGCCAGAGCGAAACCCAGTTGCAGAACCTGTGGAAACTGCGCGAATACATTTCCGAAACCATTTCCCACTGGACGCCGTACAAGAACGACATTTCGGTGACCGTGTCGAAAGTGCCGGCATTCCTCAAGGAAATCGACGCGATCGTCGGCGAACACTACCCAGACTTCGAAATCGTCTGGTTTGGTCACATCGGCGACGGCAACCTGCACTTGAATATTCTCAAGCCGGATAACTTGAGCAAGGACGAGTTCTTCGCCAAGTGCGCAACCGTCAACAAGTGGGTGTTCGAAACCGTCGAGAAGTACAACGGCTCGATTTCCGCCGAACACGGCGTGGGCATGACCAAGCGTGATTACCTGACCTACAGCCGCTCCCCGGTTGAGATCGAGTACATGAAAGCGGTCAAGGCGGTGTTCGACCCGAACGGGATCATGAACCCGGGCAAGATTTTCGCTGTTTGACTTTAAGAGCTACGAACCAGGAGTCGGTCCATGAGCTATCAGCACCAGTATGTCGACGGTACGCGTATTCACTTCCCGCTGGGGAAAGTGGTGTGCATCGGCCGTAACTACGCCGAACACGCCAAGGAACTGGACAACCCGGTGCCGACCGAGCCGCTGCTGTTCATCAAGCCGGGCAGTTGTGTGGTGCCGCTGGAAGGCGGTTTCAGCATTCCGACCGAGCGTGGCTCGGTGCATTACGAAGCGGAAATCGCCGTACTGATTGGCAAGCCGTTGTCGACCAAGCCCAGCGTTGAAGAAGTGCTGGACGCCATCTCCGGCTTCGCCCCGGCCCTGGACCTGACCCTGCGCGACAAGCAGGCCGAGCTGAAATCCAAGGGCCTGCCCTGGGAAATCGCCAAGTCCTTCGACGGCGCAGCAGTGATTGCCCCGTTCGTTTCCGGCAGCACCTTCGCCGACCTGACCGACATCGGCATCCGCCTGACCATCAACGGCGAAGTGCGCCAGGATGGCAACAGCAGTGCGATGCTCAACCCGATCGTGCCGATGATCCAGCACATGGCCGGTTGCTTTTCGCTACAGGCCGGTGACGTGATCCTCACTGGCACACCGGTGGGCGTGGGTCCGCTGAATGTCGGCGACGAGATCGTCCTGGAACTGCCGGGCGCAAGCAGCTTCACCAGCAGCGTTCGCTAAGCAACGCAAACCCTTTGTAGGAGCGAGCATGCTCGCGATGTACCTGAGATCGACGCGGGATGCCTGGTATCCAGCGTTATCGTTGGCGACCATCGCGAGCATGCTCGCTCCTACATTAGGGTGTGCGACTGCTCCTATCCCGCCATTTCCCGTTTTTTTCACATGATGTCTGGATAATTTCCACGGCTTTCGGCATCTGAGCCGGGCCCAATTGTGCTATTACCCCTAGCCTGAATTTCTGGAACGCATGCCCTGATGGCCACTCAACCAATCTCGTCGCTCAAACCTGCCCGTCGCTCGCGCTTTGCCCTGCGTTGGTATTCCTGGCTGTTGCTGCTGGTCGCCGCTGCCTACGGTTTGGCGTTTGCCATGCATTGGGATGACCGCGGCGTGCTCTGGGTGCTGGAGCGTTTTGAAAGCCCGGCCGAACGTCAGGGCAGCGTCTGGCTGCCGGACTATCATGCGGTGATCGACGCCAAGCCACTTCCGGGCATGGAAAAGGACGAGGCATCGGACGTCACCTACGATGCCCAGACCAAAACCCTGTTTTCGGTAATGGGTAAGAACCCGTTCCTGGTCGAGTTGTCGCTGCAAGGCGATGTGCTGCGCAAAATGCCCTTGGTAGGCTGGAGCAATCCTGAAGGGGTAACAGCGCTGGGCAATGGAATGCTGGCCATTGTCGATGAGCGTGACCACCAGATCTCCCTCGTCAAGGTCGATGCCGGCACTCGCGAGCTGAACTTCGCTGATTTCCCGAAGTTCGACCTTGGCCCTTCGAAAGACCAGAACAAGGCGTTTGAGGCGGTCGTATGGGATGCGCGCAATCAGCAAATGCTGCTCGGCGAAGAGCGTCCGCCCGCGCTGTTCACCTGGAAAGGCGACGGCACGACGCTCAGCGGCGACAAGCAAAAGCTGGCCAGTGACGAGCTGGACATCCGCAACCTGTCTGCCCTTGCCATCGATCCGCGCACGGGCCACACCCTGGTGTTGTCCGCTGACTCCCACCTGTTGCTGGAGCTGGACGAGAAAGGCGAACAGGTCAGCTTCATGACCTTGCTGGGTGGCTTCAACGGCTTGAAAAAAACCATCCCACGGGCTGAAGGCGTGACCATGGATGAGGCCGGCACGATGTACATCGTGAGTGAGCCAAATCTGTTTTACCGTTTCGAAAAGCAGAAATAATCAACTTTTCGTGTAGGCTTTTTCGCCTCTGGTTGTAGGATCAGGCCAATGGCCATTAAGCTTCAGTTCAGGCAGGCGTGATATTTCATCCGCCTGTCCTGAAGCCGAGCCCGCCTGAATGCGCCGATTAGCCCGCCCCAAACCTCTGCTGTTGCTCCTGTCGGTGATTGCCCTGAGCGTATTGATCGCGTTCGGGCAGCATTTACGCCTGTTCGAGCGCACCTGGTTCAACCTGCGTACGCTCTGGCAGCCGATGAGCACCCAGTCCATCGGCCTGGATCAGTATCGGGTGGTGCTGGAGGGGCAGGTCATTGAAGGGCTGGACGATGATGTTTCAGCCTTGACCTACGACCCGGTGCGCAAAAGCCTGTTCACGGTCACCAATCAAAACTCCGAATTGATCGAGCTGTCGCTCGACGGCAGGATCTTGCGGCGCATCGCGTTGGTCGGTTTTGGTGATCCTGAAGCTGTCGAGTTCATCAGCGCCGACACCTACGTGATCACGGACGAGCGCCAGCAGCGCCTGATCAAGATCCATCTGGAGCATGACACCACCTTTCTCGACGCGGCGGACGCGGAACAGATGACCCTCGGTGTGCACATGAGCGGCAACAAGGGGTTCGAAGGCTTGGCTTACGATTCGGTAGGCAAGCGCTTGTTTGTCGCCAAGGAGCGCGACCCGATGCTGATCTACGAAGTGCACGGCTTTCCGCATTTCAATCCGGAAAAGTCCTACGCGGTACATGTGGTCAACAATCCCAAGCGTGACGCCGGGATGTTTGTGCGGGATTTGTCGAGCCTGCAATACGACGAGCGCAGCGGGCACTTGCTGGCGCTGTCCGACGAGTCGCGGCTGATTCTGGAGCTGGATGTGGATGGTCGACCGCTGAGCACCATGTCATTGAACAAGGGGCGGCAAGGTCTGCAAAAGACCGTACCGCAAGCGGAAGGTATCGCCATGGACGACGACGGTACGATGTACCTGGTGAGTGAACCGAATCTGTTCTACGTCTTCAAGAAACCACCGCAGAACTAACAAACACCGCAAATCAACTGTGGGAGCGGGCTTGCTCGCGAATGCGGTGTGTCAGTGATATCTCTGTTGACTGGCACACCGCATTCGCGAGCAAGCCCGCTCCCACAAGGGGGCGTATGTTTTACTCGGCGCGCAGGGTCTTCACACCTTCGCTCGTGCCCAGCAACAACAGATCCGCCGGGCGCGCCGCGAACAAGCCGTTGGTGACCACGCCGACGATCGCATTGATCTGCGACTCCAGTTCCACCGGATTGGTGATCTCCAGATTGAACACATCGAGGATGATGTTGCCGTTGTCGGTGACTACACCTTCACGGTAGACCGGATCACCGCCGAGTTTCACCAGCTGGCGGGCCACGTGGCTGCGGGCCATCGGGATCACTTCCACGGGCAGCGGGAAGGCGCCGAGGACGGGCACCAGTTTGCTGGCGTCGGCGATGCAGATGAAGGTCTTGGCCACGGCCGCGACGATTTTCTCACGGGTCAGGGCTGCGCCGCCGCCCTTGATCAGGTTCAGGTGCTCGTCGCTCTCGTCGGCGCCGTCGACGTAGAACTCCAGGTCGCTGACCGTATTGAGCTCATAGACCGGGATCCCGTGGCCCTTGAGGCGTGCGGCGGTGGCTTCGGAGCTGGCGACCGCGCCATCGAACGCGCCCTTGTGCTTGGCCAGGGCATCGATGAAGCAGTTGGCGGTGGAGCCGGTGCCGACCCCGACGATGCTCTTGTCGTCGAGTTTCGGGAGGATGAAGTCGACGGCGGCCTGGGCTACTGCCTGTTTGAGTTGATCCTGGGTCATGCGGGCTCCGAAGTGCCGAAGAGAGAACGAAAGGCTGGCATTATAGGCCTCGGGGCAGGGAAGGTCATTGTCCGATTGGCGGTCCGTGACTGTTCCCTGTAGGAGCGAGCATGCTCGCGATGGTCGTGAACGATAACGCATGAAACCAGGCGCCCCGCAGCGCCTTTGGGTTTCTCGCGAGCATGCTCGCTCCTACAACAGGTGGTCGTGCGGCTAAAAGCCGGGTTAGACTCCTTGATCCTGCCCAACCCGCTCAGTGATGCTTTCCGATGCTTGAACAGTACGTCAAAAAGATCCTCACCTCGCGCGTTTATGACGTTGCCGTAGAAACCCCATTGCAGACTGCTCGCCAGCTCTCCGAGCGGCTGGGCAACGAGATTTTGCTCAAGCGTGAAGACTTGCAGCCCGTGTTCTCGTTCAAGATTCGCGGCGCCTACAACAAGCTGACGCAGCTGAGCGATGAAGAGCGCGCTCGCGGCGTGGTTACCGCTTCGGCGGGCAATCACGCGCAAGGCCTGGCCCTGGCGGCCAAGGTCCTGGGCGTGAAAGCCACCATCGTCATGCCCAAGACCACGCCCGAGATCAAGGTCGAAGGCGTGCGTTCGCGCGGTGGCAAAGTGGTGCTGCACGGCGATTCGTTTCCGGAGGCCCTGGCCTACTCGTTGAAACTGGTCGACGAAAAAGGCTACGTCTACATTCACCCCTACGACGATCCCCACACCATTGCCGGGCAGGGCACAGTGGCGATGGAAATCTTGCGCCAACACCCGGCGCCCCTGGATGCGATCTTCGTTCCAGTCGGTGGCGGCGGCCTGATCGCCGGTATCGCGGCGTACGTGAAGTATCTGCGGCCGGACATCAAGGTCATCGGTGTCGAGCCGGACGACTCCAATTGCCTGCAAGCCGCCATGGCGGCGGGTGAGCGTGTGGTATTGCCGACCGTGGGCATCTTCGCCGATGGCGTCGCGGTGGCCCAGATCGGCCAGCACACTTTTGATATCTGCAAAGACTACGTCGACGAAGTCATCACCGTCAGTACCGACGAAATCTGTGCGGCGATCAAGGACATCTACGACGATACCCGTTCGATCACCGAACCTGCCGGCGCCTTGGGCGTGGCCGGGATCAAGAAGTACGTCGAGTCCCGCGGCGTCACCGGACAGACCTTCGTGGCCATTGACTCCGGGGCCAACGTCAATTTTGACCGCCTGCGCCATGTCGCCGAGCGCGCTGAACTGGGCGAAGGCCGTGAAGCCATCATCGCCGTGACCATCCCTGAACAGCCGGGGAGTTTCAAGGCGTTCTGCGAAGCCATCGGCAAGCGCCAGATCACCGAATTCAACTACCGCTACAACACTGGCAGCGAAGCGCACATCTTTGTCGGGGTGCAGACTCATCCGGAAACCGACCCGCGTCGCGCGCTGATCGCCAGCCTGGGCGAGCAGGGCTTTCCGGTCGTCGACCTGACCGACAACGAACTGGCCAAGTTGCACATCCGCCACATGGTCGGCGGTCGCGCGGCACATGTGGTCGATGAAGTGATCCTGCGCTTCGAATTCCCAGAGCGTCCGGGCGCGCTGTTCAACTTCCTCAACAAGCTCGGCGGGCGCTGGAACATTTCCATGTTCCACTATCGTAACCACGGTGCGGCCGATGGTCGTGTGGTCGCGGGCCTGCAGGTGCCCCATGAGGAGCGTCACCTGGTGCCGGCAGCACTGGAAGAAATTGGCTACCCGTTCTGGGACGAAACCGACAACCCGGCCTATCAGTTGTTTCTTGGCTGAGCGGCTACGCTGATGGGCAGGCCCTTAAGGAAATCGAACCATGGAAACGTTGACGGCCCTGAAAGCGGCGCACACGGTGGCGACGGTGGTGTTGCTGGTATGTGCGCTGGGCATGGGGATTTGGGTCTGGCGAACCCGGCGTAACGGCGACGCGACAGCGGGCAGCCGTACGCTGCAACGGCCACGGGTGTTCGTCTGGCTGTTGATGGGGCTGGCATTGCTGAGCATGCCGTTTACCGGTTGGTGGATGGTGCACCTGGTGGGCTGGCCGTTGGGGCAGACCTGGTTGCTGGCTTCCAATGTGCTTTACACCGTGGCGGCGCTGGCGTGGTTCTGGTTGTTGGTAAGGCTGAACAAGGTGCGCAAGACGCCGGGTGGGGTGGGCAGATTTACCTTTGCCCTGGCGTTGTTCAGTTTTGTCTGCTTTGTGGCGATTGCCGGGTTGATGGGCGCCAAACCGGTTTAACCCTTTAAACCGTATTGCCCCATTCGCGAGCAGGCTCGCTCCCACAAGGGAATTGTGTCGTTCACACATCCACTGTGGGAGATTCTATGGTTGAGGGGAAGCCCTCAACTGGTTTTCGGTTGGTATTCACTCTGCCCCTTCAGCAGGGC
>NZ_JBXAHO010000010.1:0-202028 GCF_058795195.1 Pseudomonas sp. GW823-FHT06B06 | reverse complement strand
CCAGGTCGTGATCCAAAAAAGTCACGCTGAGGCCAAGCGGGAGATGGAAGCAGCAGCGGGGCAGCGCGCATGATCTACCTCTATCTCGCGCTTTTACTGGTGCCGGCCGGCGCGATTTTTGTCTGGGGTAAGCTGGTGTCACAGTTTTCGGTAAAGACGTGGATCGTCTATCGGAACACTGGAATCATCGGCGGGCCTGTACATGAAATGGCGCACGCGATTGCATGCCTGCTCTTCGGCCTGCGAATCAGGAAGCTTGCTCTATTCGCACCGGATGCAATCACTGGGCAGCTGGGCTACGTCGAGTTTTCCTACAGCCCGTTTTCTCTGCGCAACTCGATTGGTCTCCTTGTTCAGGGCATAGCGCCCTTGTTGGCCGGGGGCGCAATCGCCGTTATCTCCCTTGGCACATCATACGATCAGAGCCTTCCCGACCAGGGATTGGTGCCGTTGGTTGTCTGGATCGGCGCTGTGGCCACCGGTTCTGTTACCGCGATCGTCGACTTGGGTACTGGCTCATTGCAGGGGTTTGCTCTGGCGTTACTCGTCCTGGTTATCTCGATGCACGCCATCCCAAGCACAGCCGATACCGCCCTGGGTCTCAAGGGATTCGCGATCATCGCGGTCGCTTTCGGCGGATTAATTTTCTTGCTCCAGATGATCCCATTCCAAGGAGAAGGCGTAGCAATGGCGTTCATCATCAAGGCAGCGGATCTGGGGACGCGCTATCTCGAGATCGGCATGTGGCATGCACTCAACGGCGCGGTGACGGTGGTGACCCTATCTGTAGTAGCGAGCTTAGTGCTGATCCTGCTCCCAGCGTTTTTCTTCCATCTAAAATCCTTCTGGGATGGAGCCCGTGGCCATGTTTGAGCACTTATGGTGCATGCAATCGCGGGTGCATTAGGCCCGAGCAATTCACGAAGTCAAGGAAATTATATGCCCAAGTTTCTTAACACCAGCGCTACCAATTACTACCTGGAGGAGCTGATCAAGAACGCCAAAGAGCGGCTGATCCTGATCAGCCCGTTCCTCAAAATCAATGATCGCATCCGCGAGCTGCTGGAAGACAAAAACCGCATGAAGATTGACGTGCGGATCGTCTACGGCAAGAGCGAGCTCAACCCTCAGGAAATTAACTGGCTCAAGGCCCTGACCTTCGTTCGCACGAGCTTCTGCAAGAATTTGCATGCCAAGTGCTACCTCAACGAAGAAGTGGCCATCATCACGAGCCTCAACCTCTACGAGTTCAGCCAGGTCAATAACAACGAGATGGGCATCCTGCTGACCCGGGAGGCTGACTCGGAGTGCTACCGCGATGCCTACGACGAGGCTCAGCGTATTGTCCGTGTAAGCGATGAGGTGCGTATTGCAATGGAAATGGTCGTCAAGGTCGAAGGCGGTGGCGCTGCTGCTCAGGCAGCATCGGCATCGACCGATGAGGCTGATGGTGGTTCAGGCGCTATGGCCAAGCTCACCTCTGCAAAGTTGGCTGCAAAAATGGGCATCAAGACGAAAGACCTGATGGATCGGCTTGTTGCGGGGGGATACCTCGAGCTTCGAGATACCATGCATTACCTGACAGACCTTGGTAAATCCGCAGGTGGCGAGTTCCGGAAGGGGCCTGGCGGTTTTTACTTTTTATGGCCGTTTGATTTTGATTTTTGACGCTTGTGTCGAGGCCCGACCGGCACGGAAAGCAAGCCTGAATGCCATGGAATTCCTCACCTGATGTGAGCCGGCCCAGAAGCACGATAAGCGAGCCGCCCAAGGCTGACTAAGGGCGGCTTTTCTTTCTCCTCCGGGCCTGCTTGACCGCAAATTTGCGTGATCCCAGAGGGTTGCAGGCATCCCTGTAAATAGGCATCATGGCCCTACCGAAAGGTGCGTAAGCTGCGCGCTATTGCAGCTCAAGAACCCTCACAGTCCCGATCGGGGCTGTTCAAGTAAGCATAAGTCCGTCTGACCTATGCTACCCCCCAGAATCAACCATCCACGCATGAGCGTAGATGTTTGTCCGTGCCTGGCACGGGTCGTTAGCTGCGACTCTAATCAGCTTAAAAACCTACCCATGCGGGGAAACCCGTATGGGATTTCTCCGCTCTGAAAACTGGAGTTGAGAATATGAGCAATACCAACGAAGTCGTTAATCTGACCAAGTTTAAAACTACCCGTGAACTCGAAGCCTTCGGGGTTCGTAATCTTACGAGTTGGAAGGAATTTCAGGAGATTCGTAATCTCCTTTTCTTCCCGGTGTTGCCGACCAAGGAAAGTGTTGCAAAGCGCGTTGAGCGTCTTGCCGAAATTGCCCTTGCTGAAGCAAAAAAATCTGGCACAACTACCGTTCTGGTCAGTTGCCCGCCATGGATGATGCATTCGCTGTGTGCCGAGCTGGTTTATCACGGGCTCACACCAGTCGTAAGCTTCACCAAAAAAACCAGTGAAGACAGCCTGTCTGTGATTGATCTGGTAGTTGCTGCGTAAACCTGCACAAAATAAACCGCCCACTGGGGGAGTCTTCCCCTATGGGGATTCTCCTTTTCTTGGGCAACTGCTTTCGAGAACGGAGAATATAAAATGCAATTCAATGCAAAAGTTGAGATGAAAGAGTTCGGCTTCAATACCAACGCGCAAGCGCCAGGTTTTGCAGAAGGACACCAGTGGATGCATCACGTCGCGCCGAAGAAGAAGTATTTTTTCCGCGAGATGCTGGTCAAGCCGTTCATGAGTTGGCTCTACGCTCCGTTTGGGGATAGCTGCATGCTCCTCGGCCCAACTGGATCGGGTAAGTCTTCGCTCGTAGAGCAAGTCACTGCCCATCTTAATTGGCCCTGCATCACCGTTTCGGCACATAGTCGGATGGAAATGCCGGAGCTTACTGGTTACAACCTGCCTGTCACTGATCCGGTGAGCGGCGACCTGAACACGAAGTTTGTGGATGGGCCGCTGACCCAAGCAATGCGTAATGGGTTTGTGTTCGTGCTCGATGAGTACGACACGCTTGATCCGGCAGTAACTGTAGGTCTGCACGCTGTCATGGAGGGGAGACCCTTGGTGATTGCGGAAAACAATGGTGAGGTTGTGAAGCCTCATGCCAACTTCCGGTTTGTCGCTTGCGGCAATACGGCGGGACAGGGTGATGCATCGGGAGTACATGCTGGCACCATGCAGCAGAACCTGGCATCGCTGGATCGCTTCCGAGTGTTTGAGGTTCCGTACCTTGAGGCTGATAACGAAGTAGCAACTTTGATATCTGCTTTGCCAATGCTTCCGGAAGAGATGGCGAAAAACATGGTGAAGGTTGCGAACTCCATTCGTAATCAACATCAAGGGTTAGGTGGTAATTACCTAAGCGTCACGATGTCCACTCGGACATTGCTTCGCTGGGGGCGTATCTCTTGTGGATACACTCACCAGGGCGCGGCTAATCCGCTTCAACTTTCGCTGGATGAATCGCTGCTCAATCGCTGCGATTTAGTTCAGAAGACAGCAATTCGTAAGATCGCCCAGAGTGTCTTTGGTGGCGATTGGAAAGTTGCTGTGTAAAAACCCTAAGGGGGAATCTCCCCCACCGGGCGCGATTCCCCCTTTTTCATGCATGTGAGAAAGGAGAATCGTGAAATGTCCATTCAACAGAATGAGATCAAAATCCTAGACCAACTACTGCTGGTCGATCTTTCCGGCATCCATCTGTGGACTGCTCGGAAAAAGCTTAAACCTGAAATGCTGGAGGGGAAGATTCCTCCTGCTATTTTGGCTTCACTCGGCTCGATGCGTGTAATCGACCCGGAGAAGCTGAAACCGTTTGAGAAGATCAAGCGGCAGGCTACAAAGGTGGTGGAAGAGTGTGGTGTGCGGTTCCTGGGTGGCTATGCAGTTTCCCAAGACAAGATCCAAGAGGTTGTTGACCGACTGGAGGCGCTCAAATCGCAATTCTACGACTTGAAAAACAACTTTCTCCCTAACTACGAACGCTGGATCACTGAGTGGATCGACAAGGGCTGGGAGAAGCAAGAATGGCGTGATGCTATCCGCACCTCGGTGACACCGAAGGCGCAGGTAGATGCAGGGATGCATTTTGGGTACGCGGCATGCCGTGTTTCCCCTGATGGCGACAAGCACCTCTCTAACACGCTGGGTACGCAGGTTCGTGGTTTGTCAGATCAGCTGTACGCTGAGACGGCAGATACAGCCGAGCGCTTGCTTGAAACAGGCTTGGCCACTCGTGGCCATGTCACACAAACGACGCTGAACACTGTTCGGAAGATCAACGCCAAGCTTCGCGGCCTGATGTTCCTGTCCAGTGAGGTCAAAGCCCTAACCGAACACATTGAGGAAGTCCTTGCGGCTCTCCCCAAGTCCGGGGTGGTTAATGGCTCTCAGTACAACAGTGTTGTAGCCCTTGTGTCGGCCCTCTCTGATGAGGACTCGATCAAGCGGCTGATCAAAAACCTGAACATAGCTAACGGTCATGAAGATGCATCGATGGCCTTCGTTCCAGCATTGCCTTCAGTTGAAACCGAGGCCCCGGCCAGTGTTGAAACAGAGGCTCCTACAGCAGTTGAGATCGAGGCTACGGCCGAGACTGTCACTGCTGTTGCTGTACCTGATGCTGAAGTACCCGCGGATGCCGTAACGATGGTCGAGGAAGAGCTGAGCGCAAGCGTAGCTAATCCGAGTTGTCACGACAGCATCAACGAAGTACCAGCAAAACCCGAGGTTGTTGAACCAGCTGAATCCGTTCCAGTGGAGCAGTCTGAAGAACCCCTCGTAATCAATCCGTCCGAACCCGATATGCCCTTCGGCACCTTCTGGTTCTGACATCACAAACAAACCCCGCGTGGGAGTAACCCTCCTCGCGGGGTTACTCCTTTTCGCGGTGGCGAGAAAGGAGATAAACGATGAGCAATCAATCCCTGGTCGGCACTCTTCCGATCTATGCACAGCACCTTGCCGAGCTAACTGGCGTCAAAGTGCATGTTGAGGGTATCCAGGCTAAGACAGATGGAAAAAACGTATTTGTCCCCTTCACCGAGGACGATCTGCCGCTGTCCTTCGGGTACATCGCACATGAATGCTCCCATGTCCGCAACACAGACATGGGCTGCTTTCGCGACTCAAGCCCGACACCCTTCCGCAAGAATCTGCTGAACATTCTTGAGGACATCCGCATTGAACGATTGAGCATGGATCAGTACCCAGGTACTGAGTCGGACATCCGCTACCTGAACCGCAAGGTTCTGCTTGAGCCGTTCCGGCCTGAGCAGGTGGATGACTGCCCGGCGCTTCATGTGATTCACAACGGAATTCTCTACGGCGGTTACTGGCTACTCCAGGAACCGCAGCTTGAGGTTCCAGCAAAAGCCTACCTGGCCCGTATGGAGACCCTTCTTGGGGCTGACCTTACGGATCAGATCCTGACCCTGGTGAAGAACACCCTGACGTGCGAGAGCACAACAGATGTTCTCGCTCTGGTGGACGCGATTATCGACCTGCTGCCTTCGCAAGAGGATGAGCAGGAAGATGAGCAACCGCAGCCCGAGCAAGGCTCGGAGGGTGCTCCTCAGGACTCGCAAGAGTCGGGTGGAGGCGATCAGCAGCAGGAGCAGAAGCAAGACGGTGGTGCGGGTGCAGGTGATGAAGGCAAAGAGGAGGGGCAACCCGAATCCAAGCAGGAAACATCTGATGGAGGCCAGTCCGGCTCCGAGCCGCAAGACCAATCCCAACCAAGTAGCGGCAGCAATGCCGGCGACGATGGCCAAGAAACCTCGCAGTCCAGCAATGGCAGCGGCAAACCTTCCCCAGAAGCCAGCAACCTGCGCGAGCAGGCCAAGGATGCAACCGAAGCCGACCTGAAAGGGTTGATCTCGGAAGTTGGCGACAAGGCGGGTGAGTTGCTAGGCCGTAAGGCAGTGCGCGACGGTAATCCGCTCCGACCATTCTCTCTGGATGGGAGGGGGAGGAACCGATCCGATCAAGCGAGCGTCCGCCGTGTGCAATTGGGCATCGAGCAATCGGCCGGTCTGCGACAGTGCCTTAATGGGCTGTTACAGGCGCAGGTTGATTGCCGTGTTCGGCTGAAGCGGCAGGGCAAGCGGATCGACACTGGCCGTATCGCCATGATGAAGGGCGGCGAAACGAGGGTGTTTAGAAGTAAGTCTCGAGCAGAGCGTCAGTCTGCATCGATCCAGATTCTTCTCGACAAGTCGGGGAGTATGAAATCTGCGATGGATCAGGCCGAAGCCGCAGTCTATGCGGTTCTAAGCGCGCTGGAGGGACTTCCGCTGGTGACAACCGGCGCGATGTCGTTTCCCAACAAGGCGAACGATGGCGTTGAGCGCTGCGCACTGATCAAGAGCCCGAAAGAGCGATTGATCAGGGCGGTAAGCGAAGGTGGCTTTGGTGCGATGTCGGAGGGCGGTACGCCTCTTGCGCAAGCACTGTGGCCGGCTGCTGTTGAAGTTCTTCGTGCGAAGGGCGAGAAGAAGATTCTTTTCGTCATAACGGATGGGGAACCGAACGCAGGTACTACTCATGCAGCGAAAGAGTTTATTCAGCGGTGTGAGGTCAGCGGTATCGAAGTGATTGGACTTGGTTTCGGAAGTGCCAATGAGCACATCCTGAAAGCATTGTTCAGCCAATACCGTGCTGTTGGGGAGGTTGCGAATCTCAAGAACTCGCTCTTTGAGCTTGTTCGCGAAGCATTAGCCGCCTGACAAATAACCATTCAACCCACTAGGGGCTTTCCCTAGTGGGAGGCCTCTGTCGGTTTGAGGAGGTCTGAAATGGAAAATACTGCGACTGCGTTGCCCTTGCTGGATCTGTTTGGGGAACAAGTAATTATTCAGCGCCGCTCGTTTGAGCGGAGACCACGGAGAAAGGCAAGCCATGCGCGAGTCTTTCAACTTGGATTTCTCGACATTCTGGAAATGTCAGACGCTGAGTTGGAAGCCCTGCGGACACGAGACGAAATCACCGATGATTACGTTGAGTGGATGCGGGAATACCTGCTGAAAATCACTCTGAGGCAGATCATTCATCCTCAGGTCAGTGAGCAGAATTGGCGCGAAGCAATGGATTGGGTACTTTCGGACGAAGTTCATCGGTAATCCTCCCATTTTTAGTACTCACCAGAAGTAGAGGTCAGGCCGCGAGGGCCAACTTCTGTTTGGGGGTGATGCCTCCCAGGGCCATATTTGGTCGCTCATGATTGTATGTCCAGATCCATCGTGTGGCGTGTTCTTGCACCTCAGCGATGGACTCGAACAGGTAATGCCCCAGCCAGTCGTAACGTACCGTGCGGTTATAGCGTTCGACGTAGGCATTCTGCTGGGGATTGCCGGGTTGGATATGCTCTAGGCGGATGCCATGCTTCTCTGCCCACAGCACAAGCTTGCTGCTGATGTATTCCGGGCCGTTGTCACTGCGAATCGACCGGGGTTTACCACGCCATTCGATCACCTGATCCAGCGCACGCACCACCCGCTCTGCCGGCAGTGATAGGTCTATATCCATGGCCAGGGCTTCGCGGTTGAAGTCGTCGATCAGGTTAAACAGGCGAAAGCTGCGACCGTCTGCCAGTTGGTCATGCATGAAGTCCATCGACCAACAGTGATTGATCGCCTCCGGCACAGCCAGAGGCTCGGGCTTCTCACGCACGATGCGTTTGCGCGGCTTGATTCGCAGGTTCAGCTCCAGCTCGCGATAAATCCGGTACACCCGCTTGTGATTCCAGCGGTGGCCTTTCACGTTGCGCAAATACAGGAAGCACAGGCCGAAACCCCAGTTGCGCTGGTTGTGCGTAAGCCGGATCAGGTGGTCGGCGATCTCGGCATTTTCCGAGGACAACCGTGGCTGGTAGCGATAGCAGGTGACGCTAACCCCGAAGACCTGGCATGCCAGCTTGATGCTAGCTCGACCAGAGCGAACTGCACGCTGCGCCATCTCTCGCCGCCGAGATGGCTTCACCACTTTTTTGCCATCGCTTCCTGGATGATCTCGGCCTTCAGGCGCTCTTCGGCGTACATCTTCTTAAGGCGACGGTTCTCATCCTCCAGTTCGCGCAGCCGGGCCATCAATGAAGCGTCCATGCCACCGAACTTGGCGCGCCACTTGTAGAAGGTTGCCGAACTGATGCCATGCTCGCGGCAAAGCTCAGGGACTGGGCTGCCGGCTTCGGCCTGCTTGAGGATAGCGATGATCTGGCTGTCCGAAAAACGCGATGTCTTCACGCAAAATTTCCTTGATCCGATTAGGAGAAAATTCTACTTCTGACGAGTACTGATTTCAGGGGGGATTACCCATCCGTTTAGCTTCCGAGTCTGTTGTGAAGCAATGATGTGCGACTTCGAAGATGTTCGCGCTACCACATTGAAAATCGCAGCCAAAGAACTGTTTAAGTAAATAGAAGCCCGATAGGGGGGAAAGCCCCTACGGGCTTTCTCCCTTTCTGCGTTTCGTAGAAATGGAGAATCAGATGAATGCTTATAAGGATGCCCAGGCCGGCGAAGCCAGGACGTTCGTTACTCGTAACGATCAGGTGGTCAAGCTAGTTGAAAGGCTGCTGAAACGCGCTGCCGGCGTTCTCGTCGAGAAGGTTTGCCGCAAGGCTATGACGGAAGGCGAGCTTCAGGTTGTAAAGCAGGCGGTTGAGCGTGGCGAGCTGTACAAGGTTTTCAGCCTTGTTCGTCCAGCTGCTGACCAGATGCGACGTGTGGACAGCACGAACATTTACTGGGACTGGATTGACGCATTCGGGAGCTATTCGGACGCAGTTGGCTCTTGCTGGCCATACATGAGCCAGGAGCGAAGAGCGTACGCTCTGCTGCACGCTGAAGAGCTGGCCAACGCAATCTGCAAATAACCCTACCGGGGAACCCCGGCGGGGTTCTCCATGAAAATGGAGATGAAAATGCACCGGTTTGTTGAAGAAAAGATGGCAAAAGTCGCGCCTGTTCCATGCGACTTCATCCTTGGCGATACCGTGACGGTGACAAATGGATACGGAGTCGAAATCCAGGGAAAGAAAATCCTGGGATTCGTCCGAGAGATCGATCCTGAGTTTCGTCCCGAAGCTTTCATTTTTCTGGACTGGGATTGCTACTGGTTCCCGGTATCACCGGATAAATTGAAGCTCGAAAGCAGATATTCAGGACTCTAAAAAACACAACCCAAGGGGGAGAAATCCCCCGCGGGGCTTCTCCCTGCATGGATGTATGGAGAAGTCGATGAACGCGATCCTCGAAGCTGCTCGTTTGCAAGGCCAGGCCTCGATAAGCCGTAAGGCTTGGGTAACCAAAGGGGGCACAAAGGTTCACCTATGGGAGCTGTCATCAGGGGGCGTCATCCTCCTGAAGCACTCGCGGGGAGAAGGTTTTTTCCAGCCGATAAAGCTGGAGGAGCCAATGGAGATGGTTGTTGACCGTTTCCGGAATAAATGCGGCCACAAGGTGTTCTCACCTAATGGGCTATGAGTGTGAAAGGGTGGCCTTCGGGTCACCCTTTTTTTTGGTTCGCCATCTTGTTAAAGGGCATCGGTTTGGTATCATCGCAGGCATAGAGCGGGCCTCAGGTCGAGCTCTCAAGAACCCCTCCAGCACAGAGCCCTCTGTGCTTAGAACTTAGCGCCATGCATGAGCATGTCCGCCAAGGCCTGAAACGTGTATGCGTTCAGGCAGTGTTCTCATCATGTATGTGATGAGTCACAAAAAGCAGAGCCACGCTTTCAAACCGGCTTAAAAATAGCACTCAAATTATCGACATCCAGGCAACTGGATATTGGTTTTTCTGCGTGCATAAAAAACCCGCAGCGGGGAGATTACTTCCCGCCAGGGTGGTTCTCCGTCTGCATCTTTTGCTAACGGAGAACACCATGAAAACTCTCATCGTCCTTACCGCTCTTGTTGTTGGTGGCATTCAACTTGGCTTCAAGGCGTTCGATGCAGGCGTTGAAACTGCTCAGCAGTCTCACACCGCAGAAATGATCAAGGCACGTCACGCGCTTTGATTCAATAAGGCTCTTGGCAAAAAGCTTTCGGTTTTACTGGAAGTCTTTGCTTCGTAAGAGGTCGTCCCGATGTTTCATGTAAACGCAATTGACGCTGTTCGCAGCGCATCATCGTTGGCAGAAAAATCGAACTTTGCCTATGCGATTTATTCGCAGGCAAATGGCTTTATTGTTGTTCTTCTAACTCAGCCGAACGGCTCGGAGTTGGAAATAATTAAACCCTGACGGGGAATCCCGTTGGGACTCCTCGTCTTTTTGAGGAGTAAAAAAGATGTACAAGAAAATACTATTCGACTGGATTAAGGCTTCACTTATGGGCGTTGGCTGTAGCTTGTTGGCAGCCGCTTTTGTTTCCATCGTTACACCAGGAACGCATCCGCTTGTCGTATCGTTCTGTCTGGTGCTTGGCGTGGTAATGATGATCGCCGATTTGGTGGTATCCTTGATTACAGCGATGAGCAATCCGAAAGGAGAATGAAATGGACTCGATGCAGATGCTTGTTTACGCAATCGTAGGCGTTGTCGGTGCTTTGGCCCTAACCGGCGTGATCGGTTATGTGGTCGCTGACCGTCTCGACAAGAAGCACGGCACGAACATCAAGGCCCACTGAGCCTTCCCTCAGGGGTTGGCCCAGTGAACGGATTCAAGTCTAGCTTCGGCTAGACCGCTGCGTGGTCACCCTCCGTGGGTGATCCACCAGAGCCCTTCCGTGTGAAGGGCTCTGGGGATCACCCACACCTGGAGAGTTGAACATGACCGCAGCAAACGCACTATTCTGCCAAGAACTCAAAGAACTGATGGTCGAGTCTGGACGGGTGTTCAAAGTCCCCGAGCAGATCGCCAGAACTGTTTCGTCCTCCGATCCGGATACCCGGTTCGTTAAATCATGGGCGGTGATTCATCGCTTGATCCCGAGTGATGGCCAGGTCTTAGTAGTGCCTGAGGCATGATCAAAAACACAGCGAGCCCCGGCCGGTGACCCCACCAGCCGGGGCTTTGCTTTTTCAGGCGATTTTGTTGCCTGAAACCGCGCCATCATTTCTCACCCTTCCCCTAGCATCGAAGCATCCCCATTTTTGGACATGCGATCGATGCGACAACCACTCAAAACAACGCTGAGACGGCTGGTCAACGTGACCGTGATCGGCCTGTATCTCAACAGCATGACCTTCACAGCCTGGGCCGACGCTGTGACAGCAGGATCTGCGGCCGGTCAATCGGTAGGCCAGCAGGCACTTCAGGTATTCGATGGTGGGGACGCCTCCGTCACGCTTCAGGATCTTTTCCCTGAAACTGGAGACACTGCCTCGCTCGAGAACGTCTACGGCGACGATGTGAAGACGATCGATCTCGGGTTGCGAGCAAATACCCGCCTCCAATCGGAATCGTCCTCTGAGGGAGAGGCATACCGAACCCTGATCGACAGCGGCAACCGCATGTCGGTAGATCTCTCCAACGACCCTATGCTCAATCAGGCTGATCAAGTTCGTTCCCCTGACTTCATGGATGGGTTTAAGCAGAACTTCGCGGACTGCACCTCTACCGAAGTTTTTGAGAACGTGACGAAAAACGCCCATGTTGCCAATTACAAAACATGTGAGCGCGTCGTGGATCAAGGCGGAAACGTTGAGTTCCTGCATGACTACAAGGTAGGTGTAATCGAATACGTTTCCGGGCAGCCAAACTTTCAGTCGTGCGGACCAGGTTGCTTGTACATCTGGGTCGGCACGGTAGGAGACAACTACTGGAGCGGGAACTGCAAAATCTATGAGGAGTACACCCGATTCCGCGTGATAGCCAAGGACGCCATTATTTCAGCTACCGTCGACAGAGCTGTTTTCGACGATTATTTCCAAATCCTTTTCAATGACGAAATGCTTTGGACGCACACACCTGGTGTCTTCCCGCCGGAAACAGCTGGAAGCTGCGAACGCGGAACAAGCTGGAACGTAGCTCCGAACAAGGTGATCACTGACAAGTTCGGCAGCGATGATGACGTGATCACGTTCAAAACCCGCACCTCGGTTACCGGTGGTGGTGAGGGTTACGCCCGCATCAAGATCATCTATGACCCGGCAAAGGCGTTCGTTGATAAAGGCTGGGGCCCAGAAGAGCGCCTGCCAATGTTCGACATGATCAAGGATGGGTTCTGCACCAACGCACAGATGTCGTGCACCTCTATGCCGGCAGTTGATGCTAACGGGTGTACCGAAACCAATGGCGTTCAGATCTGCCGTTCTGACATGCCACCATCCCCGCACCCGAGCATTGATCCTCTTTGCAAGAAGGCCCAGGTAAGCGCCGAGTGCTCCTACTACAAGGGGAATATGGATTGCTACACGGACGCCCAGGGTGTGCAGCGGTGCCCCTCAAATGATGGCGGTAACCTGAATACCTGCACCCAATACGAGCAGAATCCCAGCTGTGGTTTTATCTCTCAAGGCTGTATTGATGGCGCAAAAGGCGAGACAGGCTCGTGCTATGCCTTCGAGGAGGTCTGGGACTGCGGTTATGACACCAGCTACGAAACCATCGTGAACACTGGGGCACAAATCGAATGCCCTGGTGGGGCGCGCTGTATGGGCAGTGAGTGTTTCGACTCGTCGAACACGAAAAGCGGCGATTTTGCCTATGCGGTGGCCATGCTTCAGGTTGCTCAGTTTGCTGAGCACGACTTGGACTGCGGTGGTGATGGTACCGATATCAACCAGGCCAATGACTGCAAGGTGTTCAAAGGCGAGGCTATGGAGTGCAAGAAGGCGCTGGGTGGCTACGTCGACTGCTGTGAAGCCCCAGAAAGCGTGTCCATCTTCGACTATGTGAATCTGACGATGAATACACTGAAGATGACCAGCTCGCTCGAGGCATTGAGCAGGACAGGAAATCTCTTTGCTCCGGGGTACTGGGCTGCGGGTACTGAAGCGGCGATGTCTGTTGGCTCCTCGGTTATCAAGGGCCAGTGGGGCACCATTGTGGATAGCGCCACTGCTGCGTTCCAGAAGGGCTTTGAGGGCGCGGTACAGGAAACCCTGATGAGCGAACTTCAGCAATGGCTCATGCAGCAGGCTTATGACGCGATGGTTGAGATGGGGGCGACGGCTGCGGCCGACGCGGTATTTGCCACCGGAGCAGATGGCGCGGTTACCGGTCTGGGGTCGCAAGCTGCGATGGTTGTGAACATCATCGGCTGGGTGTACATGGTTTACGTGATCGTGGATCTGCTGATCAACATCATCTGGGAATGCGAACAGAAGGAATTCGAGCTGGGTGCAAAAAAAGAAACGCGGCAATGCCACTTCGTTGGCAGCTATTGCGCATCCGAAGCTCTTGGCTCTTGCGTCGAAAAACGAGAAGCCTATTGCTGCTTCGGCTCGGTTGTGGCCCGGATCATTCAAGAGTCAGCCCGTGAGCAACTGGGTTTGGGATGGGGTGACGTGAAGTCACCTACGTGCGAAGGAATTACGCCAGCTCAGATGGCGCAAATGGATTGGTCCCGTGTGGATCTGTCTGAGTGGATCGGTATGCTGAATCTTGCAGGGCGGCTGCCAACCGCGAACACCGTATCGCTTGAGGACGTGACAGGAAGTGGAAGTAGACTTCAGATAACGCAGGGTGAGACGCGGCTCAACACGCTAGACCGGAACTTGCAGAGGCTAGAGGGTTTCGATGTTGACGCGGTGAAGAGAAAAGCTGAGGAAGATATGAGATAAAAAGAAGCCCCGCCAAGTGCGGGGCTTCTTGTATTAATGGCGGCGTTTGCTATTTCCCAATGAAATACATCGCCTGGCCTTTATTGATGATGCGCGCGGGTACAGAGTTCTTTCGCAGCTTCTGGCCTGGGTGATACATGTAGAACCACTCCGGCAGAATTTCGGAAATTTTAGTCATGGCTTCCAAGGTCGTTATGTCGTTCTTTATTCCATCAACTGTGTACTGCTCATTGAGAATGAAGATTGGCCCATATGCCTCGGCGGCATTAATAAAGCTCGGTGGGGGCGTGGCTCTGTCGGCAAATTGCACGGGAGTTTCTTTCACGAAAGCTGCGGGACTATCGTAGGCCTTCCCGTGACCTGACGGATACTTACCTACCAGCGATTTGAGTTTTGAGCGGTTATGAGGAAAGGCTTTGACTCGCGCCTCCTCAATTAGCTTCAAGACCAGGGCAGACGCTTCTTCGGGCGATTTTGCCAGCGTGCTGGGTACCCAAGCGGCAGTCTGGTAGGTGCGAGCTGGATCGCTCGAGCCGCCGAGGAGGAAGAGGCCTACCCCTAGGCCAAGAGCTGCATTGCTGCTGACACCAGGAGGAGGCGACGCATAGCCGCCTGCGGCAACAGCAGCGTCCGCCACACTCGAGCCTCCTGTACTAGGAGTCGCCGTGGTCGGGTCGGATACAACGAATTCTCGGGGAACATCACGCTGACCAGAAATGTTCATGGCAGTCAGAACGTGCATCGCATCAGACCATTTTTCCTTCGGCACATTCTGCGGGTCAGGCAGTTGTACGGTGGGTGCCTTCGGCGAGGAAGAGCACCCGACCAGGAGAGCAATAGCTGCGGCGAGAAGCCCGGTGCGAATCGTTATACTGCGGTTCTTCATGGTGAAACTCCTTTTTTCGATAGCCATAGGTTACCGTCTTCGGCGGCGATCCCAAGCGAAGTCGAACGACCGACTATGTGATCAGGGTGTTTTTTCGTTCTGGATGCGCTGGTAGATCTCTTCGCGGTAGATCTTCACCTCTTTCGGCGCTTCAAACGCCAACCTGACCGTACCGTTCGCAGCCTTTGTGACGATCACCTGTATGTCGTTGCCGAGCCGAATCGACTCCCCTACCTTGCGCTCAATGTGCAGCATTACTGCCTCCTCAGGCTTCAGCCGTGTTCTGGCTGGCCTCATACTTCTCCAGGATCTTCAGCAACGATTCCGCCGCCTTCGAGTCAAGCCGCAACTCATGCTGCGCATCGCCCCCGGACTTGAGTTGATCGCGCAGGCTTCCTGTAAGGCCGCTCAGTGCGCTGAACGCACTCATGGCTTCCTTGGGTGTCACCTTGAACTTGCCAAGCGCCTTGTTGGCGTCTGAGCCCGTTGCGCGGGTACGACCGGAGGCCTTTGCTCCTTCGATCATCCCCAGCAGCTTTGGATATGGGTCTTGCCCAGTTCCTCGCAGCTCCACCAGAACATCAATGACAGGCGACGCTTTAATTGCGCCGTCGCGAACGAGCTGTTTGACGTTCTCCTCGGCGTTGGCGAGAAGCAGCAGTCGCTCAACATGAGTGACGCTCCTGTTCATGCGATCGGCGATTTGGGCTGGAATCCAGTTTTGCCCGGCCAGGCGCTTGTAGCCTTCTCCTCGCTCCAGCGGCAGCAGCTCTTTGCCTTCGCTGGTCTTGATCATCATCACAACAGCGTCGGACTGATTTCCTTTGAACTCGTTGACCATCAGGCCTGGAAGATTTGCACCGCGCCCATCTGCGATGCGAGCGCCAGTGAGGCGATGGTGGCCTTCTCGGATCACGAGGCGAGGGTTGCCGTCGATGATCTTCAGTTCTGCGACGACTGGAGGCACATACAGGCCCTGCTCATAAGACTTGGCGAAGCCTTCGGCATGGTCAGGATCGATGGGCCTCAGATTGAAGCCTTCTTCAATTGCAAACCAGTCAAGCGGTGCAATGTAGATGTTGTTGCGAATCATCTGTTCGTCGCGTGGAACACCAGTTTTCTTCAGGTGTTCGTCCAACTGGCGAAACGATGCAATGCGTGGTAGATCGTTCATGGCGTATCTCCCTGATACGTTTATTGAGGTGTGCTCAGTACATCACTGCTCTGGAATATCCCAAGCACAAGAAAAACCCCGCCGGAGCGGGGTTGGAGTCATCGACTCGTAGGAGGTGAATCCGGGAAGTGACCAAGCCGCTCCTCAAATACGAGCCGGCTATGACCACAATCCCAGAGAGAGAACATCAGCCCTGTGCTCATGTCAGCGGCGATAAAATCCTCTCCGTTTGGAATGAGGGTGTATCCGTTGGCTGAGATGAGATCGAAAACCTCATCCCAGCTACTGGCCCTGCGTAGCGCACGGAAAAGGCCCACCCGACCTTCTAGCTGCTGGGTCATGGCGTCACGAGCGCCCCAAAGCGCACGAGTGCCGCCGGCGTCTAGCCGGTCGGCCCATTCATCCAGCCTATTGAGCACCGATCTCATTGGCCGCGCCCTCAGCAGGGGTATCCAGCTTGTCCTGGTTGGGAGCCTCGTCGCGCATTTTGACCAGCTGCTGCATGGTTTGGAGTAGCACCTGCGTGCTTTGGGCACCCTTCACCAGCAGTTTGTTGCCTGTCAGGTTGTCGACTACGACCGTTGCTGGCGTGCCGGTGACACCCATGTTCGTGCCTTTCTTCACCTGGCCTTCGATCAAGGCCCGGTACTTGCCGCTTTCCATGCACTGACGATAGGCATCAAGGGGAGCACCAACCTCCTGCGCAAGACGCTCTACGTCCTCGACACCTTGGCCATTGAGTTGAGTGCGAGCGAACCATTCGCCAGTAAAGGCCCAGAAGGCTTTGTTGCCGGCAACCTCGCCCACGCACTCAGAGGCGTGAGCTGCCACTTCCGCTGCGGGGTTGTGGAAGGCCAGGGGGTAATGCTGCCATTCCCAGTTAATGCGCCCTTCGGACTTGTCAGCCATCTGCTTTGGCGTGTCATGGAAGCGCTTGCAATAAGGGCATTCCAGGTCAACGAACTCGACCAAGGTGAACTGGGCGTCCTTGCTGCCGTAGATGTGCCGACCTTCAATGGTGGTGTCAGCTGCGCCGCTCCACTTCGAGAGGATTTTCGCTTTCGCTGCGTTGATCTTCTCAACTTCACGATCCTTCAGGGTTTTGTCGACCGCGCCTGGCAACTGCTCCACAAGGGCATTTTGTACCGCGATGTCGGTGTAGCTCTGACCCATGTGGACGGAGACACCGATAGCAACGGCAGAGGTCACGATGGAAACGCCAATGGCTGTAGCGAGAGTGGGATTGAATTTAGGCATGACTGATCACTTATAGGAGGGGGAAAAAGACGGTTTCAGGTGAAGAGGGACATCCTTCGGGGTGCCTTCGACGAGAATGACCCACTCCTCGTAGCTCAACCGTTGAGCCCCTTTGCAGAGCTTGTTCCGGACGGCAATGTAGTCATCGACCGAACCGGCCGCTTTGGCCAAGGTGACGATGCGCTCGCTTGCCGCGGGTTGGCCAAGAGCAAAGGCCTGCGCCACATTTGCAGAGTCAGCACAGTTGGCCTGGAACATGGATGAGGGGACTGCAACGCTATCGTTCGTTGTAAGGCGTGCTTGCAGCTCTGGGTGAAGCTTCCCGGCCGGGGTCTCGAGAACATCGAGGCTGCCAAGAACGGGTTGATAGGTGGGTTTTCGCAATGCTGCACCGCCTCGGCCCGTATGCCCCCAACTGGTGTGGTATTCGCGCATGTCGGGCTCGTAGCTTGCTACCTCGAATGGCGTGCCTGAGGCAGGTGGTTCTGGCTTGTTGGCACAACCCGCTGTGAGCGCCAAGCCAATGGCCAGGCCTAGCGGCAGGAGAGATTTAAGGTGGTGCATGGTTGATCCTCTGAGGCTGGTAAGGATCATTTTCCTCTGTACAGAAAAGGAGATGGCCCGTTTTCAGGACGAAAAAGCGACTGAAAAAACGCCGACAAAAAACCCGCTTGCCATTGGATTCTGCTTGTTGCAGACTTCCTATCACGTCGAGTAGCTCGGCGTTATAAATCCGGATTGCATGCCTTGCAGTCCATCTAGCAGGCCCAGCGCCTCATGGTTGAATCTCAACCATCATGAATTCCCAGATTAAGTCAGCCCACATGTGTGGACTGATTTAGTCATGCGCTTCGTCGCATGGTCGGCTTGTTGGCCGTCTCAAAAGTACAACCAAAAACCCATGAAAAACCAAACCCCAACGGGGCTGCTATTGCCCCCGTATTGGGGTAATGCCGCCCCGTAGTTCTATCTAAATGGAGAAATACTATGGCTCGCGGCGTAAATAAAGTGATCTTGGTTGGCACCTGTGGTCAAGATCCAGAAACTCGCTACTTACCGAACGGTAATGCAGTAACCAATCTCAGCCTTGCAACAAGTGAGCAGTGGACTGACAAGCAAACGGGACAGAAAGTCGAAAAGACCGAATGGCACCGTGTTTCTTTGTTTGGGAAAGTCGCTGAAATCGCTGGTGAGTATCTGCGGAAAGGATCGCAGGTATACATCGAAGGTAAGCTTCAAACACGAGAGTGGGAAAAAGACGGTATCAAACGGTACACCACCGAAATTATCGTCGACATGCAGGGCAGAATGCAGCTCCTGGGTGGTAGGCCAGAGCGCGACAACTCTCAAGGGCAACCCCGTGAGCAGCGTCCGCAACAGCAACAACAACGTCCTAGTCAGTCACCACGCGATCCTGCTCCACAGCATGATCCGCATTATGACAGCTTCGACGACGACATCCCTTTTGCCCCAATTAGCCGTTTGCTTCTAAACATCATCTAATCAGGCAGAAGTCAGTCAAGAATTAACGCACCTTCGGGTGCGTTTTCTTTTTAGAAAGGAAAATGAAATGAGCGATAACTTCCAAAACGCAGTTGCAATTATTGCGAAGCAAGAAGAAAAGTTCATCAAGCTAGTGGAGTCGTCGAAGACTGACGTGATGTTCAAAAATGAGCTGCTGTTTGCATCGCAGGCCATGATGAACAACGACTATCTGTGCAAGTGCGCTACGACTAACCCGCTAAGCCTTAGAAATGCCTTTAGCCAGGTTGCGGCTTACGGATTGACTCTTAATCAATCCCGACAGCTCGCGTACTTGGTGCCCCGAGACGGGCAGGTGGTTTTGGACGTGTCCTGGAGGGGCATGGTCAAGGTCGCTGTGAACGACGGTGCGATCCGTGATTGCATCGTTGAATTGGTCTACTCGAAAGACAAATTCGAGTACAGAGGGAAGCGACAAAGCCCGACCCACACGTTCAACCCTTTCGACAAGAAGGCTGATCGTGGGGAGTTTGTAGGTTGCTACGTCGAAGCTCTTCTGCCTGATGGCCGCGTTCACGTTGAGGCGGTTACCGCTGATGAAATCAATGCTGCTCGCGATGCTTCAGAGCTGTGGAAACGCAAGAAGAAAGGCCCTTGGGTCGACTTCGAAGATTCCATGCGCAAGAAGTCGGCCATCAAGATTGCAAGGAAATACTGGCCTCAGACCGGCTCAAAGCTGGACGGAGTGATTCAGTACCTCAATACAGACGCTGGGGAAGGGTTCTCTTCCAACGATGTACCAGTTGAAGTTGTTGAGCGATATATGGGCGCTGCTGATGTGGTGGAAACTGAGCCGTTGCCGACCTCTAACCAGGTTAATCAGCAGCCAGAACCCACCGTAGACCCCGAACAGGCCGCTAAACCAGAGGTTGCAGATCCTGCCCCGGCAGACGATGTGATTGAAGGTGAAGTTGTCCGTGATGGAAGCCAAGTTCCGCCACCTGCTGATTTACCTGCAAAGGTGATCAAGAAGGTTGCGGAAGTTGTTCGGCGTGCTCGTGATGCCAATAGTTGGGAGCCGGCGTTCGAGTACGTTTCGACGTGGCCTGTAGACGCTCGGGATTACGCTGTAACCCAGTTGAAATCTGCGCAGTACGTTGCTCAGTCGCAAGGCGAGTGACGCAAAAAAACGCTTTGGGGGGCCTTGTTGCATAGGGCGCTTCGAACTGACCACAACCCTGCGGGGCTTTCCCGTAAGGGGAGTGCTCCGTCAGTTCAAAAGGAATCAATCAGATGGCTGACTTGATCGTCTTCATCCTGACCCTGCTGCTGCCGTAAGGCATCTGCAAAAAACTCCCTGACGGGGCATATCGCCCCCAGGGGCGCATTGCCCTCGTCGTTTTTTGAGAAAGGAAAACGATATGGCAACTGCACAACCGAAAGTCACCGTACAGCTCATGCATGACACCGACGCAGAAAACCCGCGCAAGTGGGACAACCTTGCAATGATGGTCTGCGCTCATCGCCGCTACATTCTGGGTGATGAGGATGGAGCTACTGAGGCGCTTGACCTGATCTACGAGCACCTGTCCGAAAGGCAGCTCAACGAGATGGGCTTCGACTCAACTCATGTACCTGACATCCAACAAGCTCTCAAAATGACAGGCAAGGCGATCATTCTGCCGCTGTATCTCTACGATCACAGCGGCATCACGATGAGAACCAAGCCGTTCGCCTGCCCCTGGGACAGTGGGCAAGTGGGCTTTATTTTCGTGAGCAAGGCGAAAGTGTGTGCTGAGCAGGGCTGGAAACGGCTGAACAAGTCACGCACCGAAAAAGTAACCGCCATGCTGGTTGGGGAGGTCGAGGTTTATGACCAGTACCTAACCGGCGATGTGTGGGGCTTCAAGGTGATTGAAGACGGCGAGGAGACAGATAGCTGCTGGGGTTTCTATGGCAGCGATCCGCTTTCTAACGGCGTAGTAGAGCATCTTGCAGGCCAAGCAAAGCAGCTGGTTGAAGCTGGGCAATACCAGCGAATCAACTGAGTAATCGCTATCCCTGAGGGGCACCGCCCCTCAGGGAAGGTGCCTCTTTTTCAGGGCTAAAAATCTGAGAAGGAGATACACCATGCGGACTTACATCCTATCGATGACCATCCTGCATACACAGCAGAAGGCTACCTTCCGTTGTGAAGCAACCACCTTCGGCGAAGCGATCGACAAAGCAGAGAAGGCCCATCCGGGTTTTTTTGCCGTTCTGACCCACTCCCTTCCAGGAGAGCAGAACAATGCGACCGTCAACCGTTGAGGGGCTGAAGGACTCCCTTGCTAGCTGGGGGGAGATGAAAGAAGAGGGTGGTGCGTTCGCGGAATACGCTGACGAAATGATCGAGCAATTTCAGGTGAAGCTCATTCTCCTGGAGTACCTGCTTTGTCAGTTCACTATCCACGGACTTGGCTTGACGCTGAAGCATCGGAGCCGGGATGCCTGGGGTGTTCTTATCCCAGACGCATCTCAGCAAGGGCGCTTTCGGTGGCAGGCGTTTCAACGTGATGGCTTCACCGGCCATTGCACGCATGACACGCCGGAGCTGTGCATTGGCGACATGCTTGACGATGGATACGCACTTCTAGATATGGGGGCGCTTGATCGATTGTCGGGTACCGCTGAATGGCAGCGCGGCATGGAGATCGTCGCAGTGATTCAGGCTTGCAATGCAGGTCAGTTGAGCTTCGAGGATGCCATGCGCAAGCGAGAAGAAATCTACTCCCGCTACGCGAAGGTTGCGTAATCGTGAGCATCACTGGAACACCAGAGAAAGAATATCCCCCAGGGGGCGAAAGCCCTCTGGGGTTTCGCCTTTCCGGGGGTGCCACTTGGGTTTTCGAGCCAGGGTGGTGAACTTGAGAAAAGGAGAAATCAATGAAGACCTTTGAGTCATGCTGCAAGGCATTCCATGCCGTAGAAGCCGCAATCGTCGCTCACCGCAATTCGGAGTTAGGAGTCGAGATCCAAGAAAAAACCATGTTGGGGAAACTCAGCATGTTCATGGATCTGGATAACTGGCCTGAGAACCCTGACCTTCAGGGATTGACGGAAGCAGACGAAAAGCAGCTGCGCGAATGGGGTGTTGTTTACAGTAAGCGGCTCCAGGACTTCCATGCGAAGGCCGAAGAGCTGAGAAAGGAGCGGTATAACGCCGTCTGTAGGGCGTTACGGCTGCTCGGAGAAGAAATTGGCTTGCAGTTCAACTTCTTCACATCAGGCCCACTAGATGAGCGCATAGCGAATGTGCTGAGCCATGCTGACTTGCTACGCAAGACGCTGCTTGACGGGCTCGGCTATGTCGATGTGCTTGATCCAGAAACAAACTTTGCGAAGGGCTTCTACAGCACCACAAAGTTGAAGAAAACCGAGCTGTTCCACGACCTGAAGCTCTGTGCTGAGTTCCGTAACAACGGTGTTCTGCATGCGTATGAGGTAATGGCCAGGCTGGGGTTCCATGAGGGTGTCGACAATGAAAATCGTTGACATCGCGCAGCGGACTCCTGATTGGCACGAGTGGCGAAGGGAAGGCATCAGTGCAACCAGTTGCGCTGTCATCATGGGTGAAAACCCTGATAAAACGCCCCTGGAGCTGTGGAAGGAATTGGTTGGAATTGTCGAGCCAGCTGACTTGTCGGTAATCCCGCAGGTTAGGAGGGGAGTCAAATTCGAACCGCTAGCGCTACAAGCCTTTGAGGATAAGTACGGCAAGATGGCTTTGCCGTTCTGTGCAGAGTCGACCGCATACCCTTTTATTCGGGCATCGTTCGATGGGGTTCTGGATGACAAGTCTCCGGTAGAGATCAAGAATCTCTCCGAAACCAACCATCTGGAGGTGCTGCAACTCAGGGAGCATAGCAAGGCATTTAAGCTGTACCGCTGGCAAGTGATGCACCAGATGATCGTCAGTGGAGCACGGCGCGGTTACCTGTGGTTTTGGTCGCCGAAGCATGAACCCTGCTGTTTGATCGTTGACTGGGATGACCTTCTGGTGAGACGAATCATTCAGGCAGAAGAAATCTTCTGGGGGCTGGTGATGCGCGGTGTGCCGCCTGAGGCCGATCCAAAGCGGGACGTTATTCCGCTGGATAGGCTGGACCTGGCTGCATGGCGTCCGCTAGCAAATGCCAGGAGAGCGAAGGAGAGCAAGATTGCTGAGCTGAAGGCCCAGTTGAAAGTGCTCACCAAGGAAGCAAAAGACCTTGAGGCCGAGATCCTGCCGTTGCTGGGGGAGTTCCGCCGGGCCGATGCTCTGGGTGTGAAAGTCACGAGCTACGAAGTGGCTGGCACTGTGGATTGGAAAGGTGTTGCGCACGAGCTGGAGGCGGTTATTCCGCCCGATGTGATCGCGAGACACCAGACCGGTTCGTCAATGGCTACGCGGGTCTCTGTGGATGCCTCCTACGATGAAAGTAAGGCCAAACCTGAGCCGTTGCCCCGCATACGGCAAAAGGTGGACGCAATAAATGAGACGGTCGAAGAGCCGTCACAGTTTTTCGGAACCTTCTGGTTCTAACCCCTCAGCCCGGCACTTGCCGGGCTTTTTTTCGACCATAAAACTGCCTGAAAACGAAACTCAAGGCGGTATCCCTCACGCATCATTCTCAGCACACAACATGGCCGAGAAGCGTATGCCTCCATTTTCATTCCTGAAACGCCTGTGGCCTCGAAGCGAGCGTGCCCTTACGGACAGCTTCGCGCACCCGGCCGAGCAGATGATTACTCCTGAAATCAAGCGGTACCTGGAGAACCATAACTGGCGAAACCTTCGGTACCCACCTTACCAAGAGGGTTATCCAGGGCTGGTTAGCGGGCAGTGGTTCATGCGCAATTATCAGCACGAGCTGTTCGATCGGATTATTCATTCAGTCGGAATGCCTGCCAGTGACCTCAAGCTCTACGTTGAGCCGATCCTGGTGAATTTCGCCGAATTGGCGCACATGCTGCCGGCGTCGGAGAACCACCATCACTCCGGCCCAGGGGGGTTGCTCCGACATAGCCTTGAGGTCGCCTCGCTCACCCTGGATGGGTGCCTTACGACAGCCTTTGATACAAACGAGACCCCGGCACGGCGAAGCATGCGCCTGCGTCGGTGGTACGTCGCGGGCATCGCGTCAGGGCTGCTACACGACGCAGGGAAGCCTCTCACGGATATTCGCGCCACCGATTTTGAAGGCAACAACCAGTGGATCTACGCGCAGGAAACGCTTCATGACTGGTCTGTGCGCAACAAGTTGACCCGCTATTTCCTGCATTGGAATTCCAATAGGCATGGGAATCACGTTCAGGTCTCTGTAGCGCAAGCAACACGGATCATTCCGCCAGCCGTACAGGCGTGGCTGATTGAAGGTGGCCACGACATCTATGAAGCGCTCCTCGATGCAATTTCCGGGAGCGGAAGCTCGCCTCTGACCGAGTTGGTCAAGTGGGCCGACTCTGCATCCACCAAGCGTGACCTCAATCGAGGCTCGAATAATGGCGGGGGCAATGCAACAGGTGTCCCGGTACCGCGGTTGGTGTCGGATGCAATGCTGCGGTTGCTGAGTGACGGAACCTGGAAGATCAACACGCCTGCCGGCCGCGTATGGGTTGCAACTGATGGCGTCTACATCGCTTGGAACCAGGGTGCCGAGGAGATTGTGAGCATGCTGGTCGGTGATGGGGTTGTGGCCATCCCGCGATCACCTGACACGCTAATTGGTACCTTGGTAGAGCACGGGATAGCAGAGAGAGCCCCAAACGGCGACCTGTACTGGCTGGTTACGCCTCACCTTCTGCGCAAGAACGGCAAAGGCCCGGCGCTGCGCTGCATGAAGCTTGTGAATCCGGACATCCTTTTTCCAACCACACCGATTCCGCCGCCAGTTTCCATCAGCCTTGGGAAGGAGGGAAAGCAGAAGGATGTCATTGCTCCTAACGATACGGCTGGCGCAGCAGCGAACGCGCTGAGTGAGCATCAGGAAGACCTGTTTGGGGCTGATCTGACTGGGGACTCGAGCGGGGATACTGACGCTGATTCGGGGCCTACACCTCCAAAAGAATCCGCATCGTCGAAACCAGCAAGAAAGAAAAAAGCGGCTCCAAGGCAAGCAGCTCCGGTACCAACAACCGCCTCTTCAGGGGTTAGCCTCAAACAAGCGCAGAACCCCGCCGAAGACGCCCCTGTGGGTGTGGAGTCAGAGCCGGCAGGTGACGATACGGCTGTAATTGCTTCCTCCCAACCAGAGGAAGCTGTGGATGCTGAGGAGGAGGAAGAAGCACCTCAGGAGCCTCCTGCCAGCCTTGAGGAAATGCTGCTTTTCTTGAGTCCTCACTCGCCGGCGGCTGAGCCTCAGCAAGAAGAATCACTCCCGCCAGCTGAGGCTGAAATTAGCTCCGATCCCTCTGATGCTGATACGCAGGCTGGATCAGGGCAGGGGGCGCAGGAGCTGTTGCCTCGTCAGGAAAAGATCTCCCTCAACTCCATCATGGGGCAAGGCAAACGCACGCCTAAAACTACGCCTCCGGTGGAATCGAAGAAGCAGAAAGACGGAGAGGTCTGCCGCGTGGCGGAGGAGGTGCCAGGCGCTTCCAGCATCTTGCCAGCCGGTGTCGTCTCGAAGCTTACAGCGCACGAATGCTACCTGCTGGAACAACAACCTGATCTTGCCCAAAAGCTCATCACCGCTACTCAAGACCCCGAGAACGCGGCATTAGCGAGAAACAAGGTATTCGTTCGACTGGGGAAATCCTCCTTCCTTGCTGAGGACATCCACCCGCTCGTCCATGCGGGCTGGCTGTGGCAGGACATTACCGTCGAGGGGCCAGCCCTGACCCGAACCCTACAGTCCCGTGAAGGCTTCATGCTCACGTCCGACTACAGCGTTATTTACTGCAAGTTAGCGGAGCTGGACTGGGTTATTCCTCACATATCCCGGCTTCGCGAGGCCGACATCCCAAGCCTCGAGCAGGCTGTGAAGTCGCTGATCGAGAAGGCCGTACTTGAGGAAATAGGCGGATCACCTGTGCTCAGCCTCACAACCTACATGCTCACGAATGTCGCTGAGCAGTTCGGCATCACGCCAACATCTCTAGAGAACGCGGTGTTCTGCTTCCGCGATGCCGTCAAGGTCGCCAAGCGCAGAAAAATCTTCGTTCGCCCCCTTTACGAGGAGCTTCCCAAAAAATGAGTGAATGGGACTACACCAGTTACTGGCGGAAAAACTACGAGGCGCGGGAAGCAGTTGCGTGGGGTTCGTCCATGCTCGCCGGCACCGCCGTTCAATTGATGACGGAGATGCCGGTAACCCCATACCTGATAACGCTTGGCGTGCAGGCTGGATTTGCGTTAGCGGCCATACCAAGGGCCCTCCGCGTTCATCGGGCAAAAGCCTGTCTCGTTGGAGCAGATCTCTCCTTCATCACCTTGGAGGAGGTGATGGAGCTGGTGAAGAGACACCCACACGAGTTCTATTTCGGCGAGGCTTTCCCTTGGCGACAGCGGCACGGCCAGTACGCATTTGAGCTCCAGGCGATGGATATCGAGGCCATTATCGGCAAGCGTGGCCGCCGCAACGCTGAGGTTAAGGGTACGAAATGGATACACGGGATCGGCATGGATGAGGAGGAGCCATGTCTCCGGCCAGCAGATCAGCGTTCGATTCACCACCTCGTACTGGGCACAACAGGGGCCGGCAAGACCCGCTGGTTCGACCTGGCCATATCCCAGTGTATCGCTCGTGGTGAACCGGTGATCGTGATCGATCCGAAAGGCGATAAAGGCCTAGCCGAAACATGTGAGCGGACATGCAAGGCGATGGGAAAGGCCAGCCTGTTCAAATATTTCCATCCTGCGCACCCCGACAAGTCGGTTCGTCTGTCTTTGACCAAGAACTACGGCCGCGCAACTGAAGTTGCCTCCCGTGTCGCAGTGCTGATGAAAAGCGAAGCCGGCGATCCGTTCCAAGCCTTTGCGCAGATGTCCTTGAACAGCGTGATTCAAGCCATGTTGATCTGCAACATCCTGCCCACCCTTGTCGGCCTCAGGAGAACCCTTGAGGGGGATGTCCCTGGGCTGACTATCAAGGTGGTCATGGCCTTCGGTTCAAAGGTCTTCGGTGAAGATGAATTCGCGAGGATGGCCGAATCAGCAATTCTTTCGGCCAAGGTTCGGAACATCGAAGAAAAGGCGAAGGTATTGCGGAAGGTCTATTACAACGACATCGCGAAGGTGGAAGCCAATACCGATCTGGAAGGCCTGCTCACCATGCTCGAGCACGAGCGATCGCACTTCAGCAAGATGATTGCTGGCCTTCTTCCAATCCTGGTGATGCTTACCTCCGGTGAAATGGGGCCACTGCTTTCCCCGCACACCGACGATGAAGACCCGCGCCGAATCAGTGACCTGAACTCTGTCATCAACGCCGACCAGGTTCTTTACCTGGGCCTCGACTCGCTCGCTGACTCAATGGTGGGCTCAACTATCGGCTCGCTGGCGCTGGCCGATCTGGCATCGACCGCAGGCGAGATCTACAACCACAGGTTGCCCAAGCCGGTGAACATCTTTGTCGACGAGGCTGCTGAGGTTATCAATGACCAGCTCATCCAGCTGCTGAACAAGGGCCGCGGCGCAGGAATAAATCTCTACATCGCAACCCAGACCATCGCCGACTTCAAGGCCCGCATGGGTGACGAAGCCAAAGCCATGCAGGTTCTGGGGAACGCGAACAACATCATCTGCCTCCGCATCCTTGATACCGATACGCAGGAGTTCGTGGCGAAAAAGATGACGCCAACTCGCTACAAATACGTCATGCGTACTCAGGGCAACTCGGCAGGTGAAGGCGGTGTGGTGCAGGGCGGGAATGTTGGGGAGCGCCTTATGCAAGAGGAGGGTGAGCGCTTCCCAACAGCGCTCCTCGGCGAGCTACCAGACCTCGAATATCTCGCAGTGTTTGCGGGCGGCGATATCCGTAAGGGGCGACTGCCCATCCTCACCGGCCCGACTGCCAACTGATTCCGGAGCAAAAAATGACTGTCTCGATTCCACTAGAAATTCAGCGGCTCACTGGCCTGGATGAGGCCTCAACAACTCGACTGCGCACGTTTGACCTGGAATGGCGTTGTGGCACGCAATTCATCTTCAAGATGCTTGAGGCGGGCCATAAACCCGAGGTAATTGGTGCGGCCCTGATTGATGTGCTGGTGGCCTACCAGCGTATGTGTCGCGAGGGCATCAGCGACTTCATTCGGCTCCGGGTGGTGCTCGGCCACATCCTCCAGATCCTCACGAGCTACGGCAACGCCCCTGCACCGGATGATGTTGTCTTGTGGTGCGAAACAACCAATGTCCCGCAACCTATCCGGGAGTTCCTGATCAATGGCTGAGATGCTTGAAGAAAAGTGGCCAAAGGGCGTTATGGCCTCTATAGCGTTCTTCTTCGTCCTGATCCTGATGCTGGCAACCGTTGCGCCGAACAAGCTGGTGGATACGGTAATGCTGAAAGAGCGGAAATGGGGCATCGAACTGCTTGGCGATTCCGACATGGATAAGGTGCTTGAAAAGACCAATCGCTACTACTCGGCACTTGTCATCGACTCCGGGGCAAAAAAGGTTGTCTCCGACATGCTGATGCCTCGAGGCGGCACCGTGGATGCCTTCGAAAAGAACGTGGATTGGTGGTTTCGGTATCTTGAGTCCCGAGGTGAGGCCGTCCAGAAAATCATCTACCAGATGGTTTACCGGATCGTTTTAACGCTTTACTGGCTGCCACTGCTGATCGCGGTTCTGGTGCCGGCCATTTACGCCGGCTGGATGCGCTGGAATGCCAAGCGGCATGGATTCGACTACTCATCACCGTTCTTGAATAACAACGCCGCGATCGTCCTGTCATGGGGCGGAATGCTCATCGTGCTCAGCGTGTTGATGCCTCTACCTTTACCGCCGCTCGTTATCTCAACCTTCATCGTCATCATGCTGCCTGTCGTGCTTTCCGTGCTGATCAGCAACCTGCCAAAGCGCATTTGAATTCTGACCATAAAACCGCCTGAAAACGGAACTTTCAGGCTGCGTTTATCCGCAGAATGCCCCTAACACCACGACAGGCTGACCCTTATGGCAACGAAAACAACACCCTCGAAAACGATCCCTTTTGCTATTGCTATCACAGCCCTTGCCACCGCTCTGGTAGTTGGCTCGTACTACCACTTCACCACCATGAGCCAGCTACAAGGCCAAGTCAAAAGCCTCGAGGGTGAATTGTCTGTTGCGAAAGCACAGGCAGTTGACCCCGCCGCGATCCAAGAGATTGTCGATAACCTCAAACAGCTTCCAGAAGATGATATCCCCGCAGCTCCGGACAACTGGATCTATGGCTCTTCATCTGCTCGGTACACGCTCGTCGAGATGACGGATACGGAATGCCCTTACTGCCGCGATCACTTCCCCCTGCTGAAAGCGCTTATCGAGTCTTCGGCTGGACAAATCAATGCCGCGATTCTCCATGTCCCAGCCCTTGGAGAGGCCTCCCGGCGACAAGCCCTGGCCATCGAGTGTGCTGGTGAGCAAGGTGGCTCAGATGCTGCCTGGAAGTACACCCAGACGGTGTTCGATAAAACCGGTGGCAACGGCAAGGGAGTTTCGGAATCGCTCGTGTCTCTTGCGACCGATCTTGGCCTGGATGGGAAGCGCTTTGCAGCCTGCACAGACTCGAAGCAGGCCATCGAGCGAGTAACTGGCGATCTCGATCAAGCCATTAAGCTGGGCATCCAACAGACCCCTTCGACCCTGCTCCTGGACAACCAGACAGGTATGTCGATGGTCCTCCAAGGTGCTAACGCTAGTCATGAAGGCATCCTCAAAGCGATAGCCAGCCTCAGCAAAGCAGGGGGTGGCAAGTGAGTGAGCCAATCAAAATCCCGGCATACATCGACCAGCCGCCGCACGTGATGTTTTGGCGTTTGGATGAGGTCATGCCGATAGGGATCGGTTTGGTCGCAGGCGTTCTTCTGGCACAGCTGATTCTTTGCACAGTGGTAGGTCTTCTGCTCGCCCGCTTCTATCGGCGCTTCTGCGACAACCGCCCTGACGGCTATCTGCTTCACGCTATTTACTGGCACTGGGGAGCTATTGGCCGGAAGAGTGTGCGATCCATGCCCAATTCCTACGAGAGAGAGTTCGTCTGATGCTTTTTAAGTCGCTTAGCAATTCGTTCGATGGCATGCGGGGAGAAAATCAGTTCTTGCGCATTGCCGTTGCAGGCCTTGTATTGAGCAATCTGCTGGTGTCTTGCTCTGCTCTCAACAAGGATGAAGTGGTCACTGTGATACCGCCTACCCTGACTGAGACCGCCTGGGTCAGTAAAACGCAAAGTTCCGGGGAGTACGCCGACGCATGGGCTCTTTACATCGCAATGATGCTAGGCAACGTTACCCCGCATAATGCCTCTGTCGTAAAAGACGCCCTGGGGCCTATCCTCGACAAGTCGATCTATCAAGATACGATGAAGGTTCTCGATACTCAGATTCATCAGATCCGCCAGGATCGAGTGACCCTGAGCTTCGAGCCGCAGAAAGTGCTCCGCGATAACCTCAACGAGAACAAGTTCTACGTTACTGGTCGCTCCGTAAGCGAAGGGCCGGCGGGCGACAAAAAGCGTAGCAACCGAACCTATGAGTTCGAGCTTATGATCAAAGACTACAAGCCTGTACTGAGTTGGGTTAGTACGAACTCTGGGGATGCTCGAACCCAGGATGTGGTTGATCGCGAGAACAGCAAGGCTGAGAAACAAGCAGAGCGCGAGAAGAGAAAGAATCAGTAGCGCTAAGCTGAGGCGAAAGAAGCCCATGTCAATGTCTTTGGCATGGGTTTTTTGTTGGTATCGCGAGTCCGCGGCTACAAAAAATACCCCTCCGTTTTCAGACGCAAAAGCTGCTTGAAAACGCAACTCAAGCGGCTGAATGGCCTCCAGAATTGACGACATCTCAGAGCAGAGGTCGTCTCGATGTCACTTCCAGTTTCCCTCCATTTCTTCAAGCCAGCTGCGCTCGTAATGGCTATGGCTGCCGTAATGCCTGCTATTGCGCAGGAGCAGATCCAGATTCCAGGCATGAACATGCCAGTTGCAGCCAGCACGCAGCCTCAAGCGTTTGCCAAGCCTACACCTTCTCCTGAGAGCGTTCCTGAACGACAGGAAGATCCTCAGGAGGAAAAGAAACCACGTTTGGTTGCCATTACTCCCGGCTCTGCTGAAAACCCCAGCGTGCCTGCCAGCGTTGTGAAGAAGCCAACACCTGTTCAGCCCGTCGAGTCTCGTCAGGATGTGGTCGTTGCAAGCGGCACAAACACCCTGATTCCGATCAGCAGAGGCCAAATCAACCGTCTGGTTACGCCGTTCGATAACCCTCATATCCAGACGGTAAGTGAGGCTGAAATTTCTACAAGCGGAAACGTCATCTACGTCACGACTCAGGATGAGAAGCCGGTGACCATGTTTGTCACCCCTGAGGACGATGAGTCTGTCGCCATCTCCCTGACGTTGCTGCCTCAAGGCGTGCCTCCCATCCAGGCGAACCTGATCTTGGCAAAAAACGTACAAGGGCTGGCGAGCGGAATGCCAATCACCTCGTCGACGAACTACAGCGGCCAGGCGCGGAAGTGGGAGCGCTCTCAGCCCTATATGGACACTCTTCGCTCCCTGATGCGCGAGATGGCGCTAGGCAAGTTGCCGCGTGGATACAGCTTCGGTGCGCTTACCAGCGGCAACAAGATCCCCGCCTGTGCGCAGCCAAGCCTCAGCTTCGATTTCAGCAAGTCGCAGTTGATCGAGGGCCATGACTTCCGAGTCTTCGTGGCCACCGCCGAGAACGTGTCGGCCAGAACCGTTGAGTTCGATCACGGCTCCTGCACGCACCCTCACCGAGCAGCTGTAAGCGCATGGCCAGATGAGGTGCTTGAACCTGGTCAGAAAACAGAAGTGTTTGTAGTCACGCGGGTTCCGACTGAAGTACCGCAAAGCTCCACTCGTCCAAGCCTGTTGCAGTAAGGGGAACCATCAGTGAAAGCGATTCAGCAATTCCTCGAAAAACTCACGCCCAGAGGCAAGCTGATGCTTGCCATCGGTGGGACGGTTCTGGTCGTCGGTACTATCGTTGGCGTCGCCATGAACGCGGCGAGCCCCGAGCGCAAAGCGCGCGCAGCGGCAAAACCACAGGTAGAGGCCATCCTCACCGATGAAGACCCACGCGCGTTGGGCTTGGACTCCATCGCCAGCCAATTGCGACAGCTACAGGCGCAGCAAAACCGCCTTGAGCGAGTGATGGGACAGAAAGAAAAGGACGTTCAGCTCAAAAATACGCAAGAAAAAGTGAGCGGTCTGGAGCAAGAACTCCAGCTGCTTCAGCAGGAGCTGGCGCGGGTTGGACGCGAAAAGAAAGGCACTGGTGAGGGTGGTGATACCTCGTCGAGTAGTTCGACAGCCACCCAGGCGAGATCCCCTATCCCCCCTCGCGAATCAGCATTCATCAACAAAGCAACAAGCTCGCCAGCAGATCTGACTGACGTTTATTCGAACCTTCCACCTGAGCAACCGGAAGACCCCAAATCACGATCAAGCGAGAAAAAGGAAACGCCTAAGATCCGGGTGATAAAGGGCAAGGAAGACGAGGGGAAGAGCGACAAGCCTGAGGAGCTTTCTGTGACCCTGCCCGCTGGATCGATCCTGTCTGGCGTTTTGGTCACAGGTATGGACGCGCCAACTGGAAAGCAGGCACAGCGCGACCCCTTCCCGAGCCTGATCCGCATCAAGAACGAAGCAATCCTTCCTAACCGCTTCAGGGCTGACTTTCGCGAATGCTTTCTGATCGCTGGCGGCTGGGGTGACCTCAGCTCGGAAAGAGCCTATTTGCGAGCGGAGCGCCTGTCGTGCGTACGCAATGATGGTTCGGTGCTGGAGTCCAGCCTGGAGGCTTACGCAACAGGCGAGGATGGGAAGGCAGGCATCCGCGGCCGTCTAGTCAGCAAGCAGGGCCAAATCCTCGCAAGAAGCCTTATGGCTGGTTTCATGCAGGGGGTCGCAAGCGCGTTCAACGTTCAAAAGGTACCGACAATCAACGTCACTCGCGCAGGCGATAACGGCGACACCGTTGCTCCTGTTTACGAGCAGGCATTCGATAGCAACGCACTTCAGTCGGCCGGTTTCAGCGGGGCTGGCACGGCTCTTGAGCGAATCGCCGACTTCTATCTCGAAATGGCTGAAAGCATCTTCCCTGTTATTGAAATCGACGCAATGCGCGATGTTGACTTTATCGTCAACAAAGGCATGACCGTTAAGTTCAATGCAGCAACTCTCAAAGTCAATGACGTAAACAATTAAGGGAATCATGATGATTAAGCAAATTATCCTTGTATGTGCAATTACTGCATTGACTACTGGCTGCACAAATCTTCTTAACGTAGGCTCAAGTGAGTACGCCTGTAAAGGCATGCCAAATGGCGTTACTTGTATGTCCGCGAAAGATGTGTATTCGGCAACTGAAGGTGATGACTACAAAACCCAACTGAAGCAAGAGCAAGAAGGCGTTGAGGCCGACAGTGGTAAATCAACAGGAACCGGCGCAACTCGCGTGCTTATCGCTGAGGGGTCGGACAACGCTCCAATGCCGATGAGAGCAAGAAATCCTCTTCCGATCCGCTCGCAGGCTGTAGTCATGCGTATTGCAGTTGATCCGTGGGAGGATGAGAAAGGCGATTTGTATGTTCCAGGCTTCATTTATACCGAGGTAGAAGCGCGTCGTTGGGAGATCGGTGCACGAACCCCCCAGGCAACACCAACCTTGCGTCCCCTCACAATCGTTCAACCGCCACAGGCTAATTCTGCCAAGTAGAACATTAAACGAAGTGCCGGCGGTTGAGCAGAAATGCGCCTTGCGAAAGCAGGCGCATTTGGTCGTTTCAAGACCTAACAAAACATACTCTAAGGTTTCGCTTGCCAACGCGAGTTAAAGGAGTTCCACGATGGGTACGACAAAGACCCGAGGGCCATCGTTCCTCAATAAAGTGAGTGGTGCGCTTCTGGGCGCTATCGCTTTGGCCATTGTGCCAATCAATGGTGCGTATGCCGATCTTGTTAAATACGGCTATACGAACATTGCAGGGGTTCAAACCAATACGGAGCCAGGCACAGGGTTTATCAACCCCTCCACTGGCATATCGTTCATGGTAAGCGGTGGTATTGACCGAAAACTGCGCATAGCGGTGACTGCTAACGGTGCCGCCACACCTGTGTTCACTAAGGAAAGTTCAAAGGTTCTTGGTGCGAGCGACGTTATTTCATACAACGGCGAGAACTACTACGCGGAAGAGTTTGTTAGTCCAAAACTACCTGATGGACGATATACCGTAAAAACAGAAATCCTGTCCAGTGCTGGTGCTGTTGTTCAGACTGAGAATGTGCCTCTCGTCATTGATACTGCTGGCCCAGTAACAGGGACATTTGCCCCGCGCCCATATACATGGGGTGATCCCGTTCTTACTGGCGATGTTTGGAAGCTCGGCCTTGCAGCAATCGATGCTTTGACATATTCGAGCTTCGTCCTGGATGGGTTATCTGACCCATCGGGAATTAGCAAGGTCACCGCTAACGTATATCGGGAGTCCGGTGCTCTTTATAAGGCTCACAATGTTCTTTTTTCGGAAGAGAGCAAAACGGCTTCAATTCAGTACAGAACAGATTTCTTTCCTGATTCAGATTTGGATGAGGTATTTGGACTGGAGTTTGTTGTCACTGACAAAGCAGGTAACTCTACGGCCACCAAGCGTCAGAAGGTAATGTTTGACAACATTGCCAACGCGCCAACTGAACCGTTTGGTGTGTATGATCCAAGTGTATCAACTACTCTCGCGCCAGGACTAAAGGGGTTTGTTCCCTATGTCGCCGGATCTTATGTCAAAACTAATCCGATACGGCTTGCATGGAGAATCCCAAAGAGCAACTGGCACACCTACCGGCAAGGAGGTATACGCTTCACAAACAGTTTTGGAGAGAACCAGATTGTTGGCGAGGATTCGGCCTATGTTTACCTTGTCGGGTCGCTTCCATATCGAGCAGAGGACACTAACTACATCAAGTTCTCTAACTATGGCGAGTGGGGCTCACAAGGAACTATCCGTTACGATTTAGTATTGCACCCGTCTGCCCCGAAAACGCCCGTCATAAGCCGTATCGAATATTACTTTAGCGACAAAGGCTGGATGAGCTATTCGAGCAGGGTAGTCTCGCCTCAGGAATTGCCTGTCACGATCACGAAAGTTCGGTATACCGTCGAGGCACGCCCTTTTGATCAAGTGGCTACTCACATGGGCACATGTACTATTCCTGCCGGGCAGACCCAATGCGAAATCGCAGTCACCCGCCAGCTGAGCAAAGGCACATCTGGATATCTTCATGATCAAGGCGTGCTGAAAAGTGCAGACGGCACGTTGAATGCAACTGGCCAATGGGCGGACGTCTGGTGGAACGACCTGTATCTGCCAGTCCTGTCTTATACCTATAACTCTTCGGAGATGATACTGACCCTCAACGTCAGGCAACCGCAGCAAGGCGCGTATCAAAACTATCTTCGTCACAATACGTCATGGCTTGAAAACACTAGCGGAACAGCACTGAGCGTTACCAAAAAACTCACATCGTCATCTGGTGAATATTTTGAATACGAGTTCGATCTGAAAACCCTGCCTGAAGGCTCCCATGATCTGGTTGGTGTTGCTAGCGAAAATCTAGGCGCAATAACAAAGCTACCACTTTTCAAGTTTCAGAGCGATCGGACAAAGCCAGTTGTTACGGTAAGCAAGGGTGTGAGTGATTCTATTGATACACTCGACAAAATCACCTTTACGGTAACTGACAATAAAGACCCCGCACCAAAGATTACATCGATTAGCTTGACTGGGGGGCCGGCTAACGAATCTATTGCTCTTTCGTTCCGCAAGCTCAATGCTACTACCTATGGCCTTGAGTACCCGATCCTATTCCCGTCCTTAACGGCTGGAGAGAGTTATACGCTCAGAGTCAATGCGCAGGACTCACAACAGAACAAGGGTGTTGGCTCAACCACGTTCCTCTACAGCCCTAAGATGGCTGGGATCGTTGGTCATGTAAATGGTCTCGTTAATATCCCTGCGGTGCCAAAAGAGTTCAATCGTAACGATGGCTCTGTGGTGATAAACAGCGAACAGCTAAAGCTTGCGGACGGTACGCCAGTTTCTGGTGTTTATGATCTGCTGGCAACGCTCAGGTCTGACGCAGCAACACCCCTAAAGATTGGCGGTGTTCTCGTCAATCCGGGGGCAACAGTAACGATTAGCCAACTCAACTTCACTAGTACCGGCGGTAAGATATCGCTACCTGTTGTTCCGGTAACTCAGGGAGCTACCGGAAGTAATGGTGTGATCATTTCTACCTCCGCGCCGAATGCTCCTGTGGTGTACGCCGATATCAATACCTGGATGCCCAAGGTCACGCTTGGCATCAACAATAAAAATCCTGTACAGGCAATGACTGACACCACGGTAAAGTTGTCCGCTTCGGCTAGCAGCATTTGCCCTCTAACGACATCTTCCGCGGTGGCAAGGTCTGCCGATCCCATCAAGTCGCCCATCTGCTTGCTTGAGTGGACGAGCATTCCCCGAGGCCTTCAGCAAGTAGAGGTTTCTGGTGCACCGCACCCGGTCACTCAGCTGACAGGGCGAGTCCTCGACGCAGGCCAGCAGAAGGTCGCTTATTCCCTCTATGTATTCAACAAGGGTACGGAAAAGGTACTGCTGAGCAGCGGTGAGGAAATACTGAGCGTCAAAGCTGCGACCGGCTCAACAACCTTCATCCAATCGCTGCATGAGAAAAGTGTTACTCGTGCGATTGAGACTGCATCCGTCACCATGACGCAGCGCTCGGGCCCAACGTGTTCGATCACTGGTGATGACGCAGCGGCAAAGAGTGCTGGCATGAGCGGCGGTGCCTTGAAGTGCTTGATTGAGTTCTCGGTCATCCCGAAAGACCTGAGCATCAAAGCGCTCGATCCTCTTGAGTTGACAGGAGTTTTCACCCGTTCCGGGCTGCATCCGATCCGCTGGACGGCTAGCGTCTACGACACAACCGGGAAAAAGATCACCCTCGAAGAGGGGCAATCGGTCATTCAGGTAATAGAGCCGCCTGTAACAACGAAACTGACGGTCAGCGTCAACGAAAGCTCATCGGTGGACGCAACTCCCGTAGAGGATTTCCCGGCGGCGTGGGAGAAGAAAACCTATTCAGTTCTGTCGAGCCCGTCCCAGGGCTCTGTAGTAGCGACCCCTACCGGGTTCACCTACACCCCGAACACTGGATACGTTGGCCCCGATGAGTTCAGGTACCGCGTGCAGGACGTGTCTGGGATGAAGGCTGAAGCCACCGCGGTTGTGAATGTCGCGAAGTTCAATTACGCCCCTACCTGGACGGGAGTAATCATTCAGGCCCGTGAAGGGCAAGTTAGTGACCAAGTTGATCCTGAGGTGCATGACATCAATCTCTGGGACAGCCATACGTTCAAGATCCTCACGAACCCGACGCACGGGACTGTCCGTGTGTTCTATGGCCGTATGGAGTACACCCCTAATCCGGGTTTCTATGGGGAAGATTCGTTCACTTTCAGCGCCACGGATCAGGAAGGGCTCAGTGTAGAAGGAGAGGGGAAGGTCACTGTTACTCAGTTCAATTTTGCACCAACGGGTATCACCCCTTCGACAGTGAAGATGTACGCAGGAATCGGTGGAACGGCCGATCTGAAAGTGATCGATCCGAACAACTGGGGCTCGCACACCTTGCAAGTCGTCAAACAGCCAGCACATGGCCACGTGACGGTGAAGGGAATGAGCATCACCTATAAGACCGATGGCCAGGCTGAAACCTCAGTACAGATTCGTGCCATTGACCAGGATGGCCTCTATGTCGATCAAGATGTTGTCCTGAAGCTTTTGCCGGCCTGGGAGATGTTCAAAGACCGCGAAGTTCAGCCTACCTCGGTGGCCCCGAGCATCCCGGCCGTGAAGCACCAAATGACGACTCGTTTGGGTGCCTATGCGCTCCGAATTCCCGACCAGGAAGTGATTCAGGCTCTCGGCGGCGAGATCATCGCCATCGTCACGCCTGACTCGAAAGTTGGGGTGACACTGGAGCATCGTGAGCTTTCTCAAGGCACTGGTATGCGTCTGGTACCTACGAAAATGACTGCCGATCTGCTGGAGGCCCGTTTAGGTGGCCTGGATGTTGGGGTCGATGGCCAGGCGCTGGTCTATCTCAGTCGCGCCGATATGACCGGCCCTGTCTATTCCGTGCCGGTAACCGTATGGGCTCCGGAGGGCGTACTGACGGCTGATGCATGGGAGATTCTGCAAGCGTCCGGCCGTGCTCAAATCAGCTTCAGCCCGAGCAATGGGGCATGCAGCATCTTGACCAGCGAAGCTGTCGCGAAGCCGAAAAATGCACTTCAAGATCGTGCTTGCTACGTCACTTGGACGAAAACCCCCGATGAATGGCGCAACGCTAGTACCTTGGCCAATCTGATGATGGATGCCGGCGGGAGTTCTTTGGGAAACCAGACTATCGAGGCTACCGCCTATGTGTTTGACCCTAGCGGCGTGAAGCACAAGATTGCGAGCTTCACTCGTGACTTGAAGATCCTTCCGGTTGCAGATCAGATCCGCTTTGGCCTGAAGCCAGCACCGGCAGAGGCCTATCAGAAGGTGCAGCAACTTTCCTTGTTGCTCCGTCACACGGATGGCCCTGTGTGTGATGCAACGGCGAACGAAGGCGTTGCGAAAAAGACGGCTCAGCAATGGTCGAGCCGCCCATCGTGCCTTATCCGTTGGATGCAGATGCCAGAAGGCATGGCCCAGCAACGCAACACCGTCACGCCACTCGCGGAAGGAACAATGACCCTGCTTGGCGCGAACAACATCTCCTGGAAGGCATCCATGTTTACGCCGAGTGGTCAGGAAATCGATATTGGCTACGGAGAGCACACCGTAAACGTGATCGAGCCGCCGGCAATCGAAATCGATATGCCGGCAAGCAACCTGGTGAAAGAAGGGCTGTATTCGGTCTCACAACTCGGCGGCTATGTTGGTAGCGCATCAGTGACTGCAATCGCAGCTTCCTTGGACGTGGCGATCAATCGGGCGGATGCAGTGATCGAACGGTCTACGATTCCGAGTTACGGTCGTGCCCAGCGGTTTACGCGCTACATCGAGGGGGTCGAGGCTCCCCTGTGGAGCGTAACGCCATACTCCGTTGACGTTGGATACACCGCGTTGCCAGAGATGAGGTCGACCAAAACCGCGTCACTCCTGGCGGTCCCTCACGACAAAATTCTCCCTGTCATTCTCAACGACGAGAGAACTGTCCTGGATACGGTCAGCCTTCCAATCCGCGTGGCCATCAAAGACACCCGCTACATGGAGGATGCATATCGGCTGAGCAGCATGGGCGACTGGGATATTCGCCTGCTTTCGACAACTGCCGGAGTGAATTATGAGCCGATGACAAACTGGGAGCCCATCGACGAGAACGGGGAGGTTGAGTTTGAGATCGATCTACAATCGTTGACGAACAAAGCGGTTCGCATCATTGCTGAAGCGCGTGTTCGCTCCCCTGTGCCGGAATACGAGCTGACTCGGGAGTCGGGTTCGCCAATGGTGCTCTCCGTTCTCAACGGCGAATCTCTCGATGGTTCAATCCAGGCATTGCGGGTTATCGGCCCAGCTCCTCTTCGCAGCAGCTTCTACGCCGTCACCAACGATCGCTACCAGTCAGGAGACCTTGGTGACGTGCGCTGGGAAATGAGCAAGGACGGCGGCGTGACGTGGGAGGACGTTGAAGCCAATGCGAAGCTGCCGCAACGGCTCAGCATGGTCTTTCAGCGGGGTACATATCTGCTGAGGGCAGAGTTGACGAACCGCCATAGCGGCGCGAAATCCATGACCCCTACCGTTGAAGTTATTGCCTATGTCGTGCCCGTTGCCCGCCTTAAAGGCCCAGCAAACGTGTTTATTGGTGATAGCGGTACGTTCACGCTCACTGACCTCAAAGGTAATGCGCTCGATACGACCGGAATGGTTGTGGAATGGTCGGAGGATCGCGGTAAAACCTGGGCCGCTGGGGAGGGCTCCTACCGGCTGAGCCGCAACTCTGCTGATCGTGTGTACCTCACGGCCAGGCTGAAATACTCAGACTCACCAGAGGATAAGCGCGTCTACAAAACCCTCCGCGCAGGCGTTGCGTTTAGACCCGTCCGGCCGCCTCGTGTCCAGATCATCGGGCCGCGCCGTCCTGAGGTAGGAAAGGAAGCTACCTGGGTCGCCAACTTGATGATGCCGTACCCGAAAATGGATATGACAATGGATGGTGAGTTCATCCTGCCTGACGGCACAGTCGTCGACTCCACTGAGGTGAAGTACACCCCAACTCGGGAGGACATGGAGAAAGAAGAGAGCTACATCAGCGTCCGATCTTGGATCAATGGGTATGAGGATCGAGGCGGTTTGGGCCTAACTCAGCACCGTCTTATTTTCTGGTCGTACGACTGGCCTGAGTGGAAGATCAACACCAAATACTCAGCCAAGTATGCGCCGGCAGACTTGACCATGACGGCTCGCTCTCTTGGCTTGTTCCGAGAGTTCGAGGGCTTGACCATCGAGTGGGATATCCCACCTTACGCCGGCCTCGAAATGATCAAGGACTCCAGCCAGACCAGTCGCATCGTTCGACTGACTGAGCCGGGGATCTACACATTCGGTGCTCATATCACCGACTCGCGGGGCAACTACAGCTATGCCGAAACAGAGATGGAGTTTTTGGAGCCAATTCCGTGGGATGTGAAATTGTCCTGGAGTGGGGATAACGACGCGAATCGTGCCCCGCTGGGCGTTCTGATCCGACCATCAATCACCGGCGGGCATCCCAAGGACCAGATACTCAGCAAAACGTTCAGTCTCAACGGGGAGACGCTATCAAGCTCAGGGGACTATGGGCGAGCGACCCTTGAAGAGGAGGGCGTGTATACGGTGAAACTGGATGTTGCCAGCGCAATGGGGCACACAGCAACAGGCCAGGTTGATATCTCGGTGGCAAGGAATAAGCCCCCGGTCTGCAAGCTGGAGCTTGTGGTAGGTCGAACCTCCTGGCTGGCAAAAGCCGTTTGTACTGATGAAGATGGCCGCATGGCCAAAAACCTTTGGTTCATCAATGGTGAGCAGCAGGCTCTCAGCTCAAACAGCATCTCTGTGCCAATGTGGCGTTATCCAGATGGCGAGCCGGTAATTACGCTGGTAGGTATCGATAACTCCGGCGCGGAATCGCCTCCAGTCTCCAACAAGTAAAAGAGAAGGGCCGCATAAAGCGGCCCTTTTTAATTTCCGTCGACAAATGCGCCTGAAAGCGAAACACAGGCTTACGGAAAGCACGAAAAATGTCTCCTGAGCGCAGCCCCTGCGCATGTCAACCTCTAGGAGCAAGACCAATGCACGTCAACAAAGCAACCCTCCAAACGATGGCCATCGCAGCGGCAATGGTGGTCGCCGGTACCGCGCTCGCGGGTACCGGCGGCGATACGTTCGATAGCGTGTGGATTACCTTGACTGAGTGGATGCAAGGTACCCTCGGCCGCATTCTGATCGGTCTGATGATCCTCACCGGCATCGGCGCGGGCGTTCTCCGCCAATCGCTTATGCCGTTCGTTACTGGCGTTGGCGGCGGTGTTGGCCTCTATGCTGCGCCGGATGTTATCGAGTCGGTAATGTCGGCAACTATCCCAGCAGCAGCTGTAGTCACCAACGCTCTCCAAGCCCTGCCTGTAGGCTTCTGATCTCAGTCAGAACGCCTCTCTGAAAGGCCTCTTTTTCCGACGCTAAAACGTCCTGAAAAAGAGGCCTTTTCTTTTCCGGGCCAAATACTCTGGGTGAATCGACTCAGGAGGTAAGCCCATGTTCAAACCAACCCGAACCATTCTTGCGATGACGCTGCTTGCATTGGCTGGCACCGCAGTAGCAGCGAGCCCTGCGGACAAGAACGCAGACAAGGTAGTGATGCTTCCTGCGTCTGCAATGCTGGCGATCGAGAAGAACGGCAAATTCGCCATCATCAGCGATACCGGCCGATTCATCATCCAGGGAACGGTTTATGACGTGTGGGCGAAGAAAGAGTTAAAAACCATCGAGGATGCTCGGATCGCCGCCCACTACATCCCAGTGGATAAGACCAACCTCGGTTTCAAGGATCTCGCCCCCCTCACAGTCGGCAACGGTGAGAAAGCAATCACCATGTTCTCCGACCCTGCTTGTGGTTTCTGCAAAGAGATCATTCAACAAGCCCGCTCATCCCTTCCCGAGGGGTATCGACTCGACGTGCTGATGTTGCCGCTGCTCAGCCAAGAGAGCGCGATTCGCACCAAAGAACTCCTCTGCGCGAAAGACAAGGTTGCTGCGTGGAAAGCCGGCGCTTCCGGCGACATGAAAACTCCTCTCGAACAGCTCCCAACCGCGCAGTGTGATCTCGATGTGATCTCGAAGCGCCGGATGACAGCTCAGTTTCTTGGAGCTCGAAATGTCCCTTTCCTCATTCGTGATGACGGTTTGACCCGAGAAGGCAAGCCTGAAGAAGGCCTGCGCGCCTGGATTGAATCGAATCGCACCCTCTAAGGAATTCAGAAATGCTCAAAGCGCTTATCCGCTCAACACCGCGGCTCTCGAAGCTGATCAACGGCCTCGCCTACGAGCCGAATCTTTACCTGTTCCAGCTGGAAGGGAACCGCCTAGGATTCGCATTCCTGTGTTCCCCGCTCTCAGGCTCAAACGGGGATGAAGGCGACCGCCTGAAGGCTGGTTTGACGGTCGACTGGCCTGAGAAGACAACAATCCAGTTCAGCCTGATTTGCACTGAAAATATCAATGAGATGAAGACGGGATTCCTTCGCCTGCGTCGGGCCTTCCGTGAATCTGGCCGCACTGACCTTCCCGTGGAAACCCAAGCCTTGCTGGAGAAAGTGACGAACGCGCGGGCCGAGTATTTCAGTGACCGAACCATGCGCCCAGTTGATTCAATCTCAGGTGTACGCATTCGTGAACAGAGCCTGGTCGTATCCGTAACAATTCCGATCGCCAATGCGTTGCCTACCCAGACAGAAGCGAACGCGGCGAAGGAGCTTTTCGACGGACTGCGAACCTCGCTGGACAGCTGCAACCTGGCAGCCGTGCCGCTCACCAACGATTCCTACCGTGAAATTTTCTCCTCCATCCTGAACCAAGGGCCATCGGCATCGTGGCGCGAAGATCCGGACATGAAGGCGGACACAGACAAGCCCCTGAATGAGCAGATCCTCGACTACAACCGCAGCCTCGACGTGAAGAAAGACCACCTTCAGATCGGAGATGACTGCTTTGTAAAAACGCTGTCGGCCAAGCGCTTCCCTGATGTCATGTGGCAGGGCGATGCCTCTCAGTACCTCGCTGACATTCTGTCCCAGCGCGGCGGAATCCGGGGTAACTGCATCATCAACATGACCCTGTATTTCCCTCCCCAGCTGGAAACAAAGGACAAGCTGTCGAAGCGCCGCCAATGGGCCATCAACCAGAGCTTCGGCCCGATGGTGCATTTCGTACCCGTTCTACGGAAGACGAAGGAAGCCTATGACACGCTGTTTGAAGATCTCGACAAAGGGCTTCCCAACGTACAGGCGACAATGACCCTCGTGGTATTCGGCCGGAACCGGGAAGACCTCATTCAGGCAGCGTCGAATGCGAAGAGCCATTTTGCCACGCAGGGCTTCAGCCTCATGGAGGACAAGTTCTGTGTGCTGCCCGTGTTCGTGAACTCCCTGCCTATGTGTGCCGACCCGGATGCGATGAGGGAGCTGTTCCGGTTCAAGACATTGAGCCTCACCCAGGCATTACCTTTGCTGCCGATTTATGGCGATTGGAAGGGCACTGGAACCCAGGTGGCCCCGTTCATTTCCCGAAACGGTCAGCCGGTTAGCTTCAACCTCTTTGACTCCGACACCAATTACAACGCGATGATCGCGGCCCAGTCGGGCTCCGGTAAGTCGTTTGCGACCAACTATCTCATCACGTCGTATCTGAGCATTGGAGCGAAGGTGTGGGTCATCGACGTGGGCCTGTCCTACCTAAAGCTATCTGAGGCGTACAAGGGCGACTTTGCACGCTTTGACCAGGAGTCGAATCTCTGTCTCAACCCCTTCGAGCTGATTGAGGACTACAGCGAGGAGGAGGATGTCCTGGTTGGGCTGCTCTCTGCCATGGCTGCCCCAACCGTGCCCCTGATCGACTTCCAAACTGCCGGGCTAAAAAGGCACCTCACACAATGCTGGGAAGAGCTGGGCAAGACGATGATCGTCGACAACATCGCCGATTCTCTACTTGGCGACCCAGATCCGCGTATTCAAGACATTGGCCATCAGCTCTTCGCATTCACCTCGAAGGGGCAGTACGGCCGTTTCTTTAACGGGAAGAACAATCTCAACTTCAAGAATCCCTTCACCGTACTCGAGCTTGAGGAACTGAAGGGCCGCCAACACCTTCAGCAAGTGGTGCTCCTTCAGCTGATCTACCAAATCCAGCAGGACATGTACCTCGGTGAGCGTGACCGCCCGAAAATTGTGATCATCGATGAAGCCTGGTCGCTGCTCTCCCAGGGCAACGTTGGTGAATTCATTGAGCACGGTTACCGGCGATTCCGGAAATATGGGGGTAGTGCCATCGTCATTACCCAGGGGGTCAACGACCTCTATCAGAACAAAGTCGGACAGGCCATTGCTGAAAACTCCGCGTTCACCCTCCTACTCGGTCAAAAGGCCGAAGCTATTGATGCTATCCAGGAAAACAAGCGTCTGCCGCTGGGAGAGGGTGGCTATCGAATCCTGAAGACTGTTAAGTCGTACAAGGGGCATTACTCCGAGATCTTCATGCTCACCCCCCGCGGGGCCGGTATCGTGCGCCTCACGGTGGACCCATATTCGATCCTCCTCTACTCGACCGCACCTGAAGATGTGCAGGCGATCCGAAATTACACGCTCACTGGCGTTCCGCAGGATGAGGCAATTCTGCGCGTGCTCCGTGACCGAGGTGTCGAGTACAGCTCTAATCCGGCGGAAGTCGCGTAATGGCGTTGTCGAACCCCTTCAGCATTGAGGCCAAGGTGCGAAGGGCAATGGCGAAGGTTGAGCGAGATCGAGCTCCAAAGCGACTCTCGGCAGCCTTTCTCGGCAAAGGCCTACTCTTTTCCGCAGTGGTTGCCGGCAGCGTTGTGCTGCTGGCATCCCGTTATTCGATCGCTATCGCTAGCCAGGACTCCCTATGCCTGCCCCCTTACAGGCTATGGATCATCGATAAAAAGCAGGATGACCTGGTGCGAGGGGAAATCTATGCCTTTCACTCCAAAGGTCTGAGTCCGATTTTTGCTGACGGCACGATCATCGTGAAGGTGCTCGAGGGGATGCCTGGCGATCGCGCCAAGGTCACGCTTGATGAGACAACCATCAATGGCGTGTCCGTGGGCAAAGGGCTTCAGGTAGCCAACCAGCACGGGATTGATCCCCAGAAATACGTTCGGGAAGGGGAAATAGGCGAGGGCCGTTACTGGTTCTTCGGCCGCACGCCAGATTCTTTCGACTCCCGCTACTGGGGCTCAGCGTCGACGGACCAAATCATCGGGAAGGCGTATCCAATATGGTGAAAAAGCAACTAGCCATGTGCATTGGGCTGGCCTTCGGCTGCACGATGGCCATCGCCGGCGATGACCTTGGCATTCGCAAGTACGACATCAATGAATTCGATCCGGCGCTCCTCGAGCAGGTCAGGGAAATCAGCCGAAATGCGAAAGCGGCACGCGATGAAGTAAGCGGCCGCGATGACATGAGTTGGGTGGGTGAGATGGCCGAAAAGGCGATCGCTCAAGGCAGTGATGAGGAGTCCCTGCAGAACGAGTCAGCACTCGCCAGCGCAGATGGCTCAGATCGCGAGAAAAAACATCCCCTGGGCGATGGAAACCGCACTCTAATATTCGTGTCGTGGTCGATGGGAGCCACTGCCCTCAAAGACATACTGCTGTCCTTTGACGGACTGCCTGGTGTTGGCATCGTTTTTCGAGGCATCCCTGATGGTATGTCGATGAGCGATGCTGTGACCAAAATGCACCTCCTCACGCAAGAGACGCAAAGCACTGTGAGTGTTCTGCTCGATCCTCTCGCATTCCAGCGTCATAGCGTTTCAGCCGTCCCCACCGTCGCTCTCGAAGCACCGAATGATGCATTGATCGCTAAAGCTGCTGGTTCGTCCTCTGTCAGCTATATCGAGGGGGCCGTTAAGGATGGTAAGCGTGGGGATCTAGGCACTATTGGCACTACACAGGAAATCATCGAGCCAGACCTCATGGAGGTTGCGAAACAGCGCATCGCAGAGCTGGACACCGACGCCATGAAGAAGCGAGCGATCGCTCGATTTTGGGATAACCACAAAGGGCACCCATTGCCGCCGGTAACGGAGAGTGCGACACGTCTCGTCGACGCATCTGTCATCGTTCCTAATGACATCCTCGACAGCCAAGGAAGGGTTGTTCAGAAGGCGGGGAGGATCAATCCACTCGACATGATGCCGTTTGACCAGAAACTGGTCGTGATTGATCCGACGCAGCCTTGGCAGGTTGCCCTGGCCAGGCGTGAATATGCAGACCATGGGGCAAATCTGACCGTCACGGTGATGGCGACTCAGATTCCCACTGCCTCTGGTTGGGATCTGTTCAACAGCGTTCAAGACAGCCTGGATGCGCCCTTGTACCTGCTGCCGCCTGACATGGCGGAGCGCTTCCAAATCCTTCGAGCCCCATCTGTCGTAACAGCCGACACCAAAAACTTTATCGTCCGCGAGGTTGCTCAAACAGCCTTCGAGGAGGCCAATCATGAGCATCAATAAGGTAATAACCGCCGCAATTCTGGTGATTGCAGGCATGTTTTCCCTGCCAGGGGTAGCGGCTGAGGCGTCCTCTTCCGGAGAGGTGATGTGTGAGGACTCTGGCCTTTTTGGTCCGAAGCTGTTCACCGACATCTGCTGGGCGTGCCTTTTCCCAATTCGTGTTTCTGGTGTGCAAATAACCCCCGGCACAGCCCCCGCGAAGGCTACAAAAATGGTCTTCTGCATCTGCCAGCAAGGCTCGTCCTCGATCTACAAGCCCGGAATCATCACGGCAATGTGGGAGCCAGCACGGATGGTTGAAACTGTCCGTAAGCCCGGCTGCTCGCCAACCCTAGGTGGTGTAACGCTGCCGCTTGGCAACAAGCGCAGCTATGGCCGGCTTCGGCAGGACAACAGCACCCAGACAGGTCAGGCTGCCGGTTCGTTCTACCACGCCCATCTGTATGCATTCCCGCTACTTCAGATCCTCGATCTCTACACGCCTACCAAATGCAACCCGGACGGTTATCTCGACCTCGATATCATCTCTTTCACTGAGATCGACCCGACTTGGAACAACGGCACGTTGGCTTTCTTCCAGCACCCTGAGTCCGCGGCCGTAGCAAATCCAATTGCCATTGCGGCCTGTGCTGCCGAATCCGCCCTGGTAACCGCCCGGAAGGAGCCTCTGGAGTCGCTTTGGTGGTGTACCGGGACGTGGGGGAGCATCTATCCGTTTGCCGGCGTAACAGTGGCGCAAGATGCAAACCGGACGACAGCATTGCTGGCTGCGCGAGTGATCGCTCAGCAACACCGCAGGGGCCTCGCTCGTCGCACTATGGGCGATGAAAACGTGTGCAAGGCGGGTATCTACCCGACGATTCCGAAAAGCCAGTACAAAGTGACCCAGTTTTGGCCAAAGTCGCAGAACAGCAGAGCAATGTGGCTCGGAGAACCGCCGCAGACTTGGGAGGGTGGGCCTAGTCGGCATGTTCCAGGTACAGGGAACGATGCCATGTACATGTTCTGGCGATGGACAGATTGCTGCTCGAAGCTCTAATGGAGAATCCGCCCGTAAGGGCGGATTTGCGATGGTATGAATGACTTTCTAATGCTGTACCTACCCCCGGTTTTTATTCTGGGGATTCTCGCGGGCATCGCCCACGTTCGTCTACTTGAATTCCCGGCCTACCGAGGGTGGTGGGGTGAGTACAAGGTGAACTTCATGCTCCGCCTATGCCTCAGTGGCGAATACAAAGTGTTCGCCAACGCGATCTATCGCGGCAAGACAAGGGGAGAGTCGACACAGGTTGACCACATTATCGTGTCGCGCTACGGGATCTTTGTCCTGGAAACGAAGTGTTTCAAGGGAAAGATCATTACCTACCCAGAAGCCCCCGAGAGCTGGTTGCAGATCGTCGGCCGAAGGAAATATCGCGTGCAAAACCCGCTGATGCAGAACTATGCACACGTGAAGGCAGTTCAGAAGGTCACCGGAGTCCACTCTCAGAAAATCCACAGCTACGCAGTGATGGCAGGGCAGGCCAGCTTCACTTATGGAATGCCTGAGCGGGTCTACAGCATTTGGGGCGTGATTCGTAAAATCCAGTCCTACAAAGCCCCGGTTTTTACTCGGGGCCATGTGGTGTCAATTTGCCGGGCGCTGAGCGAGCGCAGAATCAAGGGAGGGTATTGGGCTGCAAGACGGCATGTCGAAAAGCTGAAGCGCCGAGGCGAGGATGGATCTACAACGTGCCATGAAGATAGACCCCGAGAGGAACACCTATCGCCACCCCAACAAGAACAGCAGCAGTGACAGAGATGATTGCGACCGTATCCCAAAATACTGCCTCTGGTGGCGCTTCAAGCGATTCGTGGGTGGCCAGCTCTTCTGCCCACAGTGGGATGGCTTCGCGGGGAGGAGGCTGATCCGTCGCTTGTATGCGTCTTCTACTGGTTCTTGCCGGTGTTGACGTAAGATCATCAAGCATAATGACTCTCCTAAGTAAAACGCCCCGCAATGCGGGGCGTTTTCATTACTGGCGCGATCAAGCAACGGCTTCTTCAGGAAGCGAGTCGAGAGCGTCGGCATTGCCATCAGGCTCAATGTGACCCGCAGCCTCGCGCTCCTCCTTCTCAGCGCTCACTTTGGCTTCAGCCTTCTCAATATCTTCCTGGAGCTCTGCAACCTTGCTGGCGTATGCCTTTGCTCGCGCGCTCTGACCGAGGCCAACGAGTGAGCGGATCAGCCGGGCCATTTGGTTGCTCTTGTTTGCACGAAATTCCTCAGCTTCCGAGCTATCGATTTTCTCATGCAGCCAGGCGGTATCGACCTGGATAATCAGATGGTCAAATGCCTGAAGCAGGCTGCTCATCCGCTTGATTTCTGGGCTGGTGATTTCGAATTCACGAGTCAGTGGGGAGCTGTACCCTGCAAGCTCTTTGATTCCCAAGCTCTTCAAAAGCGTGTCCATCCGCTCAGACTCGTCACGCACGGCTACTTCCATGCGCTCGATTTTCTTCGAGACCGCATCAACCACCGCTTTGTGATCAAAGGTCTTGAGGTTTTTCGCCAGCTTGCGGGACGTAACGTCGATGATAAAAAGGGCCGTCATGAGGCTATCGAAACGGTTGCCGGCGAAGAACTTGGCCTGCTCCGTGTTCAGTACCATTTTTCCTTTGAGGGATGGCTTGGAGTATTGGTATTTCGTAGGTTGTGGTTGAGCGGTCGCCATTAGCGGTTTCTCCGGATGTTGGTGGCCAGCCTATTGCACCAGCTTGCGGAGCCTCTGGATTTCGATTTCACGCACGAATAGCGTCGGAATTTGAGGTGCGTTTTTCTGGTTGACGACAGAGTGAAATGGCGGCGAGAATTGCGGCACTCATCGGCCAAGGTCGATTAAGAATTTGCCTCCTGGAGGCCATTGACCCTAAGTGACAGCATGCTGCTGCCACTGGTACCCAAGACGTGTATGCGTCTGGGAGAAAGCCAAGCTGAGCTTATCAGCTAAAAAACCAAGCCTGCGTTCGCGTAGTGCCGATCAAAAAAGGAAGCCATAGGGCTTCCTTTTTTTGTGTCAAAAAAACCCTGACGGGGAACTCCCGTTAGGGCGTTCTCCGTTCTTAAAAAATGGAGAACTGAAAAATGGCATCTACAACCCTCAAAGTTAAAGTGCTGACCGCGTTTGGCTTCCTCGTTGCGATGTTGGGAGCTGTATACGCACCGCAGTTTGCAGAGCAGATTTTGCCCTTCGCATTCTGTGTGTTCCTCGCTGTGGTACTTCTGAACGCTGAGCAGATCCTGCTGGGTGTTTCTCGGTATCTGCGCAGCTGCCTGAAGGCCTCGTACCCTCAGGCAACTAAGACCTCTCAAGTCGCAGCCAACGCCAGTTGGTGTGACAGCATCGATTATGACAACTACTACATTCCCTCCTACCTGCGTCGCCAGGGAGAAGAGCAATGATCCGTGTTGACTTCGATGTTCCTAGCTACCTCCGACTGCAACAAGGCCTTTGCATTGTCTCTGACCGCCTCGCGCACAAGCTGCCCGAGCCGGAGCATCAGGAAACGACGCAGCCTCTCGAAACTGTTGTGATCAACAAGCTGTATCGGCCGCAAGATCGCAAACAGGTTGCACCGATCGAGAATCAACAGCCGGACGAGATCAAGGGAGAGTTCATCCCTCGCGATTCACAACCCGAGCGCCAAGAAAAAGCGTCAGCAGTCGAATCCGCCGAAGGCGGTGATGACCATGGCGCGCGTGCTACTGAGATCAACTTTCAGGGTGTGGCTGGCAAGTCCGTGACCGGTGAATACCGCGGGTCTGGATTTGCGCCGTATCGGTTCCGCAAGAAGAACGGAAACTCGTTCTTTCTTCGGATCGGTGAGCACCTGGTTTGGGGGATTGAGCTTAGCGCTCAGCTCCGCCAGTCCGGCGCGCAACAAGGTGACGTTATCTCGCTGACCTTCCTCGGGAAAACCCCCGTGAAAGTGCTCAAAGAGGTCGATGTCAACGGCAAGAAAGAACAGGACTGGGTTGATACCTACCGCAACTCCTGGGAAATCAAGATCGTGTAATAGCCAGCAAATGCGCCCTTCGGGGCGCATCTCAACCAAACGGAGGTACCCATGTCCAAAGACTCAGAAGGCAATTACGCCCCAGAGAAGCAAGATGTGCTGGTAGCCGCTGATGGCCGCTGGCATGACATATACGCAAGCCTCGCATCTTCATTGGTGCCGGCTCACAAAAAAGCAGGGCGTGGGGTTCCATGTCCGGTGCATGGTGGGGAAGACGGTTTTAAGATTTTCCGTAAGACGGCAGGCTCGTCGAGCGGCGGGATCTGCCGTACCTGCGGGGTCAAGGCTGATGGCATAGCCTTGCTGATGTGGGTCAACCGCTGGAGCTTTCACCATGCTTTACAGGAGGTTGGAGCATTGCTCCGGGTCAAAGACCCGTATGGACGCACCGCTGATGGATTTATCCCAAGCGTTGTAATCCGTAAGGAGCGAGCCCCAGCAAAACCAGAGGTTTCAGACGATTGGCTGCGTGAAGCTATGCGCAACCTGTGGAAGGGAACCGTTCCTCTCACAGACCCATCAGCGGAACCAGCAAGGCTCTATCTTCGCTCCCGAGGCATTCTTGCTTGGGACCGACCAGAGCTGAGCCGCTACGTTCGCTTTCATCCGGAATTGACCTACAAGGACAAAGCCGGCAAGCGTTCTAAGCATCCAGGGATAGTGTGTACGCTTATCGATCCTGAAGGCCAGGCTGTGACCATCAACCGTCACTATCTGACAATGAAGGGTGAGAAAGCTGATCTCGCTGAGCCGAAAAAAATGTTTCCAATCCCCAGCAACCGCAAGCTTCCCGGTTGTGCGGTGCCAACATCGCATCCAGGAGAAGTCTTGGATGTATGTGAAGGATTGGAAACAGCTCTGTCGGTGGAAACAGCCATGGGTATACCCGTATGGCCCTTGGTGAATTCCTACCTTTTGGAGAGCTTCGTACCACCAGCCTGCACCAAAGCAGTCCGAATCTGGGCTGACAAGGACCGCAAGGAGGGCGGCCAGAAAGCGGCATTCGCTTTAAAAAAACGTCTGTGGGAAATGGGGATCAAGGCGCAAATAATGTTGCCGGACATGCCCATCCCTGACGGCTCCAAAGGTGTCGATTGGAATGATGTTCTTCGTGAACGTGGTTCTCTCGGCTTCCTCGGCCACGAGGTCTATCGCGCACAGCGATAGGCCTCTGGCCTTCTCGACTCTCCTCTCTTTTTCCGACCGTAAAAGCGCCTGAAAACGCGCCCCCTCCTGTTGGCCAACGCTCACAATTCGAGCATCCCCATCTTGGCCAGACGGACTCATGACGCCCCTAAAATTCCCCATCTTGTTGCTTGCTGCCGCTATAAGCAGCATTTCTCTTGCGGGAGAGACCAAGCCCGCCGAGTCAAAAACGCCCCAGGTTGCTGGTTCTTCGTTCTATCAGGACAAAGAACGCGGCTGGTTCTGGTACGAAGATCCGCCTCCTGAACAGGAACCCCAGAAAACTGAGCCCGCGCCGGTTCCAGCGGCCCCACCACCTGCCGAAACGGAAGCCTCCGAGCCGCCCGCGCCCGAGTTGCCACCGACTGGCAGCGTGGCGTGGATTCGGGAAATGCTTCCGAAGCTGCGTGATGCAGCCATGGATAACCCCACGAAGGAGAATGTGAGTGCGTACTTCTGGGCTCAGCGAATCATGCTCGACAAGGCCGAGCGATTCTCGCGTCACTCCGTCGAGGTAATCCGTAATGACCCCTTCCTCGACGAGGATATGCGTTATCCCGCCTCCAACGCCGCCTCCGACGCTCTAGCGACGGCGGCCGGCAAGCAGAAAGAAACCCTGCTGAAGCTCATCGCTGGCAGCTCTGCGCTGATGTTCTTCTACAACGGTAACGACTGCATTCTTTGCGAACAGGCCCTGGCAGCGGTCTCTGCACTCGAGTTCAGGTACGGGTTTACTGTCATGCCCGTCTCTATGGATGGGGCACCCCTTCCTGGCGGCAAATACCCAAACACGCAGTACGACACTGGGCTCGCAGAGCAGCTTGGCATCATCACCTCGCCGGCGCTGGCCCTGGTCATCCCTCCGAATGACGTGAAGATCGTCAGCTTCAGCACCGTTTCAATGGAGACGGCAACCACTCGGATTCTAATGGCGGCGAATGAAGCGGGGCTTATTTCCGATCAGGAATACAACGCCACATCCCGCCTTAACACCATGGGTTTGATCGACGCCACAAAATTGGCTGACGCCCCGCCCGATGCAACCAAAAACCCTAACGAATTCGTGAATCGGATGCGCGATGAAGCTCGTCGTGCCTTTCAAAAAGACAACGGAGGTGCCCAGTGAAAATCAAACCGATCGCCCTTGCTGTAGCGCTGATGGTGCCCTTCGGGGCTCACGCGAACATTCAACAGCAGGTCAATGAAATGTTCAGCGGCATGATCAACGTCACCAGTCCAGGGGCATATAAAACAGCCACACGCGGCGTTATTACCGGCGGGTCCGTTGTCCTTCGGAATCGGATATCCACCGCCAACCTCATCAGCATTACCCCGCCAAGCGCAAAGGGTGGATGCGGGGGGATCAACCTTTACAGCGGCTCGTTCTCCTTTATCAACGGCGAAGAGTTTGTAGCGCTCATGAGGAATGTGGCGTCGAACGCGGCTGGCATTGTTTCGGGCTTTGCCTTTGAGTTGGCCCTCGATGCGATGGACGCTCAGACAGGTGGTGTGATCCGCAACCTGGCCAACAAGATCCAGGCGCTCAATCAAATGTTTTCCAACAGCTGCCAGCTGGCGAGTGGGTTGGTTACGAATGCCAAAAAGGCATACGAAGAAAGCACCGACTTCAAATCCGCGATGACGGCCTTCGGGTCGAACGTCTCATCTGACTTCTTTACCGCGAAATCCACCAAAGAAGACTCACCAGCCAACCGGATTGCTGCCTCTGGTAAGGCCGTTCAATGTGAGAACACAGGGAATGTTCTGTGGTGCGCCATGATGAAGTCTGGCCTCCAGTCGCAGATCCTATTCGGCAGCGACGAAAACGCGGAATTCATCATGTCGATGGTCGGCAGCTACAACGTGTCGCTCACCAACGACGCCAGCGGGGGGAAAAACTTCGCTGCGCATCCCATGCCGAAGCTGATCACCGGCGAAGGTCTGAAGATTCTTGTTGAGGGCTCGGCCAACCTTGATGTCAAGGTCTACCAGTGCGACCAGGATGACCCGGACTGCTCAGACCCGAACATCCGAACTCTCACCAGCTTCAAGGGCCTCGAGACTCGAATCCTAGAGGATCTTCAAAACAACGGAATCCTTGAGCGTTTTGCGAACGGCACTGCAACCGCTGCTGACGGAAACCGGATTGCATACCTCGCATCAAGCCGAGTAGGGGTGAATTTGATGAAGATCACCCAGAAGGCAGGGGCTCAATCCGGTTATGACTATCTGAACCAGTTCGCCAAGAAAATTGCTGCTGATGCTTCGATGAGCCTGATTTATCAGCTGCTTGGGCATACAGAGAAAGGCCTGACCAGCCTGAATATGGCGGATGCAGGGAAGGTGATTGAGGACCTGCGGGCTACCAAGGGTGAGCTCATGGATGAATACCGCTCGTACATCGAGGAAGCAATGCAAGGCAAAGATGCCGATGGCCAAGCCGAGAAAATGCTCCAGATGGCCCCTGTGTTTGATAATGGAACCCTGCCACAGGGAACCATCAACGATAACGCAGGCGCGTAACGGAGATATCCATGGACTTCACTATCTACACGACAGGCAGCGCCGAGTTCCTTGAGATCATGCTCAATGCCTGCGCAATGATCACAGGCAGCGGTGACGCAGAAGACCTTGCCCGTATTGGCGCGCTGATAGGCTTATTTCTGTTGGCGTTCCAAGCTGTTTTCAATAACCAGGCCATTACCTTCGGAAAGGCGGGCCTTGTGCTCGTCCTTTACATGATGTTCTACGGCCCTACAGCCACCACTGTTATCGAGGATACGGTGTCGTCGCAGGTGCGGGTGGTGGACAACGTGCCTCTTGGCCCTGCCTTTGTCGGCTCAGTCATCTCAACGGTGGCCTACGGCATTACAAAAACCGCGGAGCAGGCATTTTCTACTCCAAGCATGACCGACTACGGGCTGTTCTCGAGTCTGAGCACATTGTCGAAAGTGCGCGACGCTCTTCGGAACCCGATGGCACTGGACGGCTTCCAAAACTACCGAAAAGCGGACGGGTGGGATCTGCCCCGATCGGTGAACGAGTACATGACATTCTGTTCACTGAACCCCGTGGCGCTGAGAACGGATAAGACCTTGACCGACCTGTACCGATCGCCTGGCTGGGCGGAGGTGCTGTCAAACCAGAACTCATCGATGTTCATCTACGTCTATGACGGTACCGCCGGCACCATGAAAAGCTGTGCAGAGGCGCGGTCGTTTCTCAACGCCCATTTGCAGAACGTCTATACAGACGTGCTAGAGGACATTCTCCAGAAAGGGTTCAGCGAAGAGGCCAAGACCAACCGCATGACCAGCGGTATCCAGGTTCAAGCCGCTACTGACCAAGCTATTCAGAGCCTCGCACTGAGTAGCAAGTCGGCTCAGGACTACGTTTTGACTTCGCTAATTGCGCCGATTTTCAACGATTCCCGTGTCGATGCCATGAACCATTGGCAAGAGCAAAGAGCCGCAATGGCTCTTCGCGAATCGCTCAACCAGCAAGAAATTCAATGGGCGGGGAAGGGCGACAGCTTCAAACACTACATGAGACCGATGATCGCCTTCTTCGAGGGCATGCTCTATGCGATGACGCCGTTCATGGCCTTTGCTTTGCTCCTGGGTGGGCCTGGCCTTTCTATCCTCGGCAAGTATCTCGTGTTGCCGCTGGCGGTGGGTTTGTGGATGCCGCTGTTGAGTATCGTGAATGCTTTTACCCTCTGGTATGCAGGCTCCCAGATGGAAGCCGTATTCAACGGCTACGACCCCACAGGTTCTGGTTTCGCAATGCTCCAACTCATGGACATAGACAAAGCCATCGGCAAGGCACTGGGTATTGGCGGTCTGCTTGCGGCGTCCGTGCCTCCATTGGCACTGTTCATCGTTTCCGGCTCTGCCATGGTTGCCAACAGCGTCATGAGCCAAATGACGGCAGGCGACAAATTCAAGTCCGAAGACGTGAATCCTCGGGCCCAGGATAGCGCACCTGTTCTCAGTCAAAATGCCTCGTTTACTTCCGACCAGGTAAGCTCCGGGGTGAGCAGAACGGGATCGCCGCAGCTTGCTGAGACGATAACCGGCGACCAAGCTGCGAGTGCAGTCCTTCAGAGCGCCCAAACCGCCTCGCAAACGGCCACGAGCCAGTACCAGAGCAACCTCTCAGCGGCAGGCCAGCAACTAGCCTCGACGAGTACGGGGCGCGAAGCGATGACGCAAATGGGCGAAAGCATCAAAGCTAGCGATGCTCTCAAGCAAAGCTCTTCCTATAACCAGGCAGTTGAGAATCTTCGAAGCAGTGGTTTCTCTGAGTCGTCGATAAACATGGCAACCGCAGCCTCAGCGCTTGGTGGGCAAGCCGGCCTGAAAGGCATCATGGCCAACCTCAAAACCAGTGATGGCAAGTCGCTTTCCGAAATGAGCGGCACAGAGCGTCGAACTGCCGAAAAATCTCTCTCGCAGTTAAGTTCTTCCGTGGAGAGCGCTAACACCCGTGACCTGACATTTGCCACCGGTGATGCCTTCCGTGACTCGTCGATGGCCCAAAGTAGTGTTAGCAACACTGATCAGATAAATCAAAGCCGCACTGAAGCTCTACAGGCACAGAATACGTACAGCCAAGCGGCTTCTCAGCAAGACACCATCAGGGCAAGTCAAGGCCTCAATCTTCGCGATGCAGCGATCAAGTCGCTATCGAGAGGCGGGGTATCTCGAGCAGAGTCTGGCTTAGAACTTCAGCGCATGGCTGGTGCAACTGATGAAGGGAAAAAGCTCTTCGCTGAAGCATTTAATAGCCAAAGCATCAAAGATATGTCGTCGAATACGGACGAGCAGAGGGCGATGGCGGCAATCCGGGCGATTAACCAGCAAGGCAGGCTCGGCGAATTGGTCATGAGCCAATTCAATCCATTCGACTTCAACGTAGCTCAGGGTAATGCGGGAGAGTTTGCAAACATAGCAGACAAAGCCGGCGCAGCAACGGCCGGGAACTCAGGTTTGCAAGGCGAGTTCAATTCAAGATGGCAGGGTAACAGTGACGCATATGCAGGTGCTCAGGACATGAACATTTCTGCTAAGGAAGCGGCTGAAGACCAAGGTGCTGAGCTTGTCGGAAACCGTCATGCGGAGAACAGCCTAGCCCCACAACTCGCGCATGCTCGCAACAGTGAGGATGTTAGAGGGGCGGCAGATTCAGAGGCCGCGCAGCAACTATCGACCTTCGGTAAGAACTACGATGATAAGGGCTTGATGATCAAGGCCGCATCGGCGGTTCAGAGCATCCAGTCGGGCGGCAAAACGCTTACGAACTTCCTGGCTGGCAACGAGAACACACAATTCAGCAATGACGTTTCTGAAGGGCAGCAACTGGGGCTGACAGATAGCCAAGCCGCACTTCGAGCAGCTAGCCGGGCAGGCATGCCAACGGACTCTGATATTTATCAGTGGTCCTCCTACCACACCTACTCGGAAGCCATGATCGCGTCTGGCGGGGATGAAGACTATGCGAAGGGCGTCCATGCTTCATTGACGTACCAGGCAGCAGGAAGTGATGGAACATCTGCTGACCGGCCGGTTGTGGAAACTGTCGCTGCGGGCAATCGTCACAATCCCCTGCCCAAAAACTTTAGACCTGCGGCAATTGAAAATGCTGAACAACCCAAACAGGCCAGCGGACCGAGGAGACCGTCAATCGAATGAGTAAAAAAGGGGCTTTATAGCCCCTTTTTAGTTGAAGCCGACAAAGACAAATCGGTAGATCGCCATGACAGCGAAAAAGAGGGCGATTCCACCAATGATAGTCAGCTCCAAAGAAATCGCTCGAAGCCCAAGAATGGCATCACGACGCAAGCGAGCAAGCCCGCTTTTCCGAGGCATCCCATTCCACTCCTCGCTCAAACAGAAGGGGCAGATGCTTTTGAGAGGCTTCTCACCCCCGACCTGCACACCATCGACATAAATCGATCGCTCCATAACCACACGTGGAACCATCATTTTCTTGCAGCATTGGCACTCAGCCTTGTCGTTTCGCATCTCGTTCACCCCTCGAAAGTTCTTACCCTAAGAATCTCACAGCGCGCTGTAAACCCAAGCGAATCTACGTAATGGCAGGAACTGGCTAGGGCAGGCCTCTCCCTGGATGGGTAGACACCTCACCTTCGCGACTGCGGGCGAGCCTGGCGCACAACGAAACCTTTCTCTCTATCGACTGCCCAATTCATCCCTTGAAGAGTTCGGCCAGCCAACCCTTCACCGCGATGGCAATTCGCTCCCGCAACAGGAACATCAAAACAGACAGGCCAAGGCTCACGCCCAACGCCTCGGCACCCAAGCGGGCGAACACGACGATGTTGATCAGAAGCAACACCATGATGCCAAAAAACTCAGCATTCGCTTTTGCTCCAGTGAGAACCTGCTGCTCAGTCAGCATCCACTTGGGCGACAGGCAAAACGGACAAACCGAAGACTCCGGGTCCCGGCCACCAACGGGGACGCCGCTGATGTAGAAGGGGGCGCTAGTGACCACCTTCGGGACCATCATTTTCTTGCAGCACTGGCACTCAACTTTGTCGTTTCGCATCTCGTTCACCAATGAACTCTTCCGCCACTAAACCGCATGTGCGGTTGTCGTCGGAATTTCGCGGGTCGTTGACTTGGGCTTGACCGCTTGCGCGGACAGCGGCTTGAGTCTCGCCGTCACGCCCGTCCCAGGCGTGTCTTGCAGTATCCAGGCGTCGAGCAGTACGACCCTGGCGCTGTTCTGATCCCTCGGCAGCACGCAGCCACAGGCACAGCGGTGCATGCGCTCACTGAGCAGTTTGGGCACGATGGCCCAGCAGGCTGAACAGCGCTGCGAGGGTTTTAATCGGCGCGTATCGGACAGATGCAAAACGGAACCAGCTTCGTGCGCTTTGTAGGTGAGCATCTGATGCGCCATGCTGAAGCCGGCCGAGAGAATTTCCCGGTTCAGTCCAGCCTTTTGCCGCACGCGACGGCCCGGTTTCTCAACCGTGCCCTTAGCGCTGCGGCTCATGTTCTGGGGTTGCAGTTCTTCCGTGGCGATCAGGGCGCAGCGCTGCACCAGGGAAGTCGTTTGTTTATGCAGGAAGTCGCGCCGTCCATCTGCAATGCGCTGGTGCAGACGGATGATTTCCTGGCTTAGCAGCCGATAGCGGTGCGAACCCCGCTTCCTTCTGGCGCGTTGTCGTTGCAGGTTGGCCAACTGGGGCAGCGCCTCGCGCAGCCAGCGGGGGTTTTCGATCTGGCTGCCATCATCAAAGTTGGCCCAGTGACTGACGCCCAGGTCGATACCAATTGCATCGTCGCCTGTTCGCTCACGCCGACAGGCGGACTCGGGCACCCGTAGGGTGATCGAGGCATACCACTGATCTTGGCCGGTGGCGTGATTGCGGCGGCGGCTGAGGGTCAGGTCATTCGGCGTGAAATCGGCGAAACGGTGGCGGCCCCGCAGACGAATCATCATCGCGCCCTTGCCGCTGCCCAGCCGCAACGTGCCGCCGCGCTGGCCGAGCTGCTGGAGCTTCCAGCCGGCTGGATCGGGGTAGGAGAAGCCCGAGTAGCGGGCGCTGGATTTGAAGCGGGGAAATCCCGGTGACTGGCCAGCTTTGACCCGGCGAAAGAACGCCTGAAAGGCTCGATCCAGTCGGCGCAGGGTCTCTTGCAGGGCATGACTACCCAGCTCGACCAGCTCCGGCCGAAACTGTTTTATGACGGGTAACGTGTTCTGTTGGTCGTAGTAGCTGATACTGATACCAGCTTTGCGGTACGCCTCGATGCGCTCCTGAAGCGCAGCGTTGTACAGTTCGGCGTGCAGGCGCACCCAGCCGTCCAGCCGTTCTTGCTGGCTGACATTGGGGTAAAGCCTAAAGGTCACTTTTCGCCTTTGCATGCTTCCGACCCTACAGCATCTCACCCATAACCCAAGTCGTCCGCTTGGCATGCCGCCTGGCTACGGGCCTGGCAGAGGATGTTCAGTGGTTGCACCAGATGCATCGGCCGGGCTTGAGCGCGTAACGAGCATTGATCTCCTTGCACTTGCTGCATGGGGTGAGAGTGATGTCTCCGGTCTTCATTGCGTTGCTGAGCTGGTAGCCATTGGAAGGGGAGATCATATCGCTGGCCTCGACGCCAACCGCTTTACACAGCTCCACATACTCACGATGAGCCGCAACCACCGCGCGAGCATTCGTCCGCCGAAGAGGATTGTCGGCGAGCAGCCTGTACACAGTGAGGTAGAGCAGGCTGTGAAGAGGGCTTTCAGCCAGTGTCTTATTCGGTGCCTGTATGCGCCCGCTTTGGGACTGGACAAGGGGGGTATCCCGTAGCAAGGAGCGCTTCATCCGAACTACCTCGTCTGCATTCAATCCTGTCCATTGCGCGACCAGCTTCGGCTGTAGCTTCTGCTGAAGCAACTCGGTCGCAACCACATCGAGGGGCATCGTAGACGGATAGTCTTTAACCCGGCCTATGCCACTTACGCCAGGCTTCAGGAAGTACCGAAGGTCGCCAAGCAATACGGTGGTCACGTCTCTCAGTTGATCATCTGGCGATGATAAGTTCATCCTCAGCTTCCTGAGGTTGCACCTGGTGCCAATCGAGAACCCGCCGCGGCTCACCAGCATCATGCGAGAGTCGAAAGATCCTGCCTCGAACACCCGATACCCAACATCGTCGAGGCCTACAGCCAGAATAGGGCTTGTTTCGTTGACGCGGGAGAAATGACAAAACTCCATGAACATGACCATCTTGTTGCCAATCTCCCTGAACTCCTCATCGTCCAGGTAGCCCCTGCCGACTTTCAGGGTGTTGTAGTGAACACGGTAGAGAGAAACGGGAAGGGCATCTACAGCGTTCAACTGACGCTGGTTCGCGCTCAAAGACGAAAGCCAAACCATATCGCTTTGAGTCAAGCGCTGCTCGGCGAGAATGACATTGAAATCCCGCAAGCCAGATGTCAGCCAGCGCAGGCCCATTTGTATCATCGATGCGTTGATCTTAACTCGCATGTCCCTGCCCTTACTTTAAACGCTGTAGTGAACGCCAAATGCTGAGCACATTACTCGCATACTCGCGTGCGTCAAGTTCACGCTTTGGGTTTCGTGTATGGTACCCACCAATAGCAAGTTGCATATCGACAGGATATTGAGCAATCGACTCGCAAAGTATCTGAGCACCAACGCGGATGTTCACCTCGGGGTCAAGAAGAAACTCCGGGCGCGCTACTCTATTGCCGTTCCAACGATAGTTTATTTGCATAATCCCTATGTCGGTGAGGATGTCTTCGGCAATATATTTGCCGAGTACAGCCTTGGCATCCATGTAGGTATTAGGGTACAGAGCGCCACTAGGTTCATTGCGAAGCGCAAACGGGTGTGGTGCAATCATCCCTTTTCCGGCAGATGTTTTAGATTCCTTTAGAGCTAGTGAATATAGAAGCAGAGGGTCCGGCTTGCATGCGGAGGCCATTGACGCTCGCTCCCACATCGTTCCTTTTAATGAAAAGCCATTAGCTTTAGCGCTCACTGAAGTACCTATGGCAATGCATGCAGATACTGCAATAAAAGAACTGATACGGATATTAAACATTTGCCCCCCTTATCCAGCTGGCAACTGGACGAGAGGCTGGCTCATTACTGACCTGTTCCTTTTTGTCATCAGCAACAATATTATCTTGCTGAGTATCTGCTTGCTTGCTTTTAGCATCTTCGGTCGCACTAATCATGCTTAGATATAGCGCTGCCATTGCAACAAGTCTTTTACCCCGATAATCGGGGTCAATAGTTTCAAGATGCGCGTGCAATTCTTGTGTCGCTGGCGTGACTCGACATTGTAGTCTCATCGTTTTATCCACATTCCCTCCTTAGCGCGTCCTTGCGCACCCGTTAAATTAAGAGCGTGCGATATGCCAGAAACCTTCGGCATTGCTTTTTACGCTGTTCACGGGCTTGACTACCAATGCATCGGGAAATTCTTTTCTGGCAAATGGCTCATACAATGAGGCTCCCCCGCCGCCGAGGATCACACAGTCGATAGCACGGCCCTTCAGGAATCGAAGTCCTTGCTTAATCTCAGTGAAAACGGATGGGATAACACGTTCGGCAGCACGCTCTAGATATTCTGCAAGTTCAACCTTGCGGCCATAAATCAGGATGTATGACTTACCCGACTGGAGCGCATGTTCAATCTTTTCTACGCCAGGAATACCGCCATGATCCTTCGCAATCTCTTCATTGCACGCTTCAAGTACAACAGACATAGCCTTGAGGCTGCTGCTGCTGGAGTTGACTACCAGCTCGCGATGGTCAAATACGACCCAATCAACACTGAAAAATCCCGGATCGATAATGATCGAAACTGACTCCTCAATAACTTCCGATGCATCTGAGTTGCAGTAGATCTCTGTCAGAGTCCCGATCGGCTGAGCAACAACCTCTACTCGCTTAACGGTAACCTCTCGCTTTGGCGTAATGCGATGCGTCCCAGTCATACGCTTTACTAGGGCTTCCACATAGGCCTTATCGCGAGCCTGCGAGACAGGAAGGCCAGTTACTAAGCAGTCAATCACGTCTTTATCACCCGCAGCATGCAGCAGAGCTCCCTTAAACAGGGCCTCATAGGCGTGCGAAGACGTGTAATCCTCGTGCAGTTCTCGTCCATCCTGAACACGGCCGGGCGCGGCAAATGCCACCCAGGGCGCTCCATCAACCTCCACGATTACTTCACCAGCGCGTAACCCAGAATCCCCAGGCAGAACGCTCAAGGGAGCGGCCTGCGAGGGGCGAATAATCGACTCCGGATGCCCATCCCCACTGCCAAAAACGCCAATCACGTTGCTGTAACCAATATCCAGACCTAAGGCGTTACCCATTCGAATGCCGCTCCCAGCAAAAAATGACAAAAGAAGTGCGTCAGATGACGACGCGAATGACCCCGCAGCACATGAAACCCCACATCCAAAGAATCCCAAGCGCTATATCTGCATCACCCGGTCACCAGATGACGACGCACCGTAATAATCAGCCTTCCTGAAAGCTTTGGGCTTCGTTTTCAGGACGTTTTAGCGTCTGAAAACGATCCACGCCTTCTCTGTCGACCCGCAAAATGCTCCCATCCACAAAGGAGCAACATATGAACTCACCCTCTGAAGCCCCCAAGCACCCAGCAGTAGCGGAGCTTGATCGCGTCTATTCCAGCCTTGTCGGCCGAGCGGAGGAGCTGCGCGACTCTTTCTTCCAGACAGCCCTTTCACTGCACGCAGGTAAGCCAGGGCACATACCGATCGTGATCCGTATCCGGCAATCCAGCCCGAATGCCGTCACCATCGAATGGGCGAAAGTCATTTTGCCGAGGCTCAAGGAAGGCGAAGCCAAGAAACCGCGGGTCATCCGGACAATCAATAAGGGTCAGGGAAGCAAGTACCCGGTCTCGTCGTTCTCATTCGTCAAGGAGCCCTTGAAGAACATCGTTCGGGCCTACGAAATCCAGCTCGCCGAGATCCGGGAAACGTGCTCGGTCATTCAGCGAGTCCGCCGTCAGCTTGTCCCTGCGGTGAAGAAAGCTGGCGTGGTTGACGGCTCGATTTCTGCGTTCATCACTCATGATTACCCCGCAACGTCCGACTAAGCGAGTCGCCTGGGAACTGTGCCGAAAAATGGTGGAGCCCAACAAAATCAAGGGCTCCGACCTACAACACCTCTTCACGACACCCCTTCACGACACCCTTCGACGATGACGACACCTCTTCACAGTACCGTTTGCTGCAAACTGACCCGGCTGAATAGCCGCGACGCCTTAGCGGGCGGGCGTTTCAGTCCAGCAACACCCCTTCACAACACCCCTTCACGACACCCCTTTGGCGATGACGACACCCCTTCACGGCAACCATCTGACGTGGATATCGCTACACGCCCCGTTGCGCGGGCCTTTCAGAGCGGCGCGCATGAAACTAGCCCCAATGCGATTTTCTCTCTATGTGAGGTGAACCGTCAGACTCCCATAAGCAAGCGAGGTGGTGTGAGGGTGGTTTTCCTGAACCTGTGTCGCGAAGCGGGTGAAGGGGGTGTAACGGAAGTGAGCAAGCACCTGCGGGCAGGTAGAGGGCGGGCAGCGGATTCGGAGCGCACTAAATCCTTGGGATTGATTGCGATGGTGGGAGCATTGGCACAGCGCAAATTTGCGGGCTGGAGTAAGCAGCCAGGATTGAGAGGGAGTAAATCTCATGCTCGGGAGCGAACAACTGGAACTACTGCTTGGATCAATCGGCGCGTTGAGTGCCGGGTTAGCAACCGCCTGGCTGACCTACTACGGATCGAGGTATGTACTCAGCGATGCGAAAACCGACTGCGCGAAACTGCGGGCGGCGATGAAAGCCTTGGCTGGCAAATCTGCGAGCGTAAGGGGAGGGCCTAGCGAATGATCTTCGCGAACCTGCCATACCTCGGAGCATGGACATCAGCAATCCACGGGATGATTTTCACTGGCATGTGCATTACCGGCATCGCTTGCTGCGTAAGCTTGTCGATCAAGTCAGCATTGGTTGTCACCAGCGTGATATCGAACCTAAAGAGCCGGCGAAACACGGCAATGAACAGGCGGTGACATTTGGAGTTTAGAAAAAGAGATGACGGCAGGTTATTCCCGCCGGTGCTACCAAACGGCGATTTCATAGGCGTTGCCCATGGGAGCCAACTCCGGCAGGTTCTTTTTTCAGTGCGGGATGACGGCCTGTACGGGGAGGGTGTATTTCTCCTATGGCACGAAATATCCGGCGTATCCATCACTGACGCCAAAGGATTCCAGATTCGGAGCGGAAAATATGCCAGCGGCGGAATTGGATTTTACGCAGGGGCATCTGCTCTGCTCGATTTGACTGGGGAAATCGTTACCCGGATAGATGGATACACTGTCGACTACTGCCTGATGAACCGAATTAGTTACGAATCAAACAGGAAGATCTAGTTTGATGCTGCGTGCGTGCGCTTTTAAACGTGTCGCGAAGCGGATGGATGCATGTTGTTAAGGTGAACCACAAATTTAGGGACAAGGGGATTTTATGTACGGCGTTAATGAGTTGATCGGGGCCAGCGGTAGTTTTTCTCTTGAAGGATACAACCTCCCTGCGGATAAGGAGTGGTCTGAGGAAATATTGGAGGTGCTGCATGCAGACATTCCGGGCAGTCATGATCTCCTAATTGCAATCGTACTCACTCAGGAGTGCGCAGGGTTGCGTGAGCGGAGTTCTATGGCGATGGCGGTAGTGCTTAGTGAATACGAGTCAACGCTCGGGCAAGCGGATGCGTTGCGAGCAAGAACGTTTTTTGCCGCCGCTATCACAGAGCTGAAGATGGTTCTCGATGAACTTAAAGACCAGCCGCAAGCAGAACAGGAAAAAGTGTTGTCGCGTTTGGGGGAGTATTTCGGGGCTGGCGTCCAAAAGTTGGACACCTCTTTTGAGGGGATGGAGCAAGTATACTTGCTGAGCAACCCGAATACGGGGAGATATTGGTTGTCGCTGAAACGTCATGCTTAATAACGTGTCGCGAAGCGGAGGATTGGCTGGTGAGTGAGTGCGCAATTGCAGACATGGATAAGCGCGCTCGCGCACTAGGCAGAATCAAGAAATGTTTTGCGCTCGCAAAATCCAGCAACCCGCATGAGGCCGAAGCAGCAATGCGGCAAGCCCGCAAACTTATGGACAAGTTCAAGCTGGAAGTAGGCGATGTGCGTGCTACCCAGGCGGAAGAATTCTCCCTGCGGATCGGTAAAGCCAAAAGCGTTCCGCCACAATGGATTCGCATGTTGTCGATGACTGTCTCTAAGGCGTTTGGCTGTGTGAGTTTCTACAGCTATGGGCCTGACGGGCAGTCGCTGATTTTTATTGGAGAAATCGGTAGCGCTGAAATGTCGGCCTATGCGTATGAGGTGCTTATCCGGCAACTGAAAGACTCCAAGAGAAAATACCTCTCAGGGGTCAGCATTCAGGGCACAGTGCAAAGGCGCAGAGCGGGAGTGCTGTATGCAGAAGCGTGGATCATCGGCGTACATAAACGAGTAGAGGAATTTGCCGGCATTACGGAAGAAGGGGAGCGGGCAATCCACGCTTATACCCAAAGACATTATCCTGGTGTTCCGATCACAAAGATGAAACGCCGAAAACTGGATATGGATGCGTACCGAGCGTACATTCAGGGCAAAATGGATGGTGAAAGCGTTTCTCTGCACAAACCCATGGGGCGTGACGAGCACAGGCAGTTGGAGTTGGAATGACGCAGGGCCCAGGAATAAGTCCCGCTCGAGCGGGATTTTTTTCGCCCGAGGTTTGTCCCCTGAAAGTGGGGGTAAGCCTGTGGATAAAGTCCTGGCGTGGCGGTCTGGAAACGCTCCCCCGGCGATGCTCAAATTTCAACCAGCCGGGCGAAATTCGACATCACACTTGACGTTCGCAATCGAGACAGAGATATTCCCCTCGGCACACGGGTAGGTGCCTGCCGTCCACATTGGCAAAGCGAAAGCACTACCGACAAACCAACGGAACCCTTATGGGTGCTCCGAAGTGGACACAGAGCATCAGCCTTTGGAGGCTGCCGTATGCAAAACCCAATCACACTCCGCGATATCGAAAACCTCAAAAAGCTCGCCAAACAGGCAAAGGCCCTTCACCCAGGACTGAGCCATGCGCAGCGCCTCAACCTGATGGCGCAGCATCATCTTCAAGCACGCAGCTATCACGAAGTTCGTAAGTGGGTCGCTCGCTCGTTAGAGCAGCACTACGAGCGGAAGGACGGTGGCGTGGTCTACTGCAAGCTCTGCCGCTTTTCTTTCGTCCCCGATGTAGCCGAGGACTCGACTACTCACGAGAAGCGTCACCTCAATTTTGAGGACGCTCTTTTCTCCCTCGGAGCGTTACCAGCTGCACATGCCACCCGAGAGCAAAGGAAACGCGAGGCGCATAACCTGATCCATTCCGCACCGTCCGCCGGCGAGGAACTGGCTGGAGTCGAGCAGCTGGTCAACGCCTGGTATGACCGTTCGCTGGAATCCGCGATCGGCAATGGCGACTGGAAGAAACACCCGAGCCTTGCCGAGTATGCCGCGATGATCGTTCCAACCGTTGAGGCCTGGTTGCGGCAGAGCAGGGTGTTGTACCTGTCCAAATACGGCTGCAATCGAGGCGTGATCCCAGAGGGTCAGACAACGTGGGTTCAGCCTGAAGGCTGATAGGGTTGGGTCTTTTGGGGAAGCTGCGACAATCGGCACGTTGATTGATCCCATCTTCCCCAGGACTTCCCACATGAGCCGAGATACCTACGAAGCCAACATCGCCTTCATCGACCAGACGGTAAAGCGCCTGGAACGCAATGAAGTGAGCATCGACGAGTTGGAGACCCTTGCTCGCGAATTTGCGGATGCCCGTAAGTTCTGCGCCGACCGGCTTACCCGCATCGAGGGCGTTGTTCAAGCGACCTTGGGCGCTGAAGAGGGACAGGCCGGTGAGCGCACCTGATCCGATTGAGCAGCACCTCACTCTCAGCGCATACCTTACCCAGATCCAGAAGGCCATCCGTGCTGCGGTGCCAGACAGCTGCTGGGTTGTTGCAGAACTCAGTGACTTCAAGCGCCGCCCGAACGGCCACTGCTACATGGACATCTTGGAGTCGCGTGATGGAGCCGAGGTCGCGAAGGCACGGTGCACCATGTTTGCGAACGTCGCCGGCAAGGTACTTGGTGAGTGGCAGCAGGCAACCGGAGGCCTGCCCCAAGCAGGAATGAACGTCCTGCTGAAAGTGAGGGCAGATTTTTCCCCTCAGTTTGGCTTCTCCCTGATGGTCACCGGCATCGACCCGAGCTACACGCTGGGTGACATGCAGGCCAAGATGCAGAAGATCATTGCCTCCCTGAAGGAGCGGCAGTGGTTCGACCTACAGCGGGGACTTCCCTCTCCAGGGGGGTTCTGGCGCGTTGCGGTTGTGGCTCCGCACGAGGCTGCTGGGCTGGCCGATTTTCGGCGTGATGCAGAGCAGTTGGCTGCGGCCGAGGTGTGCGGCTTCGAGTATTTCTCAGCGACGTTCCAGGGGCGTGATGCATCAGACAGCATCCGCTCTGCGTTGCGGACGGTTCATGAGCAACATCAACAGCAGCCATTCGACGCCGTATGCATCATCCGCGGGGGTGGGGCGAAAAGCGATCTGGCCTGGCTCAACGACGCGAACCTTGCGGCTTGGGTGTGCCGGTTGCCTGTGCCGGTATTCACCGGCATTGGGCACGAGATCGACGAATGCGTGCTTGACCTCGTGGCACACCGCCGGTTCGACACACCATCGAAGGTCATCGGGTTCATCAAAACAGCGCTCATGTCTGAGGCCTCAACTGCTCGGGCTCAGGTCGAGCGGGCCAACGGCATGATCTTGCGCCTGGTGTCTGGGCAAGCCCCGCATCTGGATCGCGCTTGGAGCACCTTCAGCCGGCGGGTGACGGAAACGCTCCATGGGGAGCATCGGCAACTGTTGCAACAGCAAAGCAGCCTCGACAAAGGCCGAGACCGCCTCCTCAGTCAACAGCGCATGGCCCTCCAGCTCGCGCAGGATCGATTTTCAAGGCTCGGGGCTGGTCTGTGTGTAGCTGAGCGCCAAAGGGGGCTGTTTGCCGCCTCGAGGGTGGCTTCCCTGAGTAGGGCGCTGATCGCCAAGGAAATTTCGCGCCTGGAGCTTGCATGCACGGTCTACGACAAGACAAATCCGCTTGCACTGCTCGGGAGAGGCTTTGCCTTAGTCCGTGGCCCTGGTGGGGAGATAATCAGCAGTGCCCAGCAGGCTCGCGATGCAGGCAAGCTGGATCTGGCCTTCGCCGATGGCCATGTCATTGCGGAAGTGGCAAAAGCGCAATGACGCAGCAGAAATATTCCATCTAAATTGCCGAAGAAGGCTGCGAGTGGCGAACCGCAGAGCACTAACCCGAAAGGTTGAGGAAACCAGACTTGAAAAAACCCACGGCGGTTCAAACGAACAAGCTGGTGCGAAGCAAGCTCAGCCCAAAAACTCCCAGTCAGGCCCAAGTCGATGCTATGGCTGAGAGCATTCTCAGTTACGGAATCATGGAGCCCCTTTTGGTTACCCGTCTTGGTGACCGCTATGAGATCACCCCTGGCGGTGGCCAGGTTCGCTGGCTGGCAGCTAAGAAACTGGCTATGGATATAGTCCCTATCCGTGTCGTGGAGCTCGATGATCATTCCAAGGCCGCAGTAGCCCTTATTTGCAACACTGTCCGAGAGAATATTGCACCAGAAGAGGTCATCAACAGCCTCGAAAGGCTGGTTTCCGAGTTCGGGGTAAATGCGGCCGATATTGTGACTGAGCGACTACCTGAGCTTCAGGAGATATCTGCTGAGCACCCGGAGTTTCAAGACCGGATCAAATCCTTACTTGATAGCTGTGAAATCGAAAACTGATCAAGGAAAGCGGATATGGCCAGCCGACGCCAGCCCTTCACCCCATGCAAGCTGTACATCGATGGCGCCGACGACCTAAGCGCTGGCGACTACATCCTCACTTCCGGTGGGTCGGCCTACCTGGTGCAGGCTACTCGGCCCAGCCCGAGCAAACCTGAGCGTCTGTATCTGAACTGCCTGCGCTGGCCGTCCGATCAGATCCCCGAGGACGCCAGGTGCTACCAGCTCAACTGGTACCGGCGTTGAGATAGTGTGACCTCCGGCTGGCCTGGCATACACTGGATAGCTGGGCCCGCCTCCGGCGATAGTGCTGGTTGCGGTCGACGATGTTCATTTCACCGAGATAAAAGCGTGAGCGACCCGGTTCTTTACATCCCACTGCTGGCTTCACAGGCCGATACCTTGGTTGATCCGAGTGGTTCTGCCCGTGTCCTGCTGGGGCAATGGGACGTGGCCCAAGTGGCGTCGGTAGCTGTCATCCAGAACTTACCGGCCCTGGACGGAAAGCCGAAAAGCGAAATGCTCGTTGAGAAGGCCCTGGCCGAGTTGATCTCAGTCGGAACGGAACTGAGCCAAACGCATCCACCTGGTACGTTTTCTAGCCTGATTGCCGGCCGATTTAAGCGAGAGTTGTTTGAGCGAGGGCTGGCGCTTATGCCTCGGCTGCGGCTGCGCTTCCTGGATGAGGAGACGCTGGACGCGAAGCAATTCCTGAATGGTGGCCACTGGGACTTCAACTTCTGTGCGGCGCACACCCAAAAGCTCAACCCGCTCAAGCATTCGTTCGAGACCCCATCGGGGAAAACAATTTCTCTGTCGAATCAGCAGAGCCGGACGTTTCGCGTTATTCACGCCGAACCCGATGAGAGCATCCATATCCAGGGCCTGGCTGGTACCGGCAAGACCCACATGATCGAACGCTTGGTGGACTCGCTTTCATCATGTCGACCACTCATGCTGGCGTTCACCGCGGTGCAGCTCCAGGCCCTGATGCAGCGAATCGGAGCCGCGAACGTGAGAGGAATGACGTTCGGAGATCTCGCCAACTACGTGCTTGAACGAAGTGTCGGTTATTACAGGCCGGGCAAGCGGGCATCCGCTCGGCACCAGGTTACCCCGGAAGACATCGCTTCCCGGTTAGGCTTCGGGTCGATAAGTAGGCTCAGTCCAGCCCAAGTAGCCACGGCCTGCGCGAGGATGGTTGCCTCCTTTTGCAACAGCACTGACCTTGCCTTATCAGAGCAGCACATCCCCAAAGGGCTTACCCTCGATGCCGTAGATCGGTTGGTGCTGGTAGGGTATGCGCAAAGGCTGTGGGACCAGACCATAGAACCAACCGATCAGCGCCTTCAGCTCCCGCTTCGCGGCTATCACCGAATCAAGCACATGACCCTTCTTCATGAGGCGGTCATAGGTCTGGAGTTCACCCACATCATTGTCGATGAAGCTCACGACCTGAGCTGGCCACTCTCGGTATTTCTCGACCGCTGTACCCAGCCCGTGATTACCCTGGGTGACGCCTGCCAGCGCCTGGATGGGAGCTACTATCAACGGGCTAGCACACTCCGCAAGCACGAGATCACCCACTCCATTCGCGCCGGCCGGCAGATCGAGGGAGTCATAAACCCCCTCATCGACAAACACCCGATACTGAAATTGGCTTCGCTCGAGGGCAACAACGGCATCGAGACAAAGGTTGTCTACTACGACAAGCCAGAGGTTCCCTCCGGGGCCGTGACGATACTGGTTGATTCCGAGTGGGGATTATTCGAATGGTTTCAGCGCCTGGGGAGCGCTGGCGCGACTTTCAGCTTGCTACCTGGAGCAATCAACACCTTCCGCCGGTTCATTCTCGATTGCATTGGCCTGTTCCATGATCAGGTACGGCCAACCCACAGCGCGCTCTTCAGGTACACCAACTGGGATGATCTCCGGGCGGACATGGGCAGCAAAAACAGTAGCTTTCAGCGCATCGACCGGATGCTCAGTAAGGGCTATAGCTCATCAGAGTTCGAGGCATCGTTACTCAACCTCGATGCATCAGGGACAGCCCAACTACAGCTCGGTCGGGTCATGGACGCACGCAATTCAGAGATCGACGCTGTGATGCTCGCACCAGACTTGCTCAGTCAAGTAGGGCCTGGTGACCGCATTGCAGCGAGCAAGGCTTTTGCAGCCCTTTACACGGGTGGATCGAGAGCTCGTCACAAGCTCATCGTTCCTGGTTATCTCCGCGACTGGGCGTCTGATATGTCCACGGCAGCGAAAGCTCAGATAACCCCATCTTCATGATGGTGGGCTCCATGAAAACAGTGCTGTCTCGAAGGCAGCGGCCAACAGCAATTGAATGGCGTTGCTGCAACGTCCTCCTTGGCTAGAGAGAAAAGATCACCCTGGTAATCGGCATAGCACAGCGCGGCATGGAGCGCAGGCAGCGTGTCGGCGAAGCGTGTCACGCTGGTACCGTCGAAGGAATTAGCACTGGCGGCAGCGCACATTCCGATCCGTCGAGCGCTGTTGACCCGGCCAACGTGGTAGTAGCAGTTGCGGCGACGAGAAAGGACACCCCAGGCAGCCATGGTTTGCAGCTTCCAAGGGGTGCTCCCTCCGAGAAATATCCCTACGGATGGGCTCAAGAACTCACGCACATCGTCTGGCTCCATTCCATCCTGCACAGCAATGAGCAACCTTTGAGGGAATCCCTTTAGCCGATCTAGCCAGCGCAGGCTGAAATCCAGCGACTCCATCCCACCTGCCACGATGTCAGGTAGGACAACCCAGTCAGCGTCTTCGCCAAGAAGATCCACGGCACGGCCGAAAGCACGCTCATCGAACGGCGTGCCCTGCTGGAAAGCGCTCCACGCTCCGTTGTCCAAGGCGTAATGCTCGAACCCCTCCGTGCGCAGAACCCCGGTCGCAGAAACGAGTAAACGCCAACCCGCCCCGCGCATTGCTGCGAGGTTGCGGCGTGTGCCCGTTCGGCTTGCATACGAGACCATCGGCGGAGGGATGTAGCCAAGCCGCTCCTCAATATCCAGCTCCATGTCGGCTGACCCGTCCATGCAGTAGTAATCGGCATAGGCTGCTAGCGCTTGGGCATTGCCTTGACGATGGCCATCGCGGTAAGCCTGAAGCCAAGCGGGGAGGCGGTTGATTTCCATGCTGGTGGTTCCTGGTAGGAGGTGGCCACCGTCTCATTTCCTACCGAAATCCCAACGGCCGCCGGCGCAATGCCTGATAGGGCCAGATACAAGCACTCCAGATAGAAATTATCCCCCTGAGTAGGGAGAACGTTTTCTGACCGCTTTACGACCTGATTACGGCCTTGCTGGCGCTGACGGCGTGGAATAATCGGCCGACATCAGCGATCCAACGGTTTCCCTTATGAAAGATATTGACCTGATCAAGCTACTGCCGGAACTCCAACCAGCGGTACTGCACCTCGACGACCATCCTGGTGGGGAGCCTATGAGCAGAGCAGTGATGGTTACTTACCGCCTCTCAACACCACCGCAAAGGGCGCGGATTTTCGACGAATCAGATCGCCCACAAGGTGATCTTCTATCGCCTACAAATTTCCCGGCCGAAGGGTGCCACGAGATCTGGGTTGGCAACAATTTGGCTGGGCTGTGTTCCCTTGAGTTGACAGCACTCCAGAGCAAAGGCGAGACCAGCTTTCATCTGATGCTCAAGGCCATTTATCTTGCGCCGGTTCACCGTAAGACTGGTCTGTGTCGCCGACTCTGTGAGGTGGCGTTTGAGCATGTCATGCAGCAGGTACTGCTGCTGATCATGACAACGCCGGATCGTACGACACGCCTGTTCGAGCTAGAAGCAGACGCACACCTGTACAGCTTGGGAGGTCAGGCAGCGATCAAGATCATCGCCGAGTTATTGGAAAGTAAGGTGCAACTGATTACTGCAAGCCGCGGTTATGCAGTTGAAGCGCACACGACGACATGCAATTTATAGCGAGGACGCATAATGAATGATCTGTCGAAAGCCCTACTGGGGATGGCGATACTGCCCCTCCCGTTACTGGGCTCGCTTGCTGCGTTACCTGACGTAGACGCACCCAGCCAAGGAACCTGGGTAGTCGCCGGCATCGTCGCTGCTGCTGGCGCTCTCGGGGCTTGGTTTCTTGAGTGGACGGAGCGGAAAGTGGTGGCGAATCGCGTCGTCATCGACCTGAAGCCGAATCAAGTGATCGTCGACGGAGTGCCGATCGACTGCCCGTTTTCCTCCATGACTCATTTCTTCAGGAGCCGCGATGCTCTTGTCGAGGCTGTTGGTATCGCCGTCAACGAGGCCATGCTCAAACAGGAGAAATTCCTTGTCGCACGAAAATCGGCACTCATTAGGATCTGGCCAGGGAGCTTTCAGGTGACCGACTTCGAGCTGGAGGCGCTTTCCGAGGCCATGACAGCCGAGTTCATTTCGCCGGCGTTTGAGCTGATGGGGCAACCGATGGCTCCGCAGGAAAACCGCAACCTCCCCAGTGCTCCGGCAGTGAATCGCTGAGCACACAACGCCTTCCGGACAGAGGAATCGAACAGTGGCCATCAACGAAGAAATTCAAGCGGTACTCAGCAGCCCTGAAACCAGCTACTGGCTGAAGAGCAGTTTGGAGAATGCGCTCCACCGCGATTGCGTGGATGCGGCCAATGACGCCGAGCTGCTGCACGACCTGCTGACTCGGCGGTGCGATGCAGTCTTGAATGGTCAGTTAGAATCATCTCAATCGAAATAGGGAAGTAACCGCATGCTTTTGAAATCTGTAAAGAAGTCACTCGGCACGGCTACGCTGCTCGCTGTCTTTGGGCTGTGCGTCTTCGGTTATCCGACCGAGATCAACAGGATGCTCGGTATCCAAGGGCTCCTTCGTGAGGGCGAGAGGCTGAATGGGCCAGAGGACATCACCATGCTCATACGAGCAGTTTTGGGGATTGTTGTGGGGGCGGCGGCCTGCGTTGGTGTTTGGAAAATCCTCAGATCCCTGTTTCCAACCCCTTCTTGATACTGGGTATAGCTCAGAAACGGCAGGGCCGGTCATCATGGCAGGCGCATCCGTTCGTGATACATGATCTGTTTCAAGAGGTGCAGGGCCACTAGATCACCGCCCACCTGGGCGCGCCAAGACTGGTGGACGGTCTTATAGAGCTTGTCGACCTCTGCCAGCACACGCCGATATCGAGCTACTTCGAGAGCCAGGCGGCGTATGTCAGGATCGTCATGCGCTGACCAAATGCGACGCAGCTCGTCGAGCGTCACCGGCTCGAATGGCGGCAGTTCCGAAGAGGGCATAGTACGCCTCACTGTATGTAAAGACAGTATAGTCGCACAGGATTATGGTCGTTGCTTACACGGACCGAATCAGAACAGATCGATCTGACCCAGTGAGTTACCACCCAGCCGGGCTATCAGCGCAGCACGGTCATGCAGGATGGGCTGAAGATCGCTTCTGAAAATCTGGTTGGACATCCGCATCATCCGATCCCAGTCGCCATGGTCGCCCTTGTAGATCGCGATGGTTCCCAACCCCATCAGGTAATGCAGCCCCGCAGTCGGAGACTGGTCGAAGGTCACGCGGGACAGGGCGTTATCCAGCTCGAAGTTCACGAACAGCTCTGCACCTTCGCGATCGATCTCGAATCCGCTGCTGGTCACCACGTCCATGACCACCATGCCACTGCGTGTTGTGGTCAGGAACTCAGCATCGGCAGCAGCATGGGAAATACTGCGCAGGCCGTTGAACATTCCCTGGTACTGATCATCACAGAACGGCACCTCGACCTCGGGGTAGCGCAGGTCTGCCTCGGTGTACTTTGGCAGCGCCGCGATATCTGGGATCTCATAGCGAACACCTTGCTCGTAGACCTCCAGGAACACCCTCATTGCGGTAAACGGCTTCTGGTATCCATACCGGCCCCAAAGCGCCTCGACCGCCAGCAGTTGCTGGATATCCAGGAGCGTGAAGCGCGGCTTGATACCGGCTTGCTCGGCGGCGTCAAACTCGTCGAGCTGGATCGTGAGCATGATTCCCAGCAGCTCTTTGGTGAATGTCGGCGAGTAGGAATTCGGAGCGATTTTTATCGTCCCCGTTTCCTTATCAACCGTCCGTGCCAGCCAGCATCGAGCGCTTGGATCGAAGTGGCGGGCCTTGATGTAGTTCCGCAAGTCGTTCAGGGGCTTGAGCCAGTCGTACTCGCCGCCTTCTTTGGCAATCATGCTCTCGGCCGACGAGTCTCGAGAGACGCGGGTACATGACCAGCAGCCTGTCCGATGGCCACACGCTGGGCGCTCGGATTGTTTCCCGGCCAGGTAGACGTTCACCATGCAGTCACCGCCATTCATGTCGCGGTAGATCTCAACCAGCTGGTTGAAGCGGTCGTAGCACTCAATCCGGCCGGCTATCACCTGGCCGATGTAGCTGAACACGTCCATGGTGGTCATTTCAGCGATTGGGCTGAGTACCCAGTCGTGCCCGCCAGCGCCGGCGGCGAGGTTCACAGCTTCAAAGGCGCTCTCGCCGCGCTCAGACATTTTCCGCTCGCGCTGCACGGACTCATCGAACCGGGTACCGATCAGCGAAACGATATCGTCATCAGCACACTTGCGGCCGAGGCGAGCCGCGACATCCCTGAGGATTGCCTTCTTCACTCGCTTCAGTGGATCTGCTTTGGTCATTTGCTGGCATTTGGCGTTGGAGCCAACGCTGGCGATGATGCGCCCACCGACCAGGCTAACAAGGTAGTCATTGCTCAGACCCGGCTTCGCTACCCACACCTTCAACTCGATGCCCGCAGCCTTCGCGTAGGCCTGCATTTGCTGCATCTGGCTCTGGTTGTAGCAGTGGATCACCGGGTTTTCCATGCGGGTGTCGGAGTGCATGACGTTCAAGGTTGGCACCGCGAAACCTTCGGTGGCCAGCTCGCGAATTGCAGTGAACGCGATGTTCAGCGTAACGCTTGAGTCCTTGCCGCCACTCCACGCCACAACAGGCTGCTTGCCGGCCCGCACGACGCGCTTCACAGCTTCGACCGCACCGGCAATCTTCTCGGTCAGAGTCTTCTCAGGCCCACGAACAACATTGGCAGGCATCTCCTGGACGCCAGCGGAAGAGAACAGATCGACATCGAACAGCTGCATGACAAGCTCCGTGCTTGAATCCGGCTCCTCACTGGAGCTGATGGGTTCAAGGTACGGCAGGCATCGGAAATCCCAAGGGAATGAGGACGGCCTCGGTTCAGGAGGAGTCCGCGGAGGAGTTTTCTAAACCGATCCGCAGCCTTCGGTTACGAATGCTCCTGCTGGCAACTGCCAGGCTTTGCCCTCGGGCGTGAAGATCGGCAGCACGTACTCGCGCTGGCGCGCCTGGGCAAGTGCGTCCAGATCGGTGATATCAAACGCTTCGGCCGTGGCCGACAGATCCACCACGTTGATTTTCTGCCGACTGATGGTGCAGCCGAACTCGTCCTCGTAACCTGCTATCGGGGTGACTCGTTCAGGGAAGTATTTTCGGATGGTGGCCCATACCTTCGGTGAGTTGTAGATGCACGTCATGCAGCTGAAGCGCCCCCATCCCAAACGGTAGGGGACAGGTGCCTCTACCCGGTGGCGAGCAAGCAGCTCCCACACCTGTTCTTCGCTGTAGTGCAGCACCGGTCGCCAAGCATCTACGTGCCGGCCGAGACGACCCTTGCGTCGGTCAACTGCATGAGGCTCCAACTGGTTGTATTTGCTGCGGTTGCTCGACTCAGCACGGCGCTCGCCAGTAACGAACAAGGTCTTGCTACCGAGGAAGCGCTCCTGGTTGGTGATGGCCCGGCGGCCCACGTCGATCTTGGCCGCGGAACTACACCAGCGCGTTGCCAAGTTGGCGCTTTGCTGAGGGAACCGGCGGCGGGTCGCTGGTGAAGTCCGACTGGTATCACGATCCAAGCAGATAATTCCGCCTGGAGTTTCGACCATGTGAGGCTTGGAGTAGGCGTCCATCTTGAGCATTTCGCCCTCGATGCCACCCTGCAACCAGGAGAAATAGAGCGGCAGATTGAATGCAGCTGCGAACTTCTCGATGAAACTGTCATTGAAAGCCCAGTCCATGAGGGTGCTCCCCTCTGCACCGTCCACCCGATGGTGCCAGAGCTCAACACGACGCAGATCCACACCCTGTTCGATCAGTGCCAGCAGACAAGCGATGCTGTCCTTGCCAGACACACAGACTACAACGTGGTCATAGCTGTCCAGATCCACTGTCGGCGCATCGAAATAGGTTCCCTCTGCCAGCACAGCAGGCTCAGGCTCGAACCCAAGCAGGGTGAGCTGCTGGCCCAGTGCCGGGATAACTACCTGGTCGTCGAACTGGTGTGCGCGGGAGATTGACGGGTGCATTGGCTGTCCTCTGAGCACCTACCTGGTGCCTACAGACTCAGCCTACGGCGGCAACGGGAAATCCCAACTGATGGGCGGTGGAGGCGGCTCCTCCCTGCGCCAGGAGGAAGCCGAGGAGAAATCATCTACAGGAAACAGAGCACGATCGGCTGCTACTTGACAGCGCTTCTCCTGGTTGGGATGGCTCTTGCGTGGCCGGGCTCACCAATCCGACCGATTCAGACGGTACGTGCCTGGAAGGCAGTTCTCGGCATGGCTCAACTTCGCTTCGGCTTCGGCCTGATCGTCCGCGCGGTCGATGGCGATCCAGTCGCCGTTCAGCTGGCGCTCCTCCACGAACCACACAGGGTCATCTTGTTGCTGCATCAACTCGCTGGGTGCGTTTGCCATCGTGGTCTCCATTCAGTTTTATTCGTCGATCCAGCCCTTCGCCTTCATGCGTTCAGTTTGCCGGTTCAGCCAATCCAACTGGTCGAAATAATCTCGCTCCGAGCCGTCCGGGTACTCTTTCGGGTTGATCGCACGGTGCTCGGCTAGCTCGGCCAAGTGCTTTCGCCCGCGATCACGACGATCCGCCCAGATGGCCGCGCCGACCTCGAGCAAGTGTGGATCATTCTCGCGGTGCTGGTAGTAGTAGGTGGCCATCTCGACAAAAATTGCGAAGTGCTGCTGGTCGAAGTTGGCCAGGGTGTCACCCCGGAACTGCCCTAGCTGGCCGTTGTAGCAGCTCAGGGCAAAATCTTGGAGCGCGCCAGCGGCACTGTAGGATTGGTGGAGCAAGATCTCTCGGTGCTTCAGAAACGGAGATTCAGTTGCCATGATGTGTCCTTCTTCATTGTGAGGCCCGAAAGTGGCCCTCTCCTATGACCCCAGCCCCGCTAAGCGGGGCGTGGGCATTAACGGGGTTCGCCCTGCAAAACTCCACTGAAGAATGGGAGTTAGCAATAGGGCTTCTGACCACGAGCGACACGCTCTTTGACAGATTCAGTGGCGGCACGGGTTACTTTTCGACATTGGTACCAGCTATACAGCCAACGTGCCGCAGTCAAAACCACAACTAAGCAACCGAGAGCTATTACCAGTTTTAGGATGCCCAGGAACGGTTCCATCGGTTCGCCTTGACCTGCCGCCTTGACAGAAAATGACACTGCCAGAATTAACAACCCGATAGGTACGTTCATCATTTTTGTTCCCTCTCCGTTGTCCTAGGCGGACTCCCACTCGATCACGTCCCAGTCATAACTCACTTCGCAAAGGTCGCCGGCAGTTCGCCAGGTACAATCGTCCTCGACCACGCGGACTAGGCGATGCTGCTGGACAGTCCCACTGCTGCAATGCCTGAGTTTGCACTGCACGGGCACCCCTGGAGCAGGCATGAGGTCTTTTGTCTTGATCCAGACCAATGTTTTCGCCTCCGCTTTTCGTCAAACAGATCAGTCGTCAGCCTGGTTGCCGGCAATGATCGCGTTCAGCACGGTTTCGTCATCGTCAAACCAGCCGTCTTCAGCCAGGCCCAAGTTCCCGTCGAGGATGACGCAGACCGCCAGAGCGGCTTCCGCAGGATCTGCACCGTATTCACGAATCACACCCTCGATCTGTTTGCGCAGCAGGTGTGCAGGCTCGACTTGGCCTACGCCACGCTCAGCAGCAGGATCTGCAAGCTCCAGGGGTGTCTGCCTCTCAGCCATAGGATCGGCGGTGACGATGGCACCGGACTGGGTGCGAAATTTCATTTCCATGGATGGGTTCCTAGAACTTGATGCTTGTGGGCGCATAGGCGAGTTTGAAGCGGTACGCAATGATCGGCCCTCGCTTGACGCCACCCCAGTACGTCGTTGCAGTTGATGACTTATCTGGTACCACGAGCGTTCGCATAAGCAGGGTGAGTTCTTTGGCTGCATCCAACAGCCACAGCGGCTCGTAGTCGGGCTGGGGGCGGTCAGCATCAGCAAACAGCAGGTATGCCCGCTGAAGCTCGACGCTATATGCGAGGCCGACATTCTTGTGTCCGATGAGCGAATGCATGCACACCAACTCATAGCGATCACTGTCCGCGTCGACACCATCTCTGAGGGCGTGGCGATACTCGGCCAACATCTTTTCTGCTTCAGCGCATGCGTCAGCAATGGGCGTTTTGCCCTTCCCACTGGAGCGCAACGGGTCGCCGATAGTGAATGTTCCTGTAGGCATATCAGTCATTTTTCGTTCTCCATTGGGTCAGCTCCTGTCGGGCTTCTGGTTCCTTGGGTTAGCAGTCGTCACACAGAAACAGCCGCTCGGCATGGCTGCGTGGGTCGTTCTTGTGAGGGCCGCAATTCATGTTGCAAACCTTCGACGCCGGGTCGAACTTGGCCAGCTCGGCCGGGTCGGCGCGCGGCCACTCAATAGGCATTTCAGCCGGTGGCTGTGCTGGCTTTGACTTGCGGGCTTTCGCACTCATAGCGGGGCGGACTCCTCTTCAGAGTCTTTCGCCACTTTCGCTTCGCTTTTGATTTTCAGGATGACATCTGCGAGCTGCTGGCTTGAGCCGTTATCGTTGTGTGGCCATGGGCCGAAAGGCTGCGATGAAAGCCGGTTGAAAACGATCAAACCAGGGCAGCGGTATTCAAATGGGCCAGTGGATTGGAACCGGACAAAGGCAACCGGGCTGGTGCATCCCGGCATATCGGTTATTTCTCCGATTTCCTTCATGAGAGCAACATCTGCCCAGCCAGCTTGATCGTTGTTGAAGAACGTCAGGTGGTCATATGCGGACTTACCACCTACGAAGCATGCCAAAGCAACGAGTGTCAGCTGGCCCATCGGCCAAAAGCCTTTGGAGTCAGCAGCTCTTTTCCACAACGAGGGGATGTAGAAGAGTAGGGCCACTGAGGCAGCCAAAAGCAGATAGACGGTTAGCCGCGCAGTATCGACGCCAAGAGTTTCCCCCGGAGCACCATCTGGGCCAAAGAAGAGGTAAAGCAGTGGTGCGCAGTAGGCCATGCCTACAGCATAGGAAGCCAGCACGAGAACCATTTGACGTAGCCGCTGCCCAGGGCCGGGGGAAACCAAGGCCAACGTAGCGCGAGCGACGGTACCAATGACCACGATCAGCAGAACAACGGAGCATAGGAGGATGTAGAGCATTATGATTGACGCCTTTAGCGCTTTTCGGTGGATTTACCGCCGAGTTGGTAGAGATCGAGATTTATGCGAGGGGTGCGTACTCGGTTATCCACTGCCTTCCTTCTTGCTGCCGTTACCCGAGAAAAGCAGCACGAATGGGGTTACAAGTAGCCCGACCCCCATGAAGAACATGAAGAAGATGCCCAGGCCATCGCCCGGCTGTAGCCCGGTGCCAGCAGCGGTCGCCATCGCCCGATAGTGGTCGGCCTGTGCCCCAACGACCCGCACAAGAACTATCGTCACGGCGCACACCACCAGAGCTTGCCAACCCTTGCGGATGTCCAGGTGATCGACGAACGTCCACAACCAAGTGAGGGCTGCGCCAATTGCCAGTAGGATCAACAGCCAGTAGAAGAGACCAGCTATATCGGCGATAAATGCAGCTCCCAACATGTTCAGCACTCCTTCAGCGCGTCATACCTTTGATGACCAAGACATCGTTGCGTAACCGAAAATTGGCACCATCTCACGGACTTAGCCCCAATTAAGGGGCTGTGGTCTGCTGCGGGATTTTCTTGTATCAGCTGTATAGCGCGTCGTTATACGGCACAACCTCGTCAATGGCATCCCAAGCGTCCGAGCAGCAACTTTTTCCTCGAATGTGCTGGAGAACATCTACAAGCTCGGATTCGCGTGCTTCTGCGTTGGCTTTTGTTGCAGCCAACTCATCAAGCAGATCGTTCACACCTGAACCGCCAAACGGCCCAAGCACACTGGTAGCATCGCACCAGGTATCAGGCTCATGGCCAACGCCTTCGCTCAGGTACTGCCAGCCTTCCTCTGTCTTGCGCAGCTCCAGGGGGCCGAACTGCATCGTTACTTGCTCGCTCATGGGCACTTTCCTACTTCACTTCTTCGTAATGCCACTGGACAAGCTCAAACGCCGCCTGCTTTGCCTCGGCTTCGATTTGTTCAGCAGTAGCGTTGTCATCGACCTCGAATTCAAAGTCCACCTCAGATCCTTGTACATCAGTCTTAATTGTGCCGGTGAAAGTGCGCATCGCGGTCTCCTCTATTTGCCTGCGACTAGGATAAAGGCCGGCGCAGATATCCCAAGTCGGGGCAGGCATTTTCCCACACCGATTGAAGAGGAATTTATCTGGGTAAGAGGTACAGGGCGGGCGGAAGCTTTCGAGTGGCCTGCGCCAAGCCCCGAGGTGCATCAGTGGCTGGCGCGGTATTCGTGCGGGGCTTTAGGGGAGCGAGCGTCGGTGCAGGGCCAGCAGTTGAGCCAGAACCCACTGCCAGTATCCAAACTGGGTCTGGTTGTTGCGCACTGCTTGAAGCCACTGGTAATTGGTCAAGAAAGGGTGATCGTTGCCACGCTGTGCATATTTCCCCTCCAGTTGCGCCGGGGTGAGATCGAGATCGGGAAAGTAGGCTTCCGGTAGGTGATTGGGCACCAAAGCGAAGTCTGTGATGGCTCTTCCAATCGAGATGGATATTTCCTGGCCGGTTTCGTCACACCGGAGCGTCCTGATCTCGCCCTCACGGCCAGTCACTCGCCACGCATACCCGGTCGGGGGAGCAGACGCCGGATCATCCGAGGGCACCGTCTCTTCTTCGCTGTAAACAACGAACTCCAGTGGAAAAAATATCTCTGCAATCATGCGATCAAGCTGATCCAGTGTCCGCCGATGGATGCCGGAACCCTCGGCCTCAATCAATGCCAGCAGGGTCGCTCTCGATGCGTTCAGTTCCTGGTAAAGCTCTGCCAAGTGCTGAGGTACGGAGGGGTCAACGTGAGTCATATTTGCTAGTCCTAACCAGGGGAGTGTGCACATAAAACCGCTCCGCTGGCCCTCTGGGCATAGCGTAAATAGCGAAACGGGTATTCTTAAACGTGGTTTTAATTGTTCCTGCCGATAACGCTTCTGTCTATGGAGAAGCGACCACCTACACGCGGGCGACCGGCAGGAACATCAAGCTTTGACCCTCAGGTGGCAGGAGCTTTTGGCAATGTCGTACGCGAAGAACGCCTAAAATCGGGCCTAGCTCAGGAGAAACTTGCTCTCCTGGCTGGGGTTGAGCGGGCGCACCTGGGGAAAATCGAGCGGGGCGAGAGTCTGCCCACACTTCCCTTGATTATGAGATTATCTAAAGCCCTCGAAGTTAAAGCCGCTGACCTGATATCGCAGATGGAGCAGCGGCTGGATCAATGCGAAGACGGAAGCGGTTGAGTTAGGCGGATTGCGGAACAGCAGGGAACGGAAAAGCGTTTTGAGAGCCGGACGCCAGATCCACTGTGATCCAGTGCTTATCGGTTTCCCCCGTCCGCAGCAACTCCCACACAATGCTCATTCCGGCAGTTGTAACTGCCCGGTTGACCAAGCAGTCCTGCGAACGAATGGCTTCCGCAACCGAGCAGGATTTTTTGGTGTCATCTTCGAGCGTTTCGATTTCAGGGTAAGCGTCCATCACGTTGGGGTAGATGCCCCTCTTGTCTACATGCGCAGCGCCGAACACAACCTGTCCATGGCGGGCCTCGTTGCCGAGGTCAAGCCACATGCAGTGTCGGGATAGCAGCGCGCTGCTGGCGATTGCGCGACGGGCCGAAGAAAGGTCAACAGCGGAAATGATCAAGTCGGCGGCGCGCATCGCCTCTATCGTCTCTTGGCTTGGAAATCGGAAGGGCAGGGCCTCCCAGGACGTACCCAGCATGAGATTGTAACGATTCACCAAACTGATTGCTTTGAATTGGCCCAAGTCACACGGCCAGAAACGCTGACGTACGAGGTTCGGCTCGCGCACGATGGCATCGTCAATGACCGTGACCTCCAGACCCTCTGGATGGCCGAGGGAGCGAAGCGCATGGTGGAAGCTGGCCAGCGCATCAACCACCTCACTGCCATTGCCACCGGCCCCGATAACCACAATGCGTGGTGCGCGTTCAACCCACGAGGCTGGCGTCTTGTAGATCGGCGATTGGTGAGCTGTGATCGGATGAACGCTCATCGCGCACCCCCTTTGATAGCTTGCGCTAGCGTTAGCGGGCCACTGTATGACCCTGCTGAAACCAGTTTCGAGGCTGGGAACCGCTTCGATCCTTTCTCGCTCAGTGCTCGATAGAACTCCTTCAAGGCCTCAAACGAGCGGCAACCCGCCACCGGCTCAACCGTGCCGCTGTGGGTGTTGTCGCTCTCCAGCACGAAGTTCTCCCAGGCCGGGATGTTCTCACGTCGAACATCGCGGGGAACATTGCCGCTGCCAGTACAGAAGGTTCCGCCTTGGTACACGTTCCCCAACGGGGCATAGAAGAGTTCTGTCTCTGGCGTCGGGCGCTGATTGCCCTTGAACGCAAAGCAACGGAAGGATTGGTTGGCCGCAGCGATGAAGATCAAGCCCGGCAGCGGGGCGCGTATGCGCTCGCCAAGGATCGGAATATCGTGCACACCAGGGCGGCGGTACCATGCCAAGACGGTGCGTGAGCTGAACAAATAACTCTCAGGGAGAAATTCTGCTCCGGCATCCTCATTCAACAGCAGAGCAGCCAGTTCGGATTTGTCGTAGGGACTGAATGCCCTCCCAGCGCCCAGCGTGAAGCCAGCCTTACCATCTTCCAGCGCGATGACGCTGTGACTGGTGACGGTGACCACGCCGGTCTGGCTGTGGTGATGTATCAGCATGGCCTTGCTCGAAACTTTTTCACTCAGCATTACCGCATTCCTCTAAAGCGTCGGCGATTCGCTGCAACAGACCTAGCGTCAGCGATAGCGCATCTAGAACTGGCAGGGTGACGGTGCGCAGTTGATCAGGACTCAGCGGTAACCCAATTGCAGGGAAGCCAGAGCCGCTGACAATGCCGTCAAAACCGTCATAGCTACTCTGCTCTAGATTTGGAAAATCCCTAGTCAGGCACACCAGAATGCTCTCGAAAAGAGAAACCCCATCACCGGCTGTGCCTGGGAAATCATGGGGGTTGAACTCTTTGAGCGATCCACTGGCCTCATGCTCCAGGCAGTGCTGCAAGGCTTCCGCCAGCACTTGAACCAACGGGGCGTGTGCATCATCACGCTCACAGATTTGCCGCGCCTGATCGGACAGCTCCTCGATCTCGCACCGATCTCCCTGGCCAAGGGTGGCTCCAGCTATCTGTTTTAGTTCATCCATCTCATAGATGGCGTCAAGCAAGCTGTTTACAGAATCCTCGTCTTGGCCGTGGCAGTAGAGATATTCGGCGATGTAATCATCATGCTCGACCGAATCGTCCAGCAGGAAGGCGCACAGTTCCTCTCTAGAGTGCGTGGCCAAGCGCGGAGACAGCTCCTCGAAAGCTTCCGAAAGCCCGTGGTTGTGGTAGCTATGCGGCCCCAGGAAGGTCATTGGCGTATGGAACGGCAGCAGATGGCGTGTCATCGCGTCGAGTGTCTTGAAAAGAAGCACCCGCAGTTCCAGGCTCGCTGGCGCTTGAACTGTGAAAGTAGCGAAGCAGCTCGACTCCAGGATGAAATGACCGTCCTGGATTCCGAAGGCGTAGGCGTCCTCGACGGATGTGGGCAGCTTGACCCGGCCAATCAACGAGCGCTCCAGCTCCGCCATTATCCTGCCTGCCCCATCAGGGCCTGCCTCGATGTGGGGGGCGAGCGCATCAAGTCCGACCAGCCCAGCCTCTACAGCGGCTATTGCATAGGATGCCGTCTCAACTGGATCGACGTATGGGGTATTCAGCCGATTCAGCAGGCTGGTGCGCTGTGGAAAAAGGCCTTCATCACTGATGGCAAAGGACGCACCAAGGCGCTGTACCACTTCGCCCGTAAGGCGATGCAGCCCGTAGCTATTTGGGTACTGCCGAAGCCATTCGATTGAGCTTTCAGCTACCAGGCCAGCTTCCAAGGCCTCCCGGCACAGCATGCTATGAGCTTGGTGGTCGACCACCCCTGCATAGTCCCGGCTGAACAGTTGGGCCTGTGCTTCACGCATCACAGGCCCAACATTCGGCAAGCTAAGAGGTGTCAGCGCGGCAGTTGGAAGTCGATAGTGCCGGGATTGGCGGGGGAGGAGAGCAACTTCCATAGCCTTTGTCTCTGCTGGTGGTCTAAACAATCAGGTTCGGTACCGGATGGGAGGTGGCGATCCAGTTCGCCACGCTCCCACGCTTTCAGGACTTCAAGCGGGTCAACCTTTTGCGCCGAATCCGCCGTCTCGGAACTCGTAGACATAGCTGTCATTCTCCACAATGGGGTCGATAATTTTCGCTCCGTTGAGCTTTGGGAACTGACGGGCATAGTGTTTCAGCACGTCAGTCACGGACATTTCGGGCTGCGGGTCGGGGAGGTCGCGACCGGCGTAGCGAAAAACGCGGGCAAGAGAGATTTCAACAAGTGCCATGAGTGCAATTCCTAGAAAGAGGCCGCGAGGTTCAGATTGGGTTCATCCGAGCGGCTGTCCACGCCAGAACCGCCACCTACCTGCGCAGCGTCGCCATCCTCGGCATCGGCATCGGCATCGGCATCGGCATCGAGGTCAGACGTTGCAGCCTGCTCAGTAGCTGGCGTGGCGGCTTTCGCCTGCACAGTCGCACCAATCGAGCGGATTTCATCCAGCAGGCTCACCCCCTCATTCAGCGCCTGGACGTGCTGTGTCAGGCGCTTCATCAGCGCTTCCTCGATCTCAACAGCACTCCCTACCAGGATCAGCGGGCGGCACATGGCGGCGCGAAGCTGCACTTCGTGCTCGGATGCCTTCTCAGGTGTAGGGCCGAGGTCAGCGGTAATCATCACTTTCAGCGCGTCGGCGGAGGCGGTTTCGATTGCCACATTGACGCGGTGTTGAGTGCCCGCCAGTGCAGCAGCCATTACGGAAAAAAACGTGGATTGCATGATGATGTTCCCTGTCAGGCTTGGGTCGATTCGGATTGCTGGGGAGCGGGGTTCTTCCCGCCCTGTGCCGATAGTTGTAACGCAGGCGGCAAATAACCCAACCAGCTGAACTCTTTGAAAGCCAAGATGGCGTCGATAAGAGCGCTTGCCTTGCCGGTGGTCAGCCCTTCAAAAGCCTTTTCGCCCTTCGCCTCGTTGTAGGCGGCGGCAAAGCCTGAACGCTTGCAATCTTCGATGATGCCCGCCTTAACCTGGGCCTTGAGGTAGCTCTCGTTCATCACGAACCCTTTGGCCGGATCGACGTTCGCGTACTCCATGAACTTGAGCGACTGAGCACCCGACACGGATTTCTCGAATGCGTCAGCGCTATCCGTGCGGAATAGCGAGGCAGCAGCCATGCTGCCCATGAACGTGAGGAGCTTTTCCTCCCCGAGTTGCGCAAGCCGAATCTCGGCATCGGCGCGAGCCGTGGTCATCAGGGCGCTTGTGACACCCATGGCCTTTTCCATCTGTGCCCGCAGCTCGCTCTTGAGGTCGCTGCGCATCTCGAAATACATGCTGACGATGGCCACAGCCAACGCTAGCGAGCGGTCATTGAGCACGACTTGCTTGCTCATGCGGGCGTAAAGGTCGAAGGCTTCACGGCGTAGCGACTTCTTCACCTGGGTGGGCTTTGCGCTTGCGGCCTTCGGCTTGGCCGGGGCTGCTCCAACAGCGCCCCCGGCAACGGTGGCTGGTGCTGTGTTCGTTACGGTGGCCAGGGCTGTTTTGTAGGCGGCGGTTTTCTCCTTGTGGCAAGGCTTGTTGAAGCACATACCGCCGATCACGTCGCCTTCGCGCCCCCTCGACACCATGACCACTGCGCCGAAGCTTGCACAGGTAGCGCACGCCGCTGCCTGTTGCTCTCCCACACCATCCTCGCCCCGTGCGACGAGCTTCACGTATGAGTCCTTCGCGAGATTCAGCTCGCTATGAACCACCGCGTGCTCCTCCTGCGCCTCGATCAACCGAACAGAAATTAGCTGCTCGGTTTTCCGGTTCCAGCAGACAGAGTTCTGGCAGCGAGACGCCCCAAGGCTTGCCTCGAACAAATCGGCATTCGCACCCGAGTTGTGGATGCAGCTCCGGCATTCCGTGGTGTCAAAACGTGCAGTCGAGACGTCCCGAGTCAACTCCAGCAGGCGCGCCCTGGTCTGCTCGACGGAATAGTTCTTCTCGATGATCTTCGACAGAATGCCCGCCTGATCGGGGGCGGGGAGACGACACAGCAATTCAGCGTGGCCAATCTTGATCTGCTCCTCCAGCAGGGCATCGGCCACCGCATCACAGGCATGGGCGAGCAGCAGGCGGCTGTCGAGCTTGGTTCTAGACCAATCCAAGGCCTTCATCACCGCCAAGTGGTCGTTGGCCATGTCCTCCAGCAAAATTACGGCATGCTGGGCTTCTTCGATTGGCGTCAGGTCAGCCCGCACCTGGTTCTCCAGCGCAGCGATCAACCGCGCCTCCTGATCGCTCATAGCGCGGATCAGGGCGGGAACCTCGATCAAGCCCGCATCGTGGGCCGCTGTCCAGCGCCGGTTGCCTGCGACCACCTCATGGTCGTAGTTCGGGTCATCGCTTACTGGCCTGACCAGAATCGGCTGGATGATGCCCTTGGCACTGATCGAACGCACCAGTTGCTCATAAGCGGACTTCTTCCGGCCTTTACGCGGGTCGATTTGCGGGTTGCGGCGGATACGGTCTAGGGGGAGGACTTGGGCTACTTGCTGATTCACTTGGCTAAACTCCGTGTTTGCTATGAATTCAGCTTCCCCCACTTTCTGGAAAACCCAAGTAGTAGCGGCCCATTAAATCCGACGAAAACGTTGCGTGAAAACAGCAAAATAAGCGCACGCTCCGAGCGAAAATTGGCCCCACATTCAGAGACAGGTGGACGCTCAAGCCAATGAAATTTTTCTCTGCCGTTTTGCTGATACTGGCTGCACCGGCGTCAGCGCTGGCTCAATCTTCGCTCCCACCCTATGTGGCCGCAGCAATAGCCGAATTCCACGCGAAAATCTTCATGTTCGTTGGGTGCTCGCTCGCTGGCGCATTGTTCGGAGCATTGCTGGCGCGAAGGATCGATAAGAAACGCAGGGCAATGCGGGATTTGACCTTTTCTGTATCGACGTTGGCTGGCTCCGTGGTTGGGTTGCTTTCGTTTCTCGGAAAACTGTAGGAGACGTATGTGGGACTGGACGATAGGGAGTACATGCAGGAGCGAGCGAGGCAACGCGCCCGCGAAGGGAATCAGACAGACCGCTCAGAGAACGATCCGGTAAAGGATGCCTACTACAACCCAAAAGATTTCCGTCGCGAGCGGCTTCGCATCAAAGTTCCGAACTGGGGAGGGGAAAGAGAGGGGGGCGAATCCAGTAGCCCAGGCGTTGGAACTTTGTACTCGGTCTTCCTGGTAGGGATCGTGGTGGGATTCTTTATCACCTGCCTGCTGGGCTTGCTTCGATTCGAGCTTTTCGCCTGGGGACTCCAGATGATGCAGCCGCTAGCGATGTTGTTCTTGGAAATCTAGCCAATGCCCATCGACCATTACGTTTAGATAAAAGCCCAGGTCATCGCTGGGCTTTTAGGTTTCATAGAAACAGAGAATCACTGACCAACAAATACCGCTTCAACTGCCGCCAAGGCCTGGCGCGCCCCCTCAAGCTCTGGCTGTATCAGCTTTAAGCCCCCCAGATCGTTGCTCATCACCGACACGCAATCCTGAAGCGCTTTTTTTGCCTCAGTGAGAGCAGCCAACAGAGCAGAATCTTTGGCCTCCGCATTAGCCGATGCCCCGTCTACTACGCTGAGGCGTTTGCTGAGAACGAAGTAGATGTGCGGGAAAACCAACTCCTGGACAACACCAGCATTCTTCGCTGCTTTTGCTGACGCTTCTTCGACGATAGAGATCAGCTCTGCCTTTTGGATCGGGTTGAATAGTTGCATGTGGTGGCTCCCAGTGACGAATGCCCCCAGCATGCCGAACATTCCGCAAAACCCAAGCCGTCAAGCACGCACTCTGCCGAAGGTCGCGCAAGCGGCTTACCCCTTGACGCCTGCATGGCAAGTTGCACGCATGGTCGACACAGCGGGGTACCACCAGCGGATCAACCCGGTAATGCTCGTAGCAACGAAACAACCATTCAGCAGCAACAATCCCCAGGCCTGCGCGAGAACGGCGTAGCAGCAGAGGCTCAAGCTCGACACGAGGAATAGCCACCATCCCCACGGAGAAACACGGGTATTGGTGGAGATCATCAGCGCGCCGAGGACGCCACAGAGGCTTCCGATCCACTCGAAATACAGGGTCATAGGTCAGTCCTTCACATGTTCCAGGGAGATTTCTTCGGCTCGAATTTCATTGATGATCCGATGAGCATTGAGCCGACACTGGACGGGATACGCCAGAGGATCGTGGCCTCGGCGTTCAAAAGCTACGATGAGCTGGGCCTTCCAGGCGATACCAGATGACTTCGGGTCGGGAGCTAAGCCGCGGCCAGCAGCAATGCGAGCTTGCCGGTAGCACCGACTCCAATCAGCCCTGGTCGCGCTGTACCGGCCAAGACTGGGTTTACGAGGGAAACACATAGGCACCCCTCAGATAAGCGCAAATTTGCGGAGGGAGTCACCGAGCGTCCCTGTCCATACAGCCCCCGACTTCGAGCTTTCCCCGTGATAGACGTTGAAGTGCTCGCCCTTCTTGATCGAATTCGGAACACAGGCACGCCGCACCACAGGATGCCCGTCGATATCGAAATCCTGAAAACCGTGATGGGAGTTCACCAAGCGAGCGGTGAAGGTCAGTGGCTCTTTGGAGTTTTTCTGGCTCATGCAAATGACTCGATTGAACTGGATAGCCTTCAGGGTGAATGCGTCCCCAGAAAACCCAACTCCAATAACCGGGCCGTATTTGTCCAACAGGCTGTTGGACGACCTCCATTTCAGGCACAAAACCAGCGTGAAAACGCGCCCGGCCTAGTTCCCAGCCCGATAGCATCAGGCCAAGCCAAAGTGGCTTGCTAACCAATCACAGGGAATATTTTTCATGCAGAACGAACAACTTGAATACGCGGGTTTCTGGGCGAGAACAGGGGCGTGCATTGTTGACGGCATCCTTTTCACCCTGGTTTCCCTGCCGCTCCTGATGATGATCTATGGCACGGGCTATTTCAGCAGCGACAAGCTGATCCAAGGGCCAGCGGATTTAGCAATCAACTTTGTCCTGCCAGCGATCCTGACGGTAGTTCTGTGGCGTCGTCTCCAGGCCACGCCGGGGAAGATGGCGCTGAAATTGCGGGTTCTCGACGCTGAAAGCGGCAACACCGCAAGCGTTCGACAGTGCATCGGCCGGTACCTCGGCTATGTAGTGTCGACCCTACCGCTGGGGCTTGGCTTCTTCTGGGCGGCATTCGATCGCCGTAAGCAGGGGTGGCACGACAAGCTCGCCGGAACAGTGGTGGTACGCGAGCTCAGAACACAGCCGGTGAAATTCCGGAGCTGATCACCCTGCTCAGTTGAGCCGGACGTGGCGTTCTGGCTCATCCACCAGCCGTCCGTGGTTGGGAGTTTTTCAACCCATGGGATGCTGGCCACATCAACTGATCAAGGTGAAGCGTAATGAGCAAGCAAACCACCGAAGCCCAACCGGAGCTGGAAGTCGTAGCCACCCTCGAAGTGATGAGCTACGACGAAGAAACGACCTACATCGAAACCCGCAGCGATCGGATCAACTTCGACAATGCAGTCAACGATGACGCCCTGGTGTTCAAATCCGACGCCGAGCGCGTAATTTCTGGCCTGAGCTACAAAGCCGAGCTGTACGACGAGGTATGGAGCAAAGCCAAGGCGTTGGGATTCATGAATGTGACTATGGCGTTGGAGGAGGTGGAGAAGCTGCGCACCAACCCTGCGATTGCCGGGCTGCTCGAGGCCCTGGGGAAAATCGCAACTGGCTCCACAGGCATCATGGATCGCGACTCCGAGCTTGCCCAAATAGCAACAGACGCCCTCGCCGAGTACAACGAGGGCCTGCCTCCTAAGGGCGGTGCGTAATGTGTACCACACGCCATGTCACCGACCACGCAACAGCAAATCAAGGAAAGCCTCGCATGAAATTGAAGTACATCACTCGAACCGTAGCGGTGGGATTGTTCGGACTTATAGCGCTTGTAGGCACTCAGTTTGTCATGACGTCCAAGGACGTAGCGCTGGCGCGTGAGTCTGCAATCTCGGCCTGGGCTAAATCGAATCCAGACGCGGCTGACGCAGTGGTTCGTTACCGGGAGTGCTTGCGCGGTCCGTCCGAGATCCCGCCCAATCAAGCCCCTGTGCGCCTGCTGACCATCTCCGAGTGCGCCGAAAAAATTGGCACTCCTTCACTGGCAACCGCTATTCAGGTGGCTGACGAAACGGTTGAGGTTCCGGCCCCCCTGCGCTGGCTCTGACCCGCCTGAGCCCCATCAAAAGTAATTCCGACGCTCCAGTGTCCTGAAAACGAAATTTCTACTCCTCATCCCGCGATAGCCTCCTGATCGAATACACCAGGAGGATTCGCTCTCATGAAAATCCGCAGTCTCTGCGCCCTCGGCAAAATGAGGGCGTACTCCGCTGACCGACAAATGGTCACTCTCTCGCCCAAGGCATTCAGCATCCCCGCCGGCGTAGATCCGCTTGAGCACGAGCCTGAAGCGATCCACGACTTCATCCAGAGAAACCGCTGGCTCCATGCAAACTGCATCGTCGGCCTGCACAACAGCCACAACCAGCTACTGGAACCGGGCGAGGTCGTCATGAGCGGTACCCGCTCATCCCTGATGCGCTGCCTGCTGCGCTGGGAGGCGCTGCGTATCCTCCCTGTATGGGTCGATGGCTTCGACAGCCTTTCTGATGATGAGCGCGCTACACGCGCCAAGCAGCTCGAATGCCTTGACCAGGCCCGCCACCAGCTCCTTTCCGTCGATAGCTGGTATCAGACTGACCAGGAACATTACGAGATAGCGCGTGCAGTCATGCGTACTGGTCACTGGGCGCTGGAAAACCTCCCCCCACTTGATGGGCTGGAGTGGCCAACCGGAGAGATCTTCGACCTGAAAAACCCCAGTCTTTCTGCTGAGGCCGTTGAGACCGGATACCTCGAAGGGATATTTTCCATGATCGAGCGAAAGGGACGGTTCCATGGGGAGGGCGGGAGCATTCCAGCAGACGAATTGTTCGGTATTGCGCTCATGAGCCCCAAGTCTGGATACGAGTTGCTGGTGAAGCTGCATATACAGATCGAAGCAAACCGGGCTGAAGCAGCCTATGCCCGCCGGCAGCGGGCGATTGCCTGACCCGAATCAGGAGAGAAAAGATCATGCTCAACCGTCGATATCCCGTACTGATCTCTGGGAAACGTTACTCGCCGGAGTTCCAGACCGATCTGCAGTACGCAAAAAACTGGAAAATCGTTTTGGAGAAGGCCTACGGCACTCATGCAATTTGCCAGTGCCCAAGCCCCGGTTCCCGAAAACTCTCGATCAAGCGACGTGAAGATAGCGATGGTTTTCACCTGGCGCGGTTCGCCGGTACAGGTCATGAACACTCAAACGATTGTCGGTACTACGCGCCGGCCCCGGAGCGTTCCGGTATGCAAGGGTATGCCGTTGGCGTAGTCGAGGAGGGCGAAGATGGCAGCATTCGCGTGCGCCTGGCTCGAGGCATTCGAGTCCAGGCTCCTCGATCCGAGGAAAGCGAAAGCACCTCGGTGACAAGATCGCCTGGAAAGAGCAAGCCGGCTATGACGTTGCTTGGGCTTCTGCACCTGCTTTGGTCTGAGTCCCGACTCTCTACCTGGTATCCAGCAATGGAGGGCAAGCGCAATAGCGGCATTGTGAACTACGCGCTTCTACAGGCTGCGGAACGTGTCGCCGCAAGCCGAATGAAGTTGAGCGAAGTGCTGCTGCTGGCTGCTCAAAAGGACAGCAAGGGAGCGGTTCGCAATCAGGCGATCGTCAAGTCTGCAATCACGCGGGATCTGCGACTCGTCGCGATATCGCCGCTGGCACGCTACAACCCTGAGCGCCATTCTGGAGACATCAGCAGATTGCCTCTGGCCGGGCCCTTCGGGATGCCCATGCTGAATTTGCCCCCGGCAGTCTGGGTAACCGCCGCCCGCAGATTCGAGAGAGAACTTTCCGCCTGGAAGCGCGGAAGTCGAGTTATCGCCATAGCTCAGGTTACGCCGCGGAAGGGCGAGTCGTTTTCGCAAGCAGATGTCGTTGAGCTGGCCCTGATGCAGGTCAGTGAGCGTTGGATTCCTGTCGACTCAGATTACGAAGGGGTGATTGAGGCCAAGCTCCACGCCGCTGGCCGCAGCTTCGATAAACCTCTTCGCTACGACGCTGATGAAAGTGAGGTTTTCCCTGACTTCTGGCTTTTGGACACGGGCAAGGACTACCCCCTGGAAGTGTTCGGCATGAGCACACCTGCCTACCTGGAACGGAAGGCCGTCAAAACGGCTTGGTACAATCGGGAGTACGGCGGGGCAGGGTGGTGGTCGTGGAATGCCGCGGCTGACCCGAAAGGAAAAAATATCCCTCCTTTCCCTGCCAAGTCCTGATCACAACGCATCGCTGAACAGGGATGTACTTGGGTTTCCGAGGCCTCGTGAGATGCTGAGGCCATCGCCAGATTGAACGAGGAAATCAGCCATGAGCAACGTTGAGAAGAAGGAACGCATACCATCCTGCATCGGACAGAAGCCGCTAGTGGGGAGCTACTATGCCTCCGAGTGCACTCTCTGCGGGTGGGTCGGTAGTTCGGAAGCACTTACCGACGATTGCCAATGTACTCAGGAGGTGGGCGACCGCTACTGCCTGGGCGATACCGATGAAATTGGCACCGATCGCTTGCTCGAAATCGTCCAGGCCATGGCCCGGCGCCATGTTGAGTCGCAACAGGCTCACCAACGGCTCATTGAGCACACCAACGAAACCGAGAAGTACCTGGACAACGCGGCCGAGCTGCTGGGCGAAATCGTCCAGAGCGGCCAAGCCTACCGCGAGTGCACCGACAAGGGCAGTGCGACGGGCCTGCGGGTTGCTGCCGTGCTCGGCTACGTCGCTCAATTTCAGCCTGAGGCGCATCAGCCGTGACAGCTGAGGGAAAGGGCATGTCCTGGGCAGATCGAGCAGCACCGATTGTTGGGGAGGTAATTCGCCGCATAGGGCGAAGCGACCAGCAGGCCCTCCGAAAGGCGCTGGCCGAGGCATACCCGTGGGGAGAACGAAAAAACACTCCCTACAAGGCGTGGCTCGCCGAGGTGCGCCGGCAGCTAGGCCACCCGCTCAACACGCCGAAAACAGATCCAGCGAACCAACAAACAGACATGTTTGGCCAACGCAGCCAGTAGGCTGACCCATCAAAGGCGCTCCTCGAGCATCATCCTGGATGGGTTGAAAGTGACCGCCACATCTCTACCGCCAGGCGACCGCCAGCCGGGCCACCCAAACGGTAAGCTTGCATCCTCCGGCGTTTCCCGCATACTAACCGGGAAACGCCGGACAGGAGAACCATCATGCTTGCTGAAGTCCTACGCGACCACGGGTATTCAGCTTACCGTGCTCGCTTACAAATACTGCTGGAGATCCCAGAGTCTGCCAGCGACTTCGAGATTCACACCAGAATCAGCCATGGCTTTTCCGCAGCGCGGTTAATGAGGCTCACTGAAGAGGGGGTGGTTACCCCGCTGGAGCGAGACCAGATTATCCCGCTGCGCACCCTGAAAAACCGGATCGAGCGCGATCAGCCCCTCACTGTCGAGGAAAGCGACCGGCTCTTCCGATCGGCGCACATCACCGCGATGGCTGAGGCTATTTTTGGGGACGCCGACAAGGCCAAGCGATGGCTCTCCAAGCCCAAGGAACGATTCTCTGGGTTGACGCCCATGCAACTGCTCACAACTCAGCAAGGCACAAGCCAGGTTGAAGAGATGCTGCTGCAAATCGCCGAAGGCTTCGCTCTGTGATTCTGTGGCGGATCAGCTCATATGCTGACTTGAGCGGGACAGGCGGCTTGCGGGTGAGCGGCCGTTGGCACCAGGCCGGCAGACCGGTCGTCTACACCGCGACCAGCCCGCCGGGAGCAATGCTCGAGGTGCTTGTTCATCTGGAAATTGATCCAGAGGATTTTCCGGCGACGATGCAGCTTCTCCGTATCGAAGTGCCTGACTCTGTATCACAAGCCCAGATGCCCACTTTGCCGGCTGGTTGGTCGGCAGAGACCGAGCTCACCAGAGGCATTGGTAACCAGTTCCTTGATGAGTGCAACGCACTGCTACTGCCAGTGCCCAGCGCTATCATACCGAGCACGGTGAACTACCTGTTCAACCCTCGGCACCCAGAAGCACAGAGCGCGACTATTCAGGTTGAGCTTTTCACCCCTGATTCGAGGTTGTTCTAGCAAGCGCCCTGAACAGCAAAAAGCCCAGCAGAAGTGCTGGGCTTTTTGCTGTCTTGCCGCGATGAGAAAGTCACCGTTTTGACGATGCAGCCCTTGATTTCGAGGCCCGCGGCCTGCCTCGTCCGGGGTATGCAGACTTCTTCCCTTCCAGGAAGAGCTGGCTCAGGACACACCCACAGTCCGCTGCCGCAAAACCAAAACTCATCTGTCCGCAAAACTCGCAGGTCGCAGCCAGTTGCTTGCGGGTGCTCGCGCGGCAGGGCATTTGTGGGGATGTCTCGTCTTCTCGCATGCTTGGGATTCTTGAAGTCTCCGGTAAAACCGATTTCGAACAAGTCAAAGGAGACAGCTATGCCAGACACCAACGATCCCCAGCAAGACGAGTCGCGATTGATCGACCGCATGATGACCGACCTGCTTTCCGCGATGGATCAAGACAACTCAGACATGCGCTCGACGCTGATTCAGAACGGTGACGACATCCGGGCCCTGGCCGAAATCTGCCGGCAGACCGGCGTTTTCGAGCATAGCCACGCAAAGTTCGCCGAATTCAAGCAGCACCTGGAGGATTCAACACCTCCTGAAGAACGGCTCGTCAAATCGTGGACGTGGCTGCTTGACCGGATTGTCCATTCGCCGACCACTCTGCACATGCGGGGAGCCGTTCGCCTATGCGTGCCACTGGTTGCGCTCTACCTACCCCCTGAATGACTTCAGGTCGAAACTCGCATAGCTAGGGAAATGTGGCGATTATTCGCGCCATTTTGAAGCGACTCGGGGAGGTTTGGGTTATTTCGAGATCGCGATACAACGACTTCGAGCTGCGCTTTCAGTCGGTAAAAGCGTCTGAAATAACAACCCGCCAAGGAATACGGCAGGTACGATCTCCAACAAATCCAAGGAGAAATTTTCCGCCATGACTCATTCAGTGGTCAACATCGACCACCTCAAACAGCAGGTACTCCCTGAGTTGTTTGCTTTCCCGGCTCGCCTCGGCGAGTACGGGGGCGTAGCGGATAGCTCTGCCAAAATCGATCAACTATCAGATCTCATGGAGAGCGGGTCGGCGGCAGCGCTTGCGGCGAAAATCGCAGAAATCCTCTCGAAAATGGCCGACGCCTCGCCGGAGCAGATTACCCGGAAGCCGACCTGGTTCGAGAAGGTTCTGGGCGGAGCCGTGGAAAAGCAGGTTCGCTATCAAGTCGCCCGGTCAACACTGGAACAGCTACTGGCCGAAGCTGAAGGGCATGCCCAAGGTGTACGCGATACGGTCAGTGCCATCAGCAGAATGATCGTTGCCCACGCCGAAGAGGCGGAAGCACTGAAAGTGTTCATCCAGGCCGGGCGCGAATTCCTCGAAGAGAACCCTCTCATCGGGACGGTAGCGGAGGGGGAGATCGAGTTTGATCGGCCGCGAGAGCGGCTGGCGCGAAAGCTCGCCAACTTGGCAACACTTCTGGCTTCACACGAACTGAGCGTTAGCCAGATGAAGCTGAGCCGCGCTCAAGCCCTCGACATGCTCGATCGCTTCCGAGAGACAGTCACCGTACTGGTTCCAGTATGGCGGCAACACACCCTTACCCTGATCACTACCAAACACATGAGCCCGGCGATGGTCGAGGCTGCCAGCAAGGCGCATCAGGCGCTGATGGCCAGCCTGTCTGAAAGCCTGAATGGCGTGAAGCACTGAGGAGCAAAACATGCAGCAGGAAATTACCGTGACAGATCTCGCCACTACCAACACCGAGCTTACTCCAGCTGGGCTTCAGGCTCTTGGTCTCCAGGAACAGGACATCCCCCAGATCAAGGCTGTAGCGGCACTGATCCAGGCAGAAAACCCGCTCTCGGTTTCTCAGTTCGGCAGGGAAGTGGCAGAACACACGTCCTCCTACGCCGACAGCTTGCTCGACCAGGTTCGTAACAGCGACCTGGACGATGCCGGCGCAAAGCTGAGCGAGGTGGTTGCCGTCGCGCAGTCGCTCAATGTCAGCGCGCTTTCCAATCGCCGTTCGCGCATCCCTGTCATCGGCCCGCTGATCGACAAAGTAACCCTGCGCGGCAAGTCCGTCATGGGTCAGTTCGACACCACGCGAGAGCAAATTGAAAAGCTCGTTGCTGAAGTCGACCAAACACAAGCGGGCATTTCTGCTCGGAATACCGGCCTCGAGTCCATGTTCGTTGCGGTACGCGAGGAGCATCGCCTGCTTGGCATCCACATTGCCGCCGGTAAGCAGCGCCTTGCGGAGCTACAGATGCAGGTTTCTCAGCTTCGGGCGAACATCGGGAACGACCCGGCCCGCTTGCAGCAAGTTGCGGATCTGGATGCACTGATCTCCAACCTCGACAAGCGTATTGGCGACCTCACGGCGCTCCAGCAGTCTGCGATGCAGAGCCTCCCGACGATTCGGATGATTCAAGCGAATAACCAGATGCTGGTGGACAAGTTCCACACCATCCGGGAAATCACTGTGCCGGCCTGGAAGCGCCAATTCATGCTGGCTTTGACGCTGAACGAGCAGCGGAACGCCGTCCAGCTGGCCACCAAAATCGACGACACCACCAACGATCTCCTCAAACGCAACGCCGAGCTGCTGCACCGCAACTCCGTAGAGACGGCCAAAGCTAACCAGCGGTTGGTAATCGACGTGGACACCTTGCAGAAGGTCCAGGCCACGCTGATCCAGACCGTCGAAGACGTAATCAAAATCCAGCGTGAGGGCGTAGCTCAACGCAAGGCCGCAGAGAAAGAGATCCAGGGCATGCGTCTCGATCTCCAGAAGCGCCTGGGCAGGGCTGATGAAGTGAAGGAGCTTCACTGATGACCGAACCAGTCCAACTTTTCCGGTTGCGGGTCGACGGCCTCGTTGCGAAGGAAAACATTCCCTTAGCGCAGCTATCGAGTCTCTTGAATGACTATGGCGTCGTGGAGGACAGTACCTTGAATAGGCTGATGGCTGGCCAGACCGAGCGCGTTCTCGGTCAAGAGCTGGAACTGTCCAGGCAGACTCCAGAGGTTGACCCGCAGTTGTACACGCTGCTTGTTGATGGAAAAGTCGCCGCGAAGGACGTTCCTGATGCAGAGCTCGACAAGCTCCTCGCTAATTACGGTGCTCGTAGAAAGGAAATATCTCGTGGTCTCGTTGCAGGCAAGACACAGCGTGTGCTCGGTCAGGATCTGAAGCTATTACGGCAGCCGGTTGGGCAGACGGTACATGTCACCGCCAAGCACGAACAAGCTTCAAACGAAGCGAAAGCAGAGCCGACAGCGCCGAAGACACATCGAGCCCAACCCGAACCAGCTTTGCCGGCAAAAGCGCCGACGCCTTTTGACGCGCCCCTCCAGGAACTGATCTCGCGGGCGAAGAAGCTACGCAAAGGCACGCTCATCTACGGTGGTACCGCCCTTGGTTTAGCGGTATTCGGGGGCGTATTTTACGCGCTGGGTATCGCCGCAGAGCCAACAACGGCTATTGACCAGATCCTGGTTCCTGATGCGATCGCCAAGGCCTTCCAAGCATCGGGCCACGAGGGCGGCGGTATTGGCGGGTTGATGGGGGTCGAATCAGCCATCGACTCGATCCTCAATAGCACAGCGCTCAAAATGATCAGTGCGGTTGCAATGATTGCGGGCATAGGCCTTGCGGTCATTACCGGACGCATTTTCAACATCGTTCCAGCTGTAATGATTGGCATGATGCCGCACGTCATGGGAGCGTTTCTGGGGATACTCGATCCGGGTACGACGAGCACCGCAAGTAAGCCCAGCGAGTTTTATTCCGCGGTTGAGTCGAAGAACCTACCGACGCTTCAGCGCCTGCTCAGCTCCAGAGAGGATCTGGACGAGGTGGCCAGGGCGTATGTGCTGGCCCAAGCATCTGTTGCCGGCGGCAGCTCTTCAAAATGGGTCGTGCTGACAGCGAAAAACCTGCGAGAGGGAAAAATCAAGGGCGATTTTTCCGTGCCGGCCGGCATTGCCTACGCCATCGAGGCAACTGCGCTTGGCCCAGAAAGCCCGTCTCTTTCTGATCGAGCCGAACAGCATCGCCAGAGTGCCTTGGCCGAGGCAAGCGACTGGAAGCGCAACAGCTTCTGGGCACTTCTCCTGGCAGGGTTGTTTGGGGTCATTGCCACGGGCCATGAATCGATCGCGCAAATTATCTTTCGCAGGGTTCGTCGCATTGGCGAGCTTCTTACCCCGCTGCGGTAGCTCCTGCGAGCAGCGCTCAAACCCAAGCCTTGCTTGGGTTTTTTTTCCCCTGAATAGCCTGGAACCACCCTTGTTTTAAGGAAAAGACCGTGAAATCGACCCTCATGATGTTTACGGCCATGCTGATGGCCACGTCTCACCTCGCTCTTGCCTCAGCCCCTACGACCTTCGAGCAGGCCAAGGTAGAACTACGTCAGAAGGTCTACTACGACCGCAACACCAGCGGAGCCGGCGATCTTTACTGTGGGTGCAGTTGGAAGTGGGTAGGGCGATCGGGAGGCCGGGTGGACTTCGCCTCGTGCGGGTACGAAGTGCGCGCCCAGGAAAATCGCGCCCAGCGCATCGAATGGGAGCACGTCTTGCCGGCATACGCCTTCGGCAGCCAGCGGCAGTGTTGGCAGAACGGGGGGCGCAAGAACTGCATCGACACCGATCCGGTATTTCGCAAAATGGAAGCGGACATGCACAACCTCGCGGTGAGTGTGGGCGAGGTCAATGCTGACCGGAGCAATTTTCGCTATGGCGTTTTACCCTCAACACCGATGCAATACGGGGCTTGCCCGACCAGAACAGATTTTCAGCAACGCGTGACAGAACCTCGCGACCAGGTGAAGGGCGCGGTTGCCCGAATCTACTTCTACATGCACGACCGTTACGGGCTATCGATGTCCAGAGCACAACAGCAGTTGCTGATGGCCTGGGATCGTCAATACCCGGTGAGCGCGTGGGAACAGGAGCGTGACCGGCGGATCGCCAGAGTAATGGGGCATAGCAACCCATTCGTAACAGGTGAAAGAACCTGGAATCTCGGTATGCGGGGGAATGGAGCGGGCACAATGGCACAGGCCATTCGGAGCGAACCAGTTGAACACCAGGTGTCCGGTGGATACTCCTCCAGCGTGCTTTCGCCGGTGATTGGCAACCGCAACAGCAATGTTTACCACCTGCCATTCGGCTGCCCGAGCTATGGAAAGGTCGGAATGCGCAACCGGGTAGAGTTTGCGAGCGCTGCGGACGCCGAAGCTGCGGGGTTCAAACGGGCCGGAAACTGCCGATAAGGGCCGTTCGGAGGGGATATGCGGTTTTGTAGCCGATCGCAGGGCCTCAGGGCCAGGTTAACCCTCCCTGAGCCTCCAGGGCGCTGTGCAGTCGTTACAGCCCGTGCTGACGGGAAGCGTGAGGTGAGGGAGCGCGTATTGCGTGCCTGGCCGGGTATCGTAAAGATCTCCCGGCCGGCCTCGATGATCAATCAACGGTCTGATGCTGTTTCGTTTTTGCAGTGTGCTGGGCCGGTACCGGACCAGAATGGCCTGGCGTAGTGGCCAAGGTGTGAGTAATCACCGAGCCGCTTTTGTTTGCCAGGTTCTTTGCCAGAGACTCGCGGACAACTTCCATCGTGAGTATTCGCGAGGTGGCAATCGCAGCTTTGAGGGGCTGGCCAGCTGCAACCAATACCTCAACCATGTCCAGGGCCGTATTCACGCCGGCTTCAATTCGTTTCTCAACGCCATCAATCATCATCTTCTCGATCTCCATTTCAGCAGCTAGCGGAATGCAAGCGGCCTCAGAGGAGCGTACGCGGTTCACGAGTGGCTTGAACAGCTCAGATGTGATGCCCGATCAAAAAAAAGAATATCATTTATCTCTAATAATCAATCACATACCTTGATTAACTTTTAAAAAATAGACTGACGCGGCAGAAAAGCTAGCAATAGTCTATTTTTTGAACGTGACGTCGTATCGTGTTCGGCAGCCAATTTCGATCGTTGATAGAGACTGATGTAAGTCGCCGCTCGGCAGACTTCGCCTAGATTAGCGTTGTGGAGAGTACATCCATGGCAAATCAGCTAACCCCTGGGGAACTCATTGTCGCCAAGGGAAAAGTTGCGAAAGTCAAACAGGTATTTAGTGACAAAACGATAAGGGTAACAATTGTCGACTCTGGTGAAGTAATACTGGTGTCGGCGCGCGACATTCAGCGAATCCCTAGTGTTACGGCAATTAATGGTAGTGATCATGGGGAGGGTTTGAATGTCAATGATTACACCGTTGATCAACTTTCATTGGCAGCTGAGCGTTTTGAAATTATCAGAAAGTGGAAGGTTGAGGGAGGGGTAGTCACTAAGTACTGTTCTTTACTGGGTGTATCAAAGAGTTACTTCTATCGTTTGGCTAAAATTTTTGACGCTGACGTAGGCCCACTATCTTTAATTGCGCAGACACGGGGTGTCAAGAAAGGCGTTACGAGACTGGATGAGTCGGTTGAGGTCATAATTTTCAAGGCTGCTAAAAAATTCAAGTCGAAAGGAGCCAGCTACAGCAAAGTGTGGAGCGAGGTGGATGTTGCATGTAAGGAGCAAGGTTTTTCATGCCCTTCCAAAGATACGGTATTGAGGCGTGTACGCTTAATCCTCTCAGAAAAAACAAGAATGAGAATTAAAGAAGGTCCTGATGCCGCGACGCAAGAATTTTCAGCTCGCCCGGGTAAAAAAAATCTTGAAAGGCCGCTGCAATGGGTACAGATGGATCACACCCTCGTCGATATAATTCTGTTGGCTGATGATCGCATAAATATTATTGGACGCCCGTGGCTGACAATTGTAATTGATGTCTATACCAGGGTTATTCTTGGTTACTATCTTAGCCTTTACGTCCCGTCTACTGTTTCAGTGGCTTGCGCTCTTAGTCATTCTGTCCTTCCTAAAGTAAACTTTTCGGCAAGTGTTGGCTTGGATCCAGAAGACTACCCCTACTATGGAAAGCCTGAAGTCCTTCATATGGACAATGCCGCAGAGTTCACCAGCCCAAAATTTAAAGTAGGGTGTGAATCTTTTGGGATTTCCCCCGAATACCGACCTGTAGGAAGAAAACATTTTGGCGGTCATGTTGAACGGCTGATAGGCACGTTCATGACTACTAAGGTGCATTTCTTGCCGGGGACTACAATGTCAAATTCTGTTGCGCGCAGAGGACTTAACAGCGAAAGAAATGCAACCATGACCTTCTCTGATTTTTTTCGCTGGTTCTCTCGCGAAGTAGTTGTCTATCACTCAACAGTTCATAGCGCATTAAAGTGTAGCCCGCGACAAGCGTGGACAAACTATTTCGCGCCCAACGGAGGGCTTCCTTACCCCCCGGCAGGCTTGAATTCCGAGCAATTAAAGATTTGGTTCATGCCTCAAGAAGACCGAAAAATTAATCCTGGTGGCATTAATTTGCATGGCCAAGTTTATTGGGATCCTATATTGGGGTCTCATGTGGGGACTAGAAATGTCATAGTCAAATATGACCCGTACGATATGAATGTTGTATGGGTGAAATTGGATGGCCAATTTTGCCCAATACACCTGTCTGACGTAACCGTTGAGGCTCCTACCTATGAGGAATATCGTGCCGGCAAGCTCTATCGTCACCCAGTCCGCATCGGAGCCATAGATAGTGATGGCGGGTTAAAAGCCTACAGAGGGAAGCAAAAAATTGAAGAGGAAAGTAAAAAGTTAACGCAGAAGGAAAGACGCCGAGAGGCCGCTGAAAAAGTCTATACTGAGGCAAATCCAAATCCTAGAAGTAGTAGCTTTAACGCTGACAGGGAACATATCAAGCCAAATTATTCAGCCTCTCCAAAAAAATTTCGACCTGGGGATGAGTCATGAGTGATGAGCACGTCCGGTCGGACATCAGAAAATATTTGTCTTCTAATATTGATACGCGAATAGCCTTAATTCATCAAGAAATATGGGTGAACAATAACTCTAGTGCAGCTGTTTTTCGCATGATGAATAATATCGCGGATGTACCAGATCGTATGAGTGCGCCTGCTTTGCTTGTGGTTGGCCCAGGTGGCTCTGGAAAGACGGCTATAATATCTAAGATTCCAAACCATGTAAAAAGGAGTGCAGGGTTGATTTTTGTCTCCTTGGCTGCATCCCCAGAAATAGATACCAAAAAAAGCCTTAAAGATGAGATAGCTTTAGCGCTCGGAATACCAGTTGGCTCTGGCTCAAGTCGCCGAAGTAGCTCTGACCTGCCAAGCGAGATTAGAGAGGTTATTAGGCTGAGGCAAATTTGGGGGCTGGTGATCGACGAGTTTCATGATGCACTGCTACGCTCGAAGCAAGAGCAGCGTTTTAACATGTCTATTCTTAAAAAGCTGCTCGGCCCTGAATATGGATTGAAACTATTTTGCTTTGGCACTGCTAGTGCGCGCAACGCACTTAAATCCAATTATGAATTTAAGAGACGTTTTCACGAAGTTGCTCTTGATGACTGGATAGAGAGTGAGGAGTTCAGGTCATTCCTCTTGGAGGTAGAGGAGTCCCTACCGCTAAAACAGCCATCACATTTGTACTCTGAGGAGATGGTAGGCACTATTTTATCTATGTCGAATGGGCGCATGGACAAAACACTCGAATTGATAAGGGCGGCTGCCTGTTATGCCATAAAAATGGGGGGGGAGAAGGTGGATGTTGATATGCTGCGGCGAGCAAACAAGAATCCTTGGGGCTATTAGTAGTGAGTTTCTCTGGCTTGCCAACACCAAGTTCTGAAGAAACACTTTCATCTTGGTTGTTTCGATGCAGCATTAATCCAAACGCCGCTGGCTTCCCTCGATTATCATCAACAGAACGCCCAGCGTATTGGTGGGAGGGTGTGGAGATCAAATATTCGGACCCAGACTCAGAATTCTTATCCGCCAGCCAGCGATTAAGTTGTGTAGCCGGGGACATTACCCCTGAACTATTACGAAATTTTTTTTGCCTTCGAGGCGATAAATTAGTCGAATGGAGGTATCGCCGTTTTTTTTGCCCTGATTGCTTACGCGATGATGTGGCGAATGGTCGTTTGCCTATATGGCGGAAGGACTGGTGTTACATTTATTCTTGTGTCTGCGCTGCCCATGATCGAGAGTTGGTGAGACTAGTTGATACACCGCGTTACTCAAGGGCATGGGATGCGTTTGTCCAAAGCTGCAATTCGATATCAAACAATGCCTCCATAGAGGAAACTCTATTCTTTCGTTTTTGCTCAAGTACCTTCACAAAGATTGAGCATGCTCTGATCAGTAGAGACAATCAACAACCTACATTGCACGATTTATTTTATAGGCTATTCAATATTTTCCTTCAATGTCCCTTTCGTGGTAGTAGAGGCGGAATCGCTAGAATCCACTTGCAAACGAGGAAAGATGCACGAGCACCCGACGCAAGCTCTTTTGAGCAGAGTATATTATTGGGGGCGTCCACGGCCGATCCATCAAGTAGATTTGGTAGTTTGGTCTTAACCGCATCACTACTGGAGATTATCCCCTACTCAAGGTTTTTGATATTTACTAAACTGTGTGAGAAAAGAAGGGGCGGGATGCTGATCCCAAGAGACCTGCATAAGGCAGCGATTTTTCCATATATCAACAGGGCAGGCTATGAAACCTTGTACCGTTTTTTAGGGGGTTTCCCTAGGAAAGATTTTCCGTTGCTAGATCGCCATCTTCAACTTCAAGAACATTCGTATGTTCAAGATGGTGTCCTTGGCAAGCGTCTATTCGGATACTCACAATGAGCTATTAAATGCGCATGCCTATCGTTGCCGGCTGGCTGCAAGGAGAAAAACTCCACATGCTAGATGCACGCAGGGCTTTTAACATTTAATTTCCTGCTAGTTAATGTAAGGATTATGCCGAGATTAAGGAAAATCAGGACATAAGACCTGTATATTATTGATATAAAGCAGTTTATATATTTGCGCCTTGCCCCTCCTGCGTCATACCTGCGAGCGTCTATGCTGATCTTTTTGCATGCTTGGGTGCTAAGCGATGGCTGCTTTGGAGAGAACGGCATACCCACGACTCCGCAGCTATTCGTTTCCTCAGAAGAGCTTGGCTGGATTTCCAGAACAGCGCAATCCTGCTCTTTCGCTTGGGCTGACGGTTCAGTTCAAGGTATTTCAATGACACCGGCGAGAGCGAGGCGACGACCTTGTTTGATGCAGCCTTCAATTACCAGATTGCCAAGGACACGGATCTGGCGGTCAATGTCAGTAATCTTTTGGATGAGCAGCATGTCGTGGGCTCCGGAACTGCGGATTACTACAATCCGGGCCGAGAACTCACCGCCAAGCTGAGCTACAGCTGGTGAGCCTGTCAGTAATGGCTCCTGTTGTGGTGGTATCTCGTGTTCTGGCCGCGATCTTCGGCTGCTATGCATTCGTCTAGGGCGTGGCGGCGCTGAATGGGGTTGGGGTCGATTACCATGCCGCCGAGCAGGCGATGATGATGCTGGCCTTCGTCCTGTATCTCGCGCTGTTTCCGCAGCCAGTCTGTGGCGGGTCTCGATGGTACTGGCGCTCGGCAGCGTCTTGATGCTGGCTGTTGCCTGGCAGCTGCAGCGCATGATCATCGGATAGGAGCAGAGCCATGCTGAACAACTTTCGCCAATCCATGGCCTGGGTACACACCTGGTTCGGTTTGGTGCTGGGCTTCGTGCTGATGGTCGTCTTCTTTTTCGGTGCACTGTCGGTGTTCGACCGCGAGATCGATCGTTGGGCGATCCCCGATACGCGCTTCGAGCCGCAGCCTATGCCGTCCTACAACAACCTGCTGAAACAGGTATTTGCCGATCTCAAACCGCATCCGGTGGATATGGCGGCAACCAAAGGGCGGGTAATCGGCGACCTGCCGGCGCCGGAAACCATGCCCATGGTCTCGCTCTATGCCTACACCACCCACCGAGATCCCGTGCTGAGCATTGGTGGCGAGTTTGGTATCCCCAACCAGCCAAAGGACCCAGCGGATGATCAATCGTAAGATCTTCAAGGAGTTTTTCACCTTCCGTCCGCGCAAGCGGACCCAGCGCAGCGCGCTGGACCTGCATAACATGACTGGCGTGGTGGCGTTGCCGTTCCACTTCTTTTTTGCCTTCACCGGTTGGTGATCTTCGCGTCGATGTACTACTTCCCGGTCTCCGGGACCTTGCTCAAACCGCTGCATAATCGGCATGAGGTGATCGAGGCGGCGCATACCGGCTTGCCCCATGATGAGGCCGGTGTGCCCGCGAAGATGGCCTCCGCCAATGCCATGGTGGCCGAGGCCAAGCGCATCTGGGCTACGCGCGATATGCCGGGAGAGGTCGGGCTGCTGACTATCGAGCATCTAAATGACGCCAACGGCTACGTCAGCATCTACCGCGCCGGCAGTGATCGTGTGGCGCTGGTCGGGGAGGGCATTCACTTCAAGGCCAGTACCGGCGAGCTACTGCGCAACGACCCGCCGAGTGACCCGGTTGGTTCCGTCAATCAATTTCTCACCGGCTTGCACCTGCAGCACTTCGAACACTGGGCGCTGCGCTGGCTGTACGTGGCGGGCGGTCTGCTCGGCTGTGTGTGCATCGCCAGCGGTTTTGTGTTCTTCGTCGAGATACGCAAGCAGGAGCACGCCCGACTCGGGCTGCAGGGCTGTCGGTTGGTTGACGCCATGGCAGTCACCACGGTTACCGGCATGCTGCTGGCAGCGGTCGCCATGCTGGCGGCCAACCGGCTGCTGCCTGAGCCCATGCCTGGCCGTGGCGAATGGGAAAAGTGGGTGTTCTGGGGTGCCTGGCTGCTGAGTTTGCTGCATGCGCTGTTGCGTAGTGCACCAGTGGCCCAGGCGCGGCACAATCCGGCCTGGCGCTGCTCTGCGTCGCTGCGGTGCTGCTCAACTGGATCACCACGGGGGACCACCTGGTCAAAAGGATGCTGCTTGAACCCTACTGGGCCGTGGCCGGCGTCGATCTGAGCCTGTTGGCCTGCGCGCTGATAGCGCTACTCACCGCGCGTCGTCTGGCAAGGCCGGTTGAGGTCGCGGACCGGACTCGCATCGGTGGGGTGGCCTATGAGTAATGCAGGTCTGTGGTTGCTGGGTGCCGCCGCCAGCATGGGCTTGGCGACCAGTTGGTTGGCGTTGTCCCTGCCGGCGCACTGGCGCCAGGTGTTCAGCGCCGACGAGGTTGCGCCGGACTATCTACGCAGCCTGGGCTGGCTGGCGCTGATGGTATCGGCTGTGTGCTGCTTCAAGGCTGACCATCCGTCGATGGCGGTGCTGGTCTGGCTCACCCTGTTGCCGGTCGCCGCCGTAGCAACGGCCATAACGCTGAGCTACCGGCTGGGGCTGCTGCGCCTGTTTTGCCCGTTATTTCTGCGCACTCGATAAGAGTGCGCGGCTTCTGTATCTGCAACATTGTGGTTGATCCGATCGTACTGCTCACCTCAAACCGGGCGAGCTTGTTCACACTGGATACGCCGACCATCCCATGTCACCTCGTTGTGGGATGCTTGCAGGATCGAGCGACGCGAACTCTTACCAACGTATTTGCGCTCTAGCGTCGGCAACAGTTGGCTGACCTCGGTTCGTTTCCGGCTAACACCCGCCCCCAACGTTTAAAGGCGCTAGACGCGATGCAGGTCGAGCCGAACGACATTCTGGCAGGAACTGTGTTGAAGTCGCAATCCGGGTTGTACCGTCCGCTTCTGGCCGTTTGCGGAAGCTAGAGGTATTTAGCCCGACAGTAGGATCACTGTTACGGTGAAAAGTGTTCGTAGGCGTCAGAGCGTCCCTTGGGCAGATCTGCCTGCTGGAGCACCCGCCGCAATCGGGAAAGAATGTTCCGTTCAATACCCTGTTCCCTGCGGCAAAATGGCCGACATCACACCTTACCATTCAGAACGGCGGTACCGAACACTTCCCATATCAAGAGCAGATGGTCGGCGTGTCGCTATCTCAGGCGCCCTCGAAGGGTTAGACATCGCATGTGCACAGGCCCTCCGGAACAGCATGGAACGCCTGCCGAAGGTCCCTTGGGGAGTAGCCTTGCCGGATCAGTGGAGGCGTGACTCTTCAAGGCTTGCGTCACGCTAAGCACGTGTCATCGATGTTTGTTGCGATGGGCGAGGTCTATCACTCGAATTCATGCAGTGGCTATTCGCGACTGAATTCATGCTCGCTGTTGATTGCGAGCAAGAAAGCCCGCGCGCCGGGCAGCAGAGCAACTGGCGACGTTGCGATCAAATGCTTTTTGGGATCGGTTGCCGATTCGATTCCATGTCGAACCTACTCAAGTCTCAGGCAACCCTTCAAGCTCGTGATTTCTCGATGGATTTTTTTCAGTAAGTCTTCGGGTTTTAGTTCGGGTGTTTGCCTTTGATAAGCCAGGAACAGAAGCGTTAGGGGATGAATGCCAATGATCTCAGCAATCTGCTCAACCTTTTCAATCGATGGTTTCCATTTGCCGCGCTCGATCGCACTGATATAGCTCTGACTAGGCCCAAGCCCTTCCTGAGGCATATCCTTCGAAATACGTAGATTCCTGATCACCAAACCAAGCGCTTCATTCAGTTCCATTTGCTGTCTCGCAAAAGGAACGATGAAGCCTTTTTAGTGCTTCTGGAGCTATGCTATATACAGCTTAAAAGAGGGTGTGCTGATGTTTATTACGTACAAGCGCGCTGAAATCATGTATCCAGCGCTGTTTGGAGACGACTCCCAGATGTGGCGATTCGTCGAGCTCGATGATCATCGCCCTTGGTTTTACGTGATGATTAACCGCCGCCAGAAGGCAGCCGCATGGAGGACGATGCTCTTGATTCCAACGGAGGATGAGTTCGAGCAGATGCTAGTGAAACGCGCTGAAGGAACACTGATTGAGGCAGTTCAGGTGGTGTTGCCATCGCGGCTGAATGGATCCGGTAATTGGACGATGGAGATGCTCATAGAGCTCGTTAGGGTCTATGATCAGGACGAGCGAGTCATGGGTTACGACTTTAAGACGGCCTCGGGCCATACCTACTCTCAAAGAGACTGCCGCCACACCTTGGCTGCAGCAAAGCAACAAATTTACTGCTCTTCGATGCGTCTTGTTTGAAGGAGGGGTCGCTGACTGGAGCAAGCCTTGAAGGAGTGCTAAAGACGCCCACGTCAGCGCCATGGCATCAGTGGCGCGCATCGCGCACATGCAATTTGCTAGTTCGTCCAGAACGGATAGCTTGGATCGTCTGTCGCCGATCAGCACTGCCCCAAGTGCGGTCTTATCTGCGCCGCAAATGCTGCACAAAATGGCGTCCGCCATTAACTCGATCTGCCGACCGTACAACAGGCCATGCCGAAAGGTACGCATGGCGAGATAGGGCGGGATCCGGGCTCATTGTGGTCCGCCTGTGCCAGGCGTTGGCGACGCCTGACCGTACAGGCGGTTACCGGAGTGATGCTGGCGGGTCGCAGGCTCGCTGCAGCAAGCTGATTCACTGGACCCAAAGGAGCCTCTCAATGAAAATCACAGCGGCGGAACAGTTCGAATGCGTCAGTGACGTCCTTTGTGATGTTTGCGGCGATAGTACGCGTGTTGAAGGATATGGGTTGCAATTTGGGACCCTTCAGGGCAGTTGGGGATTCGGCTCGGTTCATGATGGTGAGCGTTATGAGGTCCATCTCTGCGAACCCTTTTTTTCAGAACAATGGCCGACCTGAAGAGCGCGCGGATGGTGAATACCATGTTCATCGACGTCGACGAAGACTTAGGCAATTTCGGACGGGTCGCTCGCGATGATTTTTTTCAATGACGGAGGCAGCTTGGCTTGATAGGTAACTCCAGCTGGACCAACATTTGCCGAGTCTCGGGTATGCAGGTGATGGCGGGGTGAAAAGCTTGGATTTAGCTGTTTATCGGCCCATTCCCGCTGTTCGCTATTCCTATTAACGCGGGTGCATATGGACCCCGTCTGCAATCCGTACTCCCCTGGCGCTGGTACGCCTCCACCTGAGCTGGCAGGTCGCGATCAACTGCGCGAGCGGGTCCGTCAGTCGATCGGGGGAATTCGCGTGGGCCGACCTGCCAAAAGCGTAATCCTGGTTGGGGTGCGGGGTGTCGGCAAAACAGTACTGTTGAACCAGATGCTGCGAGATGCCGAAGCCTCGGGCAATCTCGCCGTCTACGTTGAGTCATCCGAGTATCGCTCTCTGCCAGCGATACTCGCGCCACAGCTCCGTCTCGCCTTGCTGCGGCTGAGCTGTATCGTACCTGCCAAGAACGCAGCGATAACTGGACTGCGAGCCTTAGCCGGTTTTGCCAAGGCTTTGGAGCCGAAGTTCAGCGATCTCAAGGTCGGTATTGACTACGAAGCCGAGGCAGCTCTGGCGGGCAAAGGTGATCTCGAGGAGGAATTTACAACCCTGCTGACTAAACTCGGTGAAGCCGCCAAAGCAGCTCACACCGTCCTTGTTATTTTCGTGGATGAGCTGCAAAACGTAGCAGAAGAACAGCTCGCCGCGCTTATCGCAGCGCTGCATCGCGTCTCGCGATTGATCTTGCCGGTTGCCCTCGTCGGTGCAGGCCTCCCACAACTCCGACACCCTGCTGGACATGTGAAAAACCACGCGAAGCGCCTCTTCGACTACCTAGAGGTCGGTTCGCTGGAGCCACACCAGACGCGTCTGGCCTTTGTAAAACCAGCGGAGGCCGAGGGCGTGACTGTAGACTCAGAAGCGGCCGACATGGTTGCTCACCTCACACGCGGCTACCCTTATTTCATTCAAGAGTGGGGCAGTCATGTCTGGGACGCAGGGCAGAATAACCACATCACGCTTGCAGACGTCCAGAAGGCGTCCGGGCACGTTATTGCTGCTCTGGACGAAGGTTTTTTTAGGGTAAGACTCGACCGAATGACCGTGGCAGAACACATTTATTTGCGCGCCATGGCTTCGCTTGGGGAGGGGCCTCATCGTTCGGGCGACATTGCGGCATCCCTGGGCCGTACAAGCCGATCTCTCACCTCAATTCGCAACTCCCTGATTAGCAAAGGGATGATCTGGTCGCCGCCCCACAACGGCGCCGCTTTTACCGCGCCGCTGTTCGATCTGTACATGTGCCGGATCATGCCCGGTGACAGCTGGCGGTCTAGCCTTCCAAGGGCTGACGGCATTTTTTGTCCACCTGAAGAGGGCTCAGATGCTTAGAAGCGAATGCACTCATCTTGCTACGGCTACGATGGTTTGTTCACATCAAGGCTGCTGTCACATCGACTCGAATTTGCACGTACGCTGTGGAGTGCTGAGCGGCTAAGTCGAGGCTTCACTGTGTGCGTCAAAAATGGGATCGACTTACCTGTGATCGGGGCGTAGGGTCGCTCATGGATATCTTTTCTACGGGCAGCATCGACATCAGGCTGGCAGGAGCAGAGAACAGAGCATGAGCGAACTCAGTGATGATGAAATAGACCGACTAGAGGCAATGATTCCTAAGCTGGCCGCCGTCGCCACTAATGCTGCGTATCTGCGTGCGGTTGCCGCAGGGCATTCACTGATAATGGCGAAGGATGGCGTGCTCGTACAAATTCATCCTGACGGTTCGGAAAAAAAGCTTCGCGACTTGTGCAGCAAGCACAGGGTCGAGTCTGGTAAGACTTTCAGTGTGGGTATTTGAAGCGCACCTGCCGACCAGGCGTATTCATAAGGCGAGCGCAGGCCACAGCGACTGGTAAGCACTTGACTATCTTGCCCCTGCGACGGAGCCTTCGCTGTCTAGCGCAGGGCCGCCAGCTGTTTGCTTAACTACCCGAGTAGACGAAGCATGCTGAGATGCTGGCTGCTTGGGCGTCGCCATGCGGTCATGTATTGGTTACACCCGGAGTTGCGAGTGCCCAGCTGGGGTTGCGCATCAATTCCGCTACCGTGCAATGGACTCATAACCAGGAGCTCCACCTCTCAATAGGACACGCGTGCGCGGCATTTTCCGACGCGGTGCGTCGACCGCTAGTCAGGCTGGTTGGTTGGGCCTGATGGGGCGGGCAGGGGTTGAAGCAACATCGAGGCGCGGCTGCTCAGCAGCACTCCGGCTTGGAAGTAGCCCATAACGGTTTCGACACTGCGATGTTCAGTCATGGCCATCACTTCACCCAATGGGGCCCCCTGGCGACCCGCTTCCGTTACAAAGCCCGAGCGTAAGCTGTGCGCGGCCCAGTCGCCGTCGAGGCCAGCCAATTTGGCGCGGCGCTGAACGATCCGTGCTACCTGATCAGACGATAGTCCGAACGGGCTGACTTTGCCGCCCTTGTAGAGGCGCCGAAAAAGCGGACCGGTATCGGCGGGCGCGGCGATGAGCCAAGCCGTCAACGCGTGTGCAGCGCGACCCAGCAGAGGTTTTTCGCGACGGGATCCCGTGGTGTCTGTTTTGGTGACGCCCAGCGTATAGAGCCAAGTGTCTTCATCCAGTTTGCGCACATCGTCGACCTGCAGGCCGGTCACCTCGGATCGACGACGCCCGCCGCCACTCCACGCCATCAGGAGGAGGGCGCTATCACGAGTACCGCGAATGCCATCCGTACAGGTCGCCAACATGGCCTCCAGAGCCTCCACCACAGCTGCCGTCTTTTTGCGGACAACTACCCCCTGGCGCGCCTGGGCTTTTCGCGCATCTCGCAGCAGCGTTTTCACTGCCAGTGCTTCAGTTGGGCTTTCCCAGTTGTTGAAGCGATGCCACCTGCCCAGTGCCGAAAGCCGATGACATACCGTGTTGTAGCTCAGAGGTCCCGGCTTTGCCTTCACACGTGCCGCGACTAACGCGGCATCGATGGTCGGCGGTAGCAGATAGGTCCATGCACCATTTGCCAGTGGGCGCGCCAGGTGATCCACCACGAACTGAATGACTACAGTCGACTGTACAGGCGCATCGCCCATCGCAACGCCGTAGCGCAGGTGCAGCCAAGCCGACCAGTAGGCGAGGGCGCTGCGATAGCTCCGTACCGTGTTTTCGGCGGTGCCGCTGGCAACAAAGCCTGCGGCCGCCTCCTGAGCCTTCAACGCCAATCTACTGGGGTCTAGGGTGGGCTCGTCGATCAACGGCATCTGATCAGTAATATATGATACGTCCAACGTATTATATTTCCACTATCCAATAAATAAGGTCGGATAATCTTTAATTATCCAAGGTGAGGCGATTTTTTCGTCGTTTGGCAGTCGCTCACCAGTACATCAAGGGGATGTGCGTCGATGAGCCACGAGATCGAGCGGTACCTGCAGGCCGGTACCCGCCCCAACACCCGGCGCAGCTACCGGCAAGCGCTCGAGCACTTCGAGGTCGCCTGGGGCGGCTTTCTGCCGGCGACCAGCGATGCCATCGTGCGTTACTTGGTCGATCACGCCGCCACGTTGTCCAGCAACACCCTCAAGCTGCGCCTGGCGGCCTTGGCGCAGTGGCATGTCAGCCAGGGCTTCCCGGATCCGACCAAGACCCCGCTGGTTCGTCAGATCCTCAAGGGCATTCGTACCTTGCACCCGAAGCCGGAGAAGCAGGCCGAACCGCTGCAGCTGCGCGAACTGGAGCAGTGCGTGGCGTGGCTGGAGCGGGCGGGCGAGAAAGCACTGGACGAGGGCGACCTGCCGCAGCTGTTGCGCTGCTGGCGTAATCGCGCATTGCTGCTGATCGGCTTCTGGCGCGCCTTTCGCAGCGACGAACTGTGCCGCCTGCAGGTCGAGCACATCCAGGTACGGCCGGGGGAGGGCATGCAGCTGTTCCTGCCGTGGAGCAAGGGCGACCGTGACAACCAGGGACAGACCTACAGTGCGCCGGCGCTGGCCCGCCTCTGCCCGGTGCAGGCCTACAACGACTGGATCTGTGTCGCCGGCATCGCCCGCGGTCCGGTGTTCCGCGGCATTGACCGCTGGGGTCACCTGCGCGAGCAGGGCCTGCACCCGCACAGCGTCATCCCGCTGCTGCGGGCGGTACTGAAAGCGGCCGGATTGCCCGCCGAGTTGTATAGCAGCCACTCCCTACGCCGTGGCTTTGCCACCTGGGCCACGCGCAGTGGCTGGGACCAGAAGGCGTTGATGGGCTATGTCGGTTGGCGCGATGCCAAGTCGGTACTGCTCTATGTGGACAGCACCGGCTTTTTCCCCGGGCAACTGCGGCCGATGGTGCCAGGCCTGGAGGCGGAGGCTTTGTCGAGTTTGCCTCGTCCAATTGCACTGCCGGGCAGTTGACCGCCTCAAGCCATTCAGCACTTCCGGTGATGGCTGCTTTGTTTCCGCGGAGCAATTACACCCAATGCTGGGCTTTGGCCTTGATGTGGCTGGTGTTATTGATACGTATCGAAAGGGCGACGGTAAACCATGAGAGTTCGCCATCAGATGATTGCTCAATTACAGACAGGAATGTTCAGCTTGCGTCGGCATAACATGATGCCACCAGCGACATAGACTCCAGTCATCTGTCAGTCCACCTGACACCGCCAGTCATGAGAGGTTAGAGCAGGCCAATAGTGCTCTGCTGCAAAGAGGATTATCTAAAGTTCGATGCTAGTGTGGCTGTAATCAGTCTCATCGCTGGACATAATTCAGAAGCAATTTTTTTCGCTTTCGGTGTTGCCACAATACCCCTGCCCGAACGAGTAAAGAGCGGATCATTAAATTTGTCACGTAGCTTGACCAGCGAATTGCTTACGGCTGGCTGTGTTACGCCAAGACTCTTGGCTGCTAACGTTATACTTTGTTCCTTGTAAATACACATAAAAACCACCAATAAATTGAGATCGATGGATGCAAATGTGTCCTCGCGAATAGTCATGGCAGAGCTCTCAAATCCCCTTTACAGCATCGCTTTCAATGTTTTCACCAGCATTTCGATGGTGTATTCGCAGCGTTTGAAAAAAATGGATCGGGCCGAGCTTTTGGCAAGTAATCAATCCTGTGCGATGCAGCGTGCGCAAGTGATCGGACACGGTCGATTGGGCCAACTTGCACTTGCGCTCAATCTGGCCGGCACACACACCGAGCAGGAATGCATGTTCCTGCTGCGGAAAGTGTTTCTCTGGGTCACGGAGCCACTCAAGGATCAACCGGCGCTGGGGGCTGGCTAACGCTTTAAGAAGTAGATCCACTTCCGTAAGTTTACTGCGGGAGTTCACCATCAAGGTCGCTCAGGCGATGTTCAATACAGGCTTCAGCCACTGAATGAAATCTTCCACTTCTTCATTGGTGATTTCGTGGCCCATGTCGTACAGGTATGTTTCATGATGCACGTTCAGTTGGTGCAACCAGGCATCCGCTTTTTGTGCCCAAGACACGGGGAGCTTGTTATCACCATAGCCATGAGCAATAAACGCCGATAGCGAACTCAATGCTTGAGCGCTGGCAATGTGTGGTGCCAGCTCAGGGAGAATTCTGCCGCTGAACAAGCCAAAGCCTAGCACGCAATGAGGGGCGCTAAGCCCGACGCTTGCACTGAGAATACCGCCCTGGCTAAAGCCAGCTATCACTGTAGGCATTTGTGGTAAGGCAGTTACAAGCTCCACTAGTTTCTGGCGGCTGGTTTCCGCTTGCTCTTCAACGATCACCGGGCCTTCGTTGGTGAAATTTACCTGAAACCAGGCAAAGCCCTCAGCTGCGATTTGCAGGCGGCTGCGTACCAGCAATATTTCAATTCCTTCTGGGATAAAGCCGGAAAGGCCTGCCAGATTGGTTTCATTACCGCCTACACCATGCAATAGCAGGAGACGTGCACGAGGGGCAGCAGCACGGATTACCCGACGATAGACAAGGCCGGATTGCGGTTCTTGCTGCAGTTCTGAAATGGCTAGTGGCAGGTTCATGCTTGAGTAATCTCCTGAGTGGCGGTTGGGCTTTTGAACAGGTAGCTGTCCATAGCCAGTACGCCGTCGGCGACACCGCCCTCTAGCACATCCACGGCGTAGTGCTCGCCTGCGGCACCGAGCGCCAGAAATAGCGGCAACAAATGTTCTTCACTGGGGTGCGCACGCTCGGCCTCCGGGGCATTGCGGCGGTAGGCGAGCAGCGCTGGCAGGTCACCGGCTTGCAGGGCGTCACGGATCCAGTCGGAAAAACGCGCTACGTACTCAGCCGGGTCGCCGTAGTTGCTACGGAACTCATAAAGGTTATGGGTCAGACTGCCGGAGCCAATGATCAGCACGCCCTGATCGCGCAGCGGCTTGAGTGCCTGGCCAAGCTGCCAGGCACCCAATGGATTGAGCGGGTGGGGCATGGACACTTGGACCACCGGGATATCCGCAGTGGGCAATAGGTGCAGCAACGGCACCCAGGCGCCGTGGTCCAGGCCTCGATTCGATTCGGTAGTTGCGGCAATCCCATTGCGGGAAAGCAGGTTGCAGATTTGCTCGGCCAATGCAGGATTGCCGGTTGCAGGGTATTGCAGGCGATACAGTGCTTGCGGAAAGCCTCCGAAGTCGTGAATGGTTTCCGGCGCCTTGCTGCTGCCTACACGCACGCTCCCACGGGTCATCCAGTGAGGAGAGACGATTACGATGGCGCTAGGCCGTGGCAGCGCTCGGCCTAGCTCAGCCAGGCGTGCCCCGGCCTGGCCGGGTTCGATGGCAAAGGTTGGTGCTCCGTGGGACACGAACAACACTGGATAGGCCAGACTCATGGTTGAAATCCTGCTTAGATATTGGGGCCGCAGCAGCAAGAGGTGGACTGATCGGCGTTGCAAAGCGTGTGCGCCGCTCACTGACCTGCCTACCCACAGCGCACTGATTGGCTGGGGATGGCTCAAAGTTTATAGATTCGATTTTGGAGATAAACTCAGATATTGGTGAATAACTATCTCGAAAACCGGGATAATTGGCGGTCACTTGTCGACTCTTCAGGCCGCTGCCAGCCGGAGCGCTGAGCTACACATCAAGGTGCCAATATTGCCCCCTGCGCCTGGCCAGAACGCAGGTTGGTGAGTAGATCCCTGGTCGGCGGGCTCTAGTATTTGGGGGCTCCCTGGCTTTGTTACAGATCAGTCCGCGCTCATCGCTATGGCTGCTGAGTGGCACCCTGAGTTAATGGGGCTGGCGTTGATCAACCCCGCGCCAAGGTCGCGCAGTAGCTGTCCGTTCTGCCGTTAGCTGTGGCCATACAGCTTCAATAACTCGTCGACCAGGTAACGAATTTTGGGCCGCAGATGATTGCTCTTCGACCATAGTGCGTGGACCTCGACAGGCGCCGGTTCAAAGGGCTCGAGTACCGTAACAACAACCTGCTGGGCGATGTCCTTTTCAAATAGACAGAGCGGCATCTGGCAAATACCGAGGCCGGCTCGCGTGGCTTCAATCATCGCTTCGGCATCGTCAAACTGATAGGTCGGTGGTGGCGAGAACTTCAAGGATTGCCCGGCCTGGGCCATTTTCCAGGGCATTAGGCTGCCGCGGCGATAGCCGACGATGCTGCGGTGCTGGCCCATGTCCTCGAGCGTCAACGGCGTACCATATTCTTCCAGATAACCCGGCGCTGCACAGGTTACCCAGCGGTGTGACGTCAGGCGTCTGGCCACCAGGCCGGGGACGTTGTCGACGCTGCCAAAACGAATGGCCAGGTCGATACCTTCTTCCGTCAGGTCCACCAGTTGGTCGCTAAAGGTCAAGGTCAGTTGCAACTGCGGGAAGCGTTTGCTCATCTCCAGTAGCACCGGCAGTACCACCTGTTTACCGAACGCGACCGGCATGTCCACCCGCAAGCGCCCTGTGGGCACGCCTAACTTGTTGCCGAGGTTGCTCTCGGTGGCCTTGATCTCCTCCAGCGCATTGGACCACACGGTGAAGTAGGCCTCGCCATCCGGAGACAGGGACAAGCGGCGGGTCGAGCGATAAAACAGGCTGGTACCCACCCGTGCCTCCAGCCGTGCAATCGCCTTACCTACGGCCGACTTGGACAGCCCCAGGCGCTCGGCTGCCTCTGTGAAGGTCGCAGAGCGGGCGGTGGCGAGAAAAATATGGATGCCGCTGAAGGAATCTTCGGAGGTCATTGCCGTTTTCCTAGGCGCAAGAGTTGGTAGCAAATTACGCTACCTATCTGTGATTTCAAGGTTGTTTATCAGCTTGCTGCTCTACCTTAGCATGGCTGCTGACTCAGCAACCCTCTGCATCTATCGCATGGGGTTGGTCATTTACTTCTGTGAGGACGCCCCATGAAAGACGAAGTCATCAGCATTTTTACCCTAAGCCTGGCTCCGGAAGACTTCCCTGAATTTAAAACGCTGGTTGCCAAGATTGTCGCCGCTACGAGCGAAGAGCCTGGCACCTTGATGTACGAATACAGCGTCAACGAGGCTCGCACTGAGGTGCACATTATCGAGCGTTACCGTGCCGATGCTGTCGTTAACCATATTGAAGAAACCTTCGCGCCGTTCGGCGAAAAGTTTCTCGAGCTGGTGAAAATCACCAGCCTGCTAGTTTATGGCAACCCAGACGCGCCGACGCGCAAGCACCTGGATGCCTTTGGCGCGGTGTACATGAATCCGTTTGATGGGTTTACCCGGACCTGACACCGCCAGTCAGTAGCCGGCGGACAAGACCGCTGACTATTCAGCAACCGATCTAACCTGCCGGGTACTACCTGGCGCTAGAGGGTCAATACGCATGCACATCAATCTTGCCGGCAAGACCGCTTTGGTTACTGCCTCCACAGGCGGCATCGGCTTCGCCATTGCCCATGGCCTGGCGCTCACCGGCGCTATCGTGATCATCAACGGGCGGAGTGACAGCTCGGTCGAAAAAGCCCTGGCACGTTTGAGCGAAGCGGTACCGCAGGCCACCTTCAGCGGAGTCGCGGCTGATCTGGGCAATGCCGACGGCGTTGGCGTTCTTACAGCTGCGCTTCCCACCATCGACATTCTGGTCAACAACGCCGGCATCTATGGTTTGGCCGATTTCTTCGAGGCCGATGACGACTGCTGGGAAGACTATTGGCAAACTAACGTAATGTCCGGTGTTCGCCTGAGCCGCGCGTTGGTTCCAGCCATGGTCCAACGAGGTTGGGGTAGGGTGGTGTTTATCTCCTCGGAGTCAGCCCGAAATATCCCGGCCGATATGGTTCATTACGGCGTAACCAAGACGGCGCAACTGGCGTTGTCGCGTGGCTTGGCCAAACGTGTGGCCGGCAGCGGCGTAACCGTTAACAGCGTGCTGCCAGGCCCGACACTGTCTGATGGCTTGGCTGAGCTGCTCAAAGGAGAGTCTGCCCGCTCCGGCAAATCCTTGGAGGCCGTCGCTGCCGAATTCGTCATGACCCACCGTCCCACCTCGTTGATTCAACGTGCGGCCACGGTCGATGAGGTCGCCAATATGGTCGTCTATATCTGCTCCACCCAGGCGTCAGCCACCAGCGGCGCTGCGCTGCGGGTCGATGGCGGCGTGGTGGACGATATCCTCTGAACCCTTGACTACCTGGCACGTGTGTTCCGCACGGGTGACCTGAAGGTCACCGGCGCGCACGCTGTCAGTGAGTGAGCAGATCTCCAATCGATTCCGCTGCCAGTTGATACGAACGGCAACGCGCCGTCGGGTCGTAGATGCGCGCATCAATCATCAGTTCGTCTACGCCGGTGGTAGCACTAAACAACCACCGACTGAAGTCGGTGGGTTAGTGAATTACGGATTGAAAGTCCGGATACGCGTCGGCTGAACGACGCGTCGCATTAGTCCGGCTCCATCTTGAAATTATCGTTCGGGCTCGGCTCTGGCATCAAGTGACCCTCCACGATCCGGCACTCACGCTGCCTCGCCAACTCATGTAGCACCTCCCCCCAGGTGCTTGCGGATCGCTCCGAAGATCGCCTTCTTACGCCTCTTCGGGATGAATACAACGTGGTACTTACAGTCCCACTTCGTGTGAGCAAGGCTTTGGTAATCTCTCATTGGGTACCCCTATCTCTTGGTCGAGATAGAAGGTTCCTGATGACCGCATCACACGGTCAACCTCAAGGAGTCCCTCGGCTAAGCCGGGGGATTACCTTGTTTATTTAAGACTTGAAAGCCAAGCGGATAGATCGTCCAACTGCCTCGATATCCCATGCCCACTCGACCCTTTCATGTGCTGCGTACGCCGGACCGGGGCATGACACCAAGGCTGAAAAGCTTTCTGGATTTTACCCTTGCCAAGTTTGGCGAGAACCCGGCAAAGGCAACCTGGCCGAAAGCAGCGAGCGGTTAGTTACGTGCTGAACGTTTCAAGGCGAAGGCTCCGTCATCCAGCAGCGCCAAGGCCAGTGCAGTGAATGCCAGAAAGACCGGGTATTCCCAGCCACCATTGGCGTTGGTGAAGCTCCAGCCATTACCGAAGTGCACGCTTGCTGCCACCAGCAGTTGCACGGTGGCTAGGGCCGCTACCCAGCGAGCGAGTACACCAAGGATCAGGAACAGGCCGCCGACCACTTCAAAGGCAATGACCGGATAGGCAAGAAAGCCGGAGAAGCCAACGGACTCAAAGAAACCTGCTGTGCCGGCCGGGGTGAACACCAGCAGCTTGGTCAGGCCATGAGCGAGAAACATCACGCCAAGGATTAGGCGTAGTACCAGGGCGGCATAGGGGAGGGTGCGGCTAGCGGCGGTCATGGGTGTTTTCCAATACGGGGAGTGTGGGTTGCCCGGGGCCACAGCTGTTTCGGCCGTGGCGCCAGGCATTGGGTAAGTGGGAATTAACGATTGAGCCAGACCGGCGCGATCTGCGTGCCGAGCCCTGCGCCATAGCCGAGGTAGATGTTCAACCCGGCCAACGCTTCCAGATAACGCGCGTTTACCAAACCGCCGGCATCCACGGTTTTCCAACCCAGGCTTTGCGCAAGAGCAACGGCGGTTTGTTTGGCTCGTGCGCTATCGCTGGCCAGGAACACGCTGCCTTGCTGCTCGTTGGCAAATGTGGGACCGCTGGCCAGCACTTGGGCGAACAGGGTGTTGAAGCCCTTGACCAGCTCCACACCTGGCAGCGCCTTGGCGATTTCCTCCGCTGCACTGGTGCTGTGGCCGATGGTCAGACCCATGTAGTCGGCTGTCAGCGGGTTGGTGATGTCGATGACCACTTTGCCTTCGAGACTGCCCAGACTTTTCAGCGCGGTTAAGGCGTCCTGGTAAGCAGTGGCGACGATCACCACTTCGTTCTGGCCAAGGGCCTGATCAGCGGCGAATGCTTCGACGTTTTGATGCTGCGCGGCGAGGGCGTGCGCCTTGTCCAGATCACGGCCGGTGATACGAACATGGTGTCCAAACTGGGACAACTGTTGAGCGAAAGCCGAGCCCATGTTGCCGGTACCGATAAGGGTAATGTTCATGTCTTTTGCCTCGTGCTGTGTGTGATGGGATCCAGTTTAAAGATTCGATTTACGAGATAAACATGATTTAATGTGACTTATAGTTCCGATAAGTGAGGCAATAATGGATCGCGCGTTGGAGATGCAGGTGTTTTGCGCCGTGGTCGACAAGGGCAGCTTTGTCGGTGCCGTCGATGCGCTGGAAATGTCCAAGGCCGCCGTTTCCAGGCATGTAAATGCGCTGGAGGAACGCCTGGGCGTACGCCTGCTGCAACGCACCACGCGACGCTTATCACTGACCGAAGAAGGACGGGTTTTCTACCAGCAAGCGCGGGAAGTGCTGGCGTTGATGGGGGAGGCGGAAAGCGCTGTTTCTTCGGGCAACCATGAGCCTGCCGGCGTGCTGCGGGTCAATGCGCCGGTGAGTTTTGGTGTGTTGCACCTGGCGCCGCTGTGGACTGCCTTTTTGGAGCAAAACCCGAAGATTGAGCTGGATATCAGCCTGAACGATCGCCAGGTCGATTTGGTGGAGGAGGGGTATGACGTCGCGGTGCGCATCGCCCGGTTGGAAAGCTCTTCACTGGTGGGGCGCCGGTTTGCCAGCACGCGGATGCGCCTGTGTGCAGCCCCGAGCTACATCAAAAGCCATGCACCAGTAGAAGTGCCGCAAGACCTGGCCGAGCACCGGGTGATTGCCTATAGCAACTTTTCCAGTGGGAACGAATGGAGTTTTACCGGGCCCGATGGCGAGCATAAGGTCAACACGCGTTCGGTCATTCGCTGCAATAACGGTGATACATGCCGATCTATTGCGTTGACTGCTGGCGGCATTTTGCTGCAGCCAAGCTTTATGGTAAGTGAGGATCTTCGGCGGGGTGATCTGGTGGAGTTGCTACCGGAGTATCGCTCGGTAGAACTGGGTATTTATGCCGTCTACCCAACCCGCAAACACCTGGCATCCAAGGTGCGGGCATTTATCAATTTTCTGGTCGAACAGTTTGAGCAGGTCGACTGGGAGTCCGGCTACCCAGCACAAAAGAGCCAAGCCCGGGCTGCAAAGAAGATGTAACACTCCTTGCAGCCCACTGGCCATTAACGCCGAATGACCTTAGGTCTTCTTCGGATCGTCGCCGAACAGCTTGCCTGCACCGGCCCAATCCGATGGCGCCACGTCTTCAAAAATGACGTAGATGTAATTGGCATCGGTACCGGTGTTTTTCACGATGCTCTGGGTGATTTCTGCAGCGACAGCTTCCTTCGCGGCGTGGTCTTTTCCTTCGAACCAGCTGACTCGTACAACGGGCATGGAGTGATCCTCTATTCAGGTTGGGTTTAGCGCGATTAGGGCTAACCATGCGGTCAGTCCGGGCTCAGCCAATCAATGCAGCAGAGCAGTCGAGAGAGAATAGGAGAGATACAGAAGGCGATAAACACGCTGTAAATCGCCTATATGTAGAAATTATTTCTCCAATCAGCCCGCCATTTACCGGCGCACCGGCGATCAACAGTTGCTAAGTACCGCTAGGGGCTGTTGCCATTTCACATGGGTAGCCATAGGAAGGCACAGGCCATGGCCACCACGCTCTCGTAATTTCTCTTGAGCTTGTCGAATCGAGATGCCACCGCCCGGTAATGCTTCAGCCGGGCAAAGGCGTTTTCCACCAGGTGCCGATTGCGGTAAAGACCTCTGTCCAGATCCGCGTTGCCTTTCACGGAGTTACGCTTTCTCGGGATCACGGCCTTGGCCCCTTGTAGCTCAACCTGCTCCCGGATTCTCTCGCTGTCATAGCCCTTATCCGCGACGATGGTTTCTGCCGCCGGGAGCTTGGAAATCAACGCGGGTGCCTGAGTGCAGTCATTGATTTGGCCACCTGTGATTTCAAACTCGATGGGCAAGCCGTGGGCGTCCACCGCCAGGTGAATCTTGCTGGTATTGCCAGCTCGACTTTTCCCTATAGCCTCATCGTTGCCGCTGGCAGCGCCTGCACTGTGCTGTGCGACCTACTGTGGCGTAGTTGGAATTCCAGTTTCGTGCAGCTACCCCGCAGTTCATCTGGGGGTAGGTTGACGGGAAGCTCGCAGGCTGAGGCTTTCGGGACCACACCAGTGGAACACGCACTCATGTCGAACAACTACCTTGAAGCCAGGATGTGGCGCTATTGAGTCTCGGCGCGACTGGAGCCCAACTGGTGTCAGAGCAGGTGCCGTGTCACCGCTGCGCTTCGCGGATCATGTTACGGGCGATAACCACCTGCTGAATCTGTGTGGTGCCTTCGTAGATACGGAACAGCCGCACGTCACGGTAGAAGCGCTCAATGGCGTACTCGCTGACGTAGCCGGCGCCACCGTGGATCTGCACGCAGCGGTCGGCGACACGACCGCACATCTCGGTGGAGAACATCTTCGCGCAGGAGGCTTCGGTACTGACGTTCTTGCCCTCGTCGCGCTTGCGCGCGGCATCCAGCACCATGCAGCGGGCCGCGTAGATTTCGGCTTTGCTATCAGCCAGCATCGCCTGGATCAGTTGGAACTCCGCGATGGGCTGGCCGAACTGTTTGCGGTCCAGCGCATAGTGCAGGGCATCGTCCAGCATGCGTTCGGCTGCGCCGACACTCAGTGCAGCGATATGCAGGCGGCCCTTATCCAGCACCTTCATCGCGGTCTTGAAACCAACGCCTTCGACGCCGCCTATCAACTGGCTGGCGGGCACTCGCGCATTTTCAAAGATCACGTCGCAGGTATGGGCGCCTTTGTGGCCCATCTTGTGGTCCGTCTTGCCCAGCGACACGCCGGGTGTGCCGCGCTCAACGATAAAGGCGCTGATACCGGAGGCGCCTTTGATTTCCGGGTTGGTACGGGCCATCACCGTGTAAATGCCCGCGTGTGGCGCGTTGGTGATGTAACGTTTGGTACCGTTGAGGATGTAGCTGTCAGCGTCACGCACAGCATTGGTTTTCAACGAGCCCGCATCGGAGCCGGCATCTGGCTCGGTCAGGCAGAACGAGCTGAGCAGCTCGCCGCTTGCCAGTTGCGGCAGGTACTGGTTGCGCTGCTCCTCTGTACCGTCAAGCAAAATGCCGATTGAGCCAATGCCGTTGTTGGTGCCGATGTAGGAACGGAAAGCCGGTGAGGTGCGACCCAACTCGAAGGCGATGTTTACCTCTTCCTCCATAGTCACGCCCAGGCCGCCATAGGCTTCCGGAATCGTTAACCCGAACAGGCCCATCTCGCGCATCTGATCGACGATGTCCTTAGGGATCGCATCCGTTTCAGCCACCTCGTTTTCCCGAGGAATCAGTACCTCACCGACGAACTGGCGAAGAGAATCCAGCAGAATCTGCAGGGTTTCGGTATCACGGATCATGTGCGCTCCTCTGGGCCCGGAAGTGGGCCGATGTAGTACGGTGCACCGTCACCCTGAAGGGTTACCGAGCGGCGGCGCCGATGTTGTTAACCATGTTGATCAGGCGAGGCCCGATATCGTCAGTGAGCTTGTCCCGTGGAAGCTGGAAGCTCGGTCCACCGCAGTTGAAGGTCAGTAACCCGAACTGCGGGTGTAACAGCGGCACGGCGACTGAGTTGACGTCGCGGTGCCACTCGCCGATCGATAGGCAAAAGCCGTAATCGGTGTAATCGCGAAACGCGCGATCCAGGCCCTTGCGGATCACCGGCCACTGTGCTGCTTCGCGTTGGCGCATGTGGTCGAGGAGAAACTCTCGCTCGCTCTCTGGCATCGCCGCCAGGCATGCGCGTCCCGCCGAGCTTTGCGCCAGTGGCAAGTAGCTGCCGATCTGCCGCCGCATCGTGGTATTGCCTTGGCCCTGAACGACGTCCAGGTAAACCATCTGCAGGCGATCCCGGGCCGCCATTGCCACTGCGGCTTGAGCGTGATTGGCCAGCTCTTCCATCAGCGGGTGCGCCACCGAGCGAATCGACAGATTCGACAGCATGGCGTAGCCGAACCCCAGCACACCGACATCCAGCTGGTACTTGCCCGAGTGCACCTCACGCTTGAGGCAGCCAAGGCGCATCAGGGTGTTGGTCAAGCGCGTCACGGTCGGCTTGGGTAGCCCGGTCATCCGCGCCAGTTCCTGATTGCCCAGCACGTTGTCGCGCGGGGTAAAGCACCGCATCAGCTCCAGCCCACGTGCCAGCGCAGTCACGAACTGGCCGCTGGTTTCGTCCTCACTCGACGCACTGGCCGGGTCGAGCATGCCCATCTTCAGTAAAGCGATTTCATCCGCTCCAGTGCTGCTCTCAGCCTTCTGCTGATCCGCTTTGTTGCGTGCCATGGTAGAACCTCATTTTTGGAAATTGCAAGCAAATAAAAGTACGTTTCGTCAGGCGAAATTATATTTGAGCCGAGATGAAATGCAAAACGCTCATTTTTAGATAGATAATATATTGATTAATAAAGAAATAATAAAATAGTTCAGATTTCTGATTTACATGAATTCGCGACCCTACCTATGATATCTCGTAAATACGAAATGCAATTTCGTATAGCGAAACGTGTTTAGAGGTGGGTATGAGTCACGAACCTGAATCTGTAGTGAACCTGGAAATTCGAGAAGACGGCGTTGCCGTCGTACGCATCGACCGGCCAGAAGCCAAGAACGCGCTCAATAGCGCGGTGCGTGAACAACTCGCCGAGCACTTTCGGGCACTGGCTCGCAATGGGCAGGTGCGGGCGATTGTACTTACCGGCGGTGACACCTGTTTTGTGGCCGGAGCCGATATCCGCGAGTTTGCCCAAGCGCGCCCGATTGAAATGTACCTGCGCCATACCGAGCTGCTGTGGGAAGCCATCTCCCGCTGCCCCAAGCCGGTCATCGCTGCAGTGAATGGTTTCGCCCTTGGCGGCGGCTGTGAGCTGGCCATGCACTGCGACATCATCGTCGCCGGCGAGTCGGCGCGCTTTGGCCAGCCAGAAGTCAAACTCGGCCTGATGCCGGGCGCCGGCGGTACTCAGCGTCTGATCCGCGCGGTCGGCAAGTTCCAGGCAATGCGCATTGCCCTTACCGGGTGCTTGGTCTCGGCCCAGCAAGCCTTGGCCATGGGCATGCTGAGTGAAGTGGTGGGCGACGAGCAGACCATTGTCCGTGCACTAGAGCTGGCCACTGAAATCGCCGCCTTGCCGCCGCTAGCCGTCGCGCAGATCAAAGAAGTGATGCTGGCCGGTGCTGACCTGCCGCTGGAGAGCGCGCTGGTGTTGGAGCGCAAGGCCTTCCAATTGCTATTCGATTCGAGCGACCAGAAAGAGGGCGCTCAAGCCTTCCTGGAAAAACGCAAAGCGATCTTCTCAGGAGAATGAGCGATGACACGTGAAATTAACCGGATGGCGGTTGTTGGCGCCGGAGTCATGGGTACAGGTATTGCTCAGATCGCCGCTCAGGCGGGCATTCGCGTCACGCTGTTTGATAGTCGCGAAGGCGCTGCGCAGGGCGCCCGCGAAAGCTTGAAAGGCACGTTGGACAAGCTGGTCGACAAAGGCAAGATTGCCAACGCCGATGCGCTGGCCACGCTCTCCCGCGTGCAAGTGGCGAGCGCCCTTACGGAACTGAGCGACGTCGACCTGGTAGTGGAAGCCATTATCGAGCGCCTCGACGCCAAGCAGGGCTTGCTCGCCGAGTTGGAAGCCGTGGTTGCCGATGACTGCATTCTGGCTACCAACACCTCATCGCTCTCCGTCACCAGCATTGCTCGCAATTGCCGACTTCCCCAACGCATCGCTGGCTTTCATTTTTTTAACCCTGTGCCGCTGATGAAAGTGGTGGAAGTCATCGATGGTCTGGCGACTGACCCGCAGGTAGGCGACAGCCTCCGAGCCCTGGCTGCCCGCATGGGGCATAGGGGTATTCGGGCGAAGGACACACCAGGGTTCATCATCAATCACGCCGGCCGTGCATATAGCACTGAGGCTTTGCAAATTCTCAAGGAAGGCGTAGCCGAACCCGCCGAGGTAGACCGTATCCTGCGCGAGGGTCTGGGTTTTCGCATGGGGCCCTTGGAGCTGTTTGATCTGACGGCTCTTGATGTTTCCCATCCAGTCATTGAGTCGATCTACAACCAGTTCTACCAGGAACCGCGGTATCGGCCTGCAGCGCTAACACGCCAGATGCTGGATGCCGGCTACGTCGGGCGCAAGGTCGGGCGTGGGTTTTACCGATACGCCGACGGCCAGATGATCGATCCACCCGCCGCACAGGCAGTACCTGCGCTGGAAGCATTTCCGCCGGTTTGGCTTGGCACTGAAAACCCCGAGGATCGTGCACGTTTCACCGAGCTTCTTCAGCAGGTGGGCGCGCGGGTCGAAGAGGGCACGGTCCCAAGCAGCGAGGCCCTGTGTTTGCTGGCACCTTACGGTCTGGATGCCACCGGCGCCGTCGGCCTGTTTGGCACCGATCCTGAGCGCACGGTGTGCATCGACCCGCTGCTGGATATCGCCCGCTACCGCACGCTGATGCTAAATCCCGCTACCCATGCCGACATGCGCGATGCCGCCCATGCGCTGTTGGGCCGCGATGGCGTGGGCGTCAGTGTGATCAATGACAGTGTCGGCTTTGTGGCCCAAAGGGTACTGGCCATGATCGTCAACCTGGCGGGCGATATCGTTCAGCAGCGTATCGCCAGTGTCGATGACCTGGATGAAGGCGTGCGCCGTGGTCTTGGTTATCCGCAAGGTCCGCTGGCCTGGGGCGATAGTGTCGGGCCCAAGCGTTTGCTCACCACTCTTGAACGCATGACCGAACTGACGGGCGATCCCCGTTATCGGCCGGGTCCCTGGCTGCGGCGACGGGCCGCCTTGGGCCTTTCATTGCGTCACAACGAACCACTCCCGACTGAACCTCAACGCTAGGATTTTCCCATGCTCGACGCCTACATCTTCGCGGGACTGCGCACGCCATTTGGCCGCCACGGCGGCGCACTCGCTTCGGTACGCCCAGACGACCTCGCCGCCCATGTGATCCACGAATTGCTCGCTCGCCACGCCATCCCTGGCGAAGCCATCGAGGACGTGATTCTGGGCAATACCAACCAGGCAGGGGAGGACAGCCGCAACATCGCGCGTCACGCCGCACTGCTTGCAGGCTTGCCCGTGACCGTACCTGGGCAGACAGTTAACCGCCTGTGCGCCAGTGGTCTGGCGGCGGTGATCGATGCCGCCCGCGCAGTGACCTGTAACGAAGGCGAACTGTTTGTCGCCGGCGGGGTGGAGAGTATGTCCCGTGCACCCTTTGTCATGGCTAAAGCAGAAGCGGCCTATAGCCGCGAACTGACGGTGTTCGACAGTACCATTGGCGCCCGTTTTCCCAACCCGAAGATCGTCGCCGAGTTTGGCAACGACAGCATGCCGCAAACGGGCGATAACGTGGCTCAGGAGTACGGCATCTCCCGTGCTGAGGCCGACGTCTTTGCTGCCGGCTCTCAGGCCCGTTATGAAGCCGCACGTAGCGCAGGTTTCTTTCAGGAAGAACTGCTCGCGGTCAGCGTGCCCACCGGGCGCAAGACGCCACCCAATGTGGTGGAGCAGGACGAGCACCCGCGCCCGCAATCGGACCTGATCGCTTTGGCTCGCCTGAATCCTCTCTCCGAAGGTGGTGTGGTTACCGCCGGCAACGCATCAGGCGTCAACGATGGCGCGGCGGCATTGCTGATTGGCTCGGCCGCGGCGGGCGAACGGCACGGCTTGGTTCCGATGGCGCGCATTCTGTCGGCCGCCGCCGTGGGTGTGGCCCCGCGCATTATGGGCGTCGGCCCGGTGGAGGCTATTCATAAGGCATTGGCTCGCGCGCAGCTCAGCCTGGCGGATATGGACATTATCGAGATCAACGAAGCGTTCGCCAGCCAGGTGCTGGGCTGCCTGAAAGGTCTGGGTGTTGCGTTCAACGACCCGCGGGTAAACCCACACGGTGGCGCCATCGCCGTCGGCCACCCATTAGGTGCATCCGGTGCGCGCCTGGCCCTGAGCACCGCTCGCGCGCTGCAACAGAGCGGCAAACGCTACGCTGTGGTGAGCCTATGCATCGGCGTGGGCCAAGGCCTCGCCATGGTGATGGAGCGTGTGTAAGTGCGCGCAAGCAAAGGTGAAATGAAATGGGTGCTTTGACTGGGTATCGCGTGCTCGACTTGAGCCGCATTCTGGCTGGTCCCTGGTGCGGCCAAACTCTGGCCGATCTGGGTGCCGAAGTGATCAAAATCGAACGGCCGGGCGCGGGTGATGACACCCGTGGCTGGGGGCCGCCATGGATGAAGGGGCAGAACGCCGAGTCCACCGGCGAGGCTTCTTATTACCAGTCCACCAATCGCGGCAAGTTGTCGGTGGCGCTAAACATCGCCAGCCCCGAGGGGCAGGAAATGGTGCGGGCCCTGGCTACCAGTTGCGACGTACTGATCGAGAACTACAAGGCCGGTTCCTTGGCCAAGTACGGGCTGGATTACGCTAGCCTCGCTGCGCTCAATCCACGCCTGGTGTATTGCTCGGTGACGGGTTTCGGCCAGACCGGGCCGCGCGCCGCAGAACCGGGTTACGACTTCATCATTCAGGGTATGGGTGGAATGATGAGCATCACCGGCGAGCGCGACGATCTGCCCGGTGGCGGCCCGCAAAAGGTAGGCGTTGCCTTCGCGGACCTGATGACCGGCCTGTACTCGACGGTGGCTATCCAAGCTGCGCTGCTCAGCCGAGAAAAGACCGGGCTTGGTCAACATATCGATATGGCGTTGCTGGATGTTCAGGTCGCCACACTGTGCAACCAGAGCCAGAACTATCTGGCTTCCGGCAAGCCGCCCGGGCGTTATGGCAACGCCCACGCCAACATTGTGCCGTACCAGGTGTTTCGCGCCAGTGATCGCGACTTCATCATTGCCTGCGGCAACGACTCACAGTTCGTCGCACTGTGCGACGCCATCGGCCTGCCAGAGCTGCCGAAAGATCCGCGTTTCGCGCGCAACGCCGACCGAGTCAGCAACCGCGAGGAGATCGTTGCCATCCTGTCGCGTCACTTTCTCGGAGGGCTCGCCGATGAGTGGGTAGGGCGCATTCACCCGCAGGGCGTACCGGTAGGGGCCATCAACAGCATTGCCCAGGCGCTGGACGAACCACAGATACTGGCGCGCAACATGCTGGTCAACATTCCCCATCCCTTGAAAGCCGACTTCGTCACGGTCGGCAGTCCGATCAAGTTGTCTCGCACACCGGTCGAGTACCTGCGCCCCGCGCCGATGCTGGGTGAGCATACCGATGAGGTGCTCAAGCGCCAGTTGGGTCTCGATGATGAGCGCCTGGCCGAGTTGAAGGCACAAGGCATCATCGAACAGCTTGGTGAACGCTGAACCTGCCATGCCCCGGCCAGCCAGCTTGCCGGGGCAATTTTTCCCATGGAGCCTTTATGAAAGTCCTCGTAGCGATCAAGCGTGTGGTCGATTACAACGTCAAGGTTCGCGTCAAGGCGGACAACAGCGGCGTCGATCTCGCCAACGTTAAGATGTCGATGAACCCCTTCTGCGAAATCGCCGTGGAAGAAGCCGTACGCCTGAAAGAGAAGGGCGTTGCCAGTGAAATCGTCGTGGTGTCGATCGGCCCGACGGCGGCGCAAGAGCAGCTGCGTACTGCTTTGGCCCTCGGTGCCGACCGCGCCATCCTGGTCGAGGCTGTCAAGGAAGAGGGTGCTGACGAGCTGAACTCCCTGGCCGTGGCCAAGCTGCTCAAGGCCGTGGTCGACAAGGAGCAGCCGCAGCTGGTGATCCTCGGCAAGCAGGCCATCGACAGCGACAACAACCAGACCGGCCAGATGCTCGGCGCGCTGACCGGCTTCGGCCAAGGCACCTTCGCCTCCAAGGTCGAAGTGGCGGGCGACAAGGTCAACGTGACCCGCGAGATCGACGGCGGCCTGCAGACCGTGGCGTTGAACCTGCCGGCGATCGTCACCACCGACCTGCGTCTGAACGAGCCGCGCTACGCCTCCTTGCCGAACATCATGAAGGCCAAGAAGAAGCCGCTGGAGGTGCTCACCCCGGACGCCCTGGGCGTTGCCACCGCGTCCACCGTGAAGACCCTGAAAGTCGAAGCGCCGGCTGCCCGCCAGGCCGGCATCAAGGTCAAGTCGGTGGCGGAACTGGTCGAGAAACTGAAGAACGAGGCGAAGGTAATCTAAATGACTATCCTGGTTATCGCTGAACACACCAATGCCGCCCTGGCGCCGGCCACTCTCAACACCGTGGCCGCTGCGCAGAAGATCGGTGGCGACATCCACCTCCTGGTTGCCGGTGCCGCCTGTGGCGCCGCCGCCGAAGCGGCTGCCAAGCTCGCCGGCGTGGCCAAGGTGCTGGTGGCCGACAACGCCGCCTTCGCCCATCAGCTGCCGGAAAACGTTGCGCCGCTGGTAGCTGCTCTTGTTCAAGAAGCAGGGGGCAAGGGTTACAGCCACATCCTCGCCGCCGCCACCAGCAACGGCAAGAACATCCTGCCGCGCGTCGCCGCCCAGCTGGACGTCGACCAGATCTCCGAAATCATCGCCGTGGAAAGCGCCGACACTTTCAAGCGGCCGATCTACGCCGGTAACGCCATCGCCACCGTGCAGTCTTCGGCGGCGGTGAAGGTGATCACCGTGCGTGCCACCGGTTTCGATCCGGTGGCCGGCGAAGGCGGCAGTGCTGTCGTGGAAGCCGTGGCCGTTGGCGGCGACGCCGGCATCTCGGCCTTCGTCTTTGAGGCGCTGGCCAAGTCCGATCGTCCGGAACTGACCGCGGCCAAGATCGTCGTCTCCGGCGGTCGCGGCATGCAGAACGGCGACAACTTCAAGCACCTGTATGCCCTGGCCGACAAGCTCGGCGCCGCCGTCGGTGCTTCGCGCGCTGCGGTCGACGCCGGTTTCGTGCCCAACGACATGCAGGTTGGCCAGACCGGCAAGATCGTCGCGCCGCAGCTGTACATCGCCGTCGGCATCAGCGGTGCCATCCAGCACCTGGCCGGGATGAAAGACTCCAAGGTCATCGTGGCAATCAACAAGGACGAAGAGGCGCCGATTTTTCAGGTGGCGGATTACGGTCTAGTGGGTGACTTGTTCGAGGTCGTGCCGCAGTTGCAGCAAGTGATCTGAAGCCCTAAAGGAATGTGTTGCAATACCTATAGAATTGTGCTATGCGTGCATACTCAAGTGGCGTGCGGGTTTCAGGGCTAATGCATTTGAAACATAGAGTTGACGTGCGGGAAAGACAATTTTTTGACTTACACGTTATGCGGTAAGTCTGATGCTTGAGCGTTTGAGCTTAGGCATTCTGGTTGTTTTCGTTATTCTTTGTACCCGGTTTTGTACCCGGTTTTGACTTCTTGTAGCATGTAGTGCTGGTTGCTGGCTTAGGGTGGTTGTGCCGAGATTGAATCGGCCTCGAGCCCGTCATTGAGTGCTTTGCTTGTAGTCCTACTGGCTTGAAACGTTTAAGCGCTATGTTGTCTGTCTGGCTATCACGCTGAGTGTAGGTGTTGTTAGGTGACTCGCTCGCTAATAACGCTCTCTCGGAAAGAGATGTAAGCCATAGCGTCATTGAGGTCTTTTATTCTGACTTGGACAGCCTGAGAGATTTTCTCATCGCTTTCCGCTGGAGGAGTTTCGTCTGGGTGGGCCATCTTCCAGAGAGCAAGAAGCTTCAGGTATGACAAAAGAGAGTGCGCTCAGCAGCAAGTGGTCGCCCGCCTGAAGTACTTATGATCATGACTCCACTCATTACAAAAACAAGAGAAGAGCCATGGCCGGAAACATCAAAAAACAGGTCGATAGTATCGACTACAGCACCGTCGCGGTTCCGGAAGAACACCGCATGAGCAAAGGCTCACTGACGATGGCTTGGTGGGCCATCTGCAGTGCTATGTTTTGGCTGGTGGTGTCCGCCACCCTGGCAATGAGCTTTGGTACGATGAATGCCATAATCGGCTTACTCTTGTCGGTCGTAACTTATGCGGCCATCAACGGGGTCATTGCCCGCTACGCCATTAAGACCGGATTATCGGTCGCACTCTTCTCCCGGGTGCTATTCGGACGCGCCGGCGCAGCACTGGCCACCCTGATTTTCTTCGCCACGGCGATCTACTACAGCGTGTTTGAAGGCTCGGTGATCGCCATTGCTATCCAACACTACGTGTCCGACATCACGCTCAATCAAGCCTACCTAATAGTGGTGCTATACAGCGTGCCACTGGTGTTCGGTAGCGTGCAGACCTGGCTGGATAAGTTCAATGGCGTGCTGCTGCCGCTCTACCTGATTGGTCTGATTGCCGTAGTAGCGATGGCCGTCGGTGAATACGGCTACAGTTCTGCCTGGTTGGAAATGGGGCCTGAGAGCGGGCCAGTAAGTAATGGCTGGTGGGACTGTTTCACCTATTTCATGGGAGTGTGGATTCTCATGATGTACACCTGGGACTACGCACGCTTCGGTCGTAAGCAGGACGCCAGCTACCACGCTAAATTTAACTTCGGCCTACCATTCTATATCTTCACCTTTCTTATTAACGGTCTGGTCGGCATCTTTCTCGCCGCCACCATTCCCGCAGAGGGCGGCCTGTCTGAGGTCTCGGTGGTGCTGGCCATTGTCGAGCTGATGGGTATCTGGGGGTTGTTGTTCGTTTGGGTCAGCCAGACCCGTATCAATACCGCAAATTTCTTCATGGCCGCTAGCAACATGCATGCGTTCTTCGGCCGTTTTGGCTTGGCGGCTGTGCCTTATATGGCATGGGCCGTAGTAGTTGGCATCGTGGTCTACACAATGATGTTGCTCAATGTGTTCAGCTACATTCTGCAAGCCCTGGCATACCAGAGCATCTTTGTAGTGGCTTGGGTAGCGATCGCTTTGGCGCATATTTTCTCGCCGAAATATACCCAGCTGTTCGAGGGCAATATTGAATTCGCTCTCGAACGAGTCAACGCCTTCAACCCGTGCGGCTTGATCGCCTGGTTCTTTGCCGCTGGCCTGGGGATAGTGCTGCTGAATTTCGGCGGAGCAACGCTGGCGACCTTCTCAGCGCCGGTGACCTTTGTCTGCGCGTTCGCCAGCTACTGGCTGCTACTCAACAGCGCCAAACGCAGCTGGTTTGTCCGCACCAGCTGCAGCTGAAACCAATATCGGCGCCCACCGGGCCGATGTATTCGGCTCCGGCAACTTGCTGCAGCTACCAAACCCGATCCAAAACTAAGCCGCAACACCGCAGCGGCTTAGTGCTGCGTAGCTGAAAAAAAGACTAACAATGCTAAGAGCCAATTCATGAAAATGATCAACCTGCACCCACAAGCAACTCTCATATTACTTCCATTGTTGGCATCGCTCGCGCTACCCGCAGGTGCGGTGGCTATCAATGACAACTTGGACATTGGCGGCGCCGTGCGTGCGCGTATCGACTACGACCCCGACCGGGATATCGAGAAGCTGAGTTTCGATACTGCCTTTCTCACCGCTACCTACAACTCCGATAGTTGGATCGGCGCGGCTAAATACCGTTTCTATGGCGACGCTTACCCTTTCGACTATACCGACAAGATCGGTGACATCGCCTTCGCCGAATATGCATGGATCGGCTACAAGTTCGATGAGTCGCGTCAGATTCAGGTGGGACTAAACAAGATTCCGTTCGGCCTGCTGCCCTATGCCGGCAGCACTTTCTTCTTGACCTTGGGCAGCGTGATCGGCCTGGAAGACATTGCGAACCTTGGTGTTAAATACATCCAGCAGCAGGATGACTGGAACTTCCAACTCGCTTACTACCTAAGCCCGGCTGATCAGGGTCAAGGTACAAGCCGCGGCGGGCGGACCTATGCAACCAGTGTTGCTACGGCAGATGACTACGTCGTCGACGGCAGCGATAACCACGAGCGCGACATCTTAGTCGGGCGTCTGGCCCGCAACCTAAAGCTTGGGAGCTGGCAGTCGGAGATCGGCGCCTCGGCATTGACCTCGACGCTGCAGAACCAGGACAGTCGTGATAGCGGCCGCCGAAATGCCCTAGCAGTCCACTACTCGGGCAAGAATGGCCCCTGGGGCGTGCAACTGCAAGCCACTCGCCAGGACATGAGCCCGGAGAATCCCGGCAGAGACAAGCTGGTTAGCTTCGGCAGCTTCGACGGCACCTTTAACGTTGCCGCCAAGGGTAACCTCTATGTAGCCGACCTCAGCTATGACATTCCTGGCTCACTCGGGTGGCTCTCTGGTGTCAAGGTTTACGGTAACTACAGCCTGTTCGACAAGGATGAGTCCAGCTTCGAGGATTCCCAGCGCTTCATCCTTGGCACATCTTTCTCGCTGAAAGACCTATGGATCGCCGTCGAGTGGTTGCACGGCAAGCACGATCCCTACATCGGTGGCGGTAGCTACACCCAGAGCCTGGGCGCCGGCGGTAGCGAACGCTGGGAAAACCAGTTGTATACCAATATCGGTTACTACTTCTGAGGCAATAAGCGCCCCTAGCAACCACTCACGCTCCTATTTTCGCCAGCCATGTGCTGGCGTTTTTTTATGGTGCGCCAGGCATGGCGCGTAGCGCCGTGACTGGCGCTGTCGGGTTCACTGTGGTGGTGAGCCTGGCGACTTGGAGGTGAAAGTCCTCTACACACCCGGCAAGGGGAAGTGTTAGCTGAAGGCAAGGGTGTCGCGGGCGACTGCGAATCTGAAGGAAGCCCGAGACAAAATGCTGGCCTGACGAACAGGAAGCGGATGAGGCGGCGCAGCGGGGTGAGGTGGCCATAATCGCCAAAGCCCGATACTTGCACGGAACGCTGCGACGTAGATCCGACAGGCATAAGCAGGAAGGTCGCGCGAATTACCCTGGGAGATCTGTACGCTTGCCATTGTGCTACCGATTGTCGAGAGGCGACGGGATGGGCGTGCAGAAGTCAGCCGAGGCCGTAGTAAGTGGCGGTCAACCACGCCATCAAGGGCCGAACAGGTCATGCCGCCAGTAGGCGTCAGCGTCTCGTCGATAACCGAAATGCAGAAATTTCTCCAAGAGAAGACTGTCACCCCGAGTCCCGGCCAGAGGCCGAGGATGACGCCTGACAGCGCAGAGGTATCGGCGGCGTCGGTGACGTGGATGAACGCGGAGCCGGACACGCTGATGGAGCGGGTGCTTGCGCCGCTCAATCTCAAGCGTGCGTATCAGCGCGTGGTCAGCAACAAGGGGGCGCCGGGTGCCGATGGCATGACGGTCGCCGACTTGGCAGGCTACGTGAAACAGTATTGGCCCATCCTGAAGGTCAGGCTGCTGGCAGGTGAATACCATCCCCAGGCAGTGCGGGCGGTCGAAATTCCCAAACCGCAGGGCGGTATGCGGCAACTGGGCATTCCCAGTGTCGTGGATCGCCTGATCCAGCAAGCCCTGCTGCAACAGCTCACGCCGATCTTCGATCCGCTGTTCTCGGACTATAGCTACGGCTTCCGTCCGGGCAGAAGCGCTCACCAGGCTGTCGAGATGGCCCGCACCCATGTGGCGGCGGGTCATAGGTGTTGCGTGGAACTCGATCTGGAGAAGTTCTTTGATCGGGTCAACCACGACATCCTGATGTTCTGTGTTGAGCGCCATGTCGAAGACAAACAGGTGCTCAGACTCATCCGCCGTTACCTCGAAGCGGGCGTCATGTCGGGCGGGGTTGTCAGCCATCGGCAGGAGGGGGCGCCGCAAGGCGGCCCGCTTTCGCCGCTGCTGTCGAACATCCTGCTCGATGAACTCGACCGTGAGTTGGAGCGGCGAGGCCATCGCTTCGTGCGCTATGCCGATGACGCGAACATTTATGTCCGTAGTCCGCGTGCTGGCGAACGAGTGCTGGCCAGTGTCGAGCGGTTCCTGAATCACCGTCTGAAACTGAGACTGAATCGGGACAAGAGTCGCGTGGCTGGGTCGTGGAAATGCGACTACCTGGGGTATGGGATGAGTTGGCACTCGCAGCCTAGACTGCGAGTGGCAACCATGAGCCTGCGCCGTGTGCGCGACCGTCTCAGGGAACTGCTGCGAGGGGTGCGGGGCCACAAGATGGCGAATGTCATCGAGCGGGTAAACCCGGTGCTGCGAGGCTGGGCAGGCTACTTCAAGCTCAGCCAGAGCAAGCGTCCACTGGAAGAGCTGGATGGCTGGGTCAGGCACAAACTTCGCTGTGTCATCTGGCGGCAATGGAAGCAGCCCTCTACGAGGGCGCGCAACCTGATGCGCCTGGGATTGAGCGAGGAGCGTGCCTGCAAGTCGGCCTTCAATGGCCGAGGCCCGTGGTGGAACTCAGGAGCGCCGCATATGAATCAGGCGCTGCCGAAGAAGCTATGGGACAGACTTTGACTGGTCTCGATACTGGATACGATCAATCGGCTTAACCGCATGGCCTGAACCGCCGTGTACGGAACCGTACGCACGGTGGTGTGGGAGGACGGCGGCCGTGAGGCCGCCTCCTACCCGATCGCAGCGTTCCGGCCTCCCGGCATTAGATCTTGAGTAGATGCACCAGTAGAAACAGTTCACTTCAGGCCAAAAAACGGTGCGCTTGAAGACAAGCCAGCCGCTAGGCCCGCGCGTAGCTTAGCGATGTGGGCAAGACATCCGTCACGCCTCCCCAGACAAAAACAAGATTTGTGGTGACCCATGAACACAGTAGACCCGATCACCCTGGCAGTCGTGCGCGGTGCGCTCGAAACAGCCCAGCGAGAAATGACCCTGACGCTGGAAAAGACCAGTCGCTCGAGCGTGTTCAACCTCGCCCACGACTATTCCAACGCACTCTTCGATCACCTCCCGGAAATGATCCTGCAAGGCCAGGACATTCCTATTCATCTCGGTTCGCTTATCCCAGCGATGAAATGCGTTGCTGGCTTCTTCGGTGATGAGATTGCCGAGGGCGATGTTATTTATCATAACGATCCAGCCTACATGGGCAGTCATATCCTCGACTGCTGCATGTACAAACCGGTGTTCTATAAGGGCGAGCTGGTGTTCTGGACGGTCTGCAAGGGCCACCTGACCGATATTGGCGGCCCGGTACCGGCCGGCTACAACCCGGACGCAAAAGAAATCTACGCAGAGGGCCTGCGCATCCCGCCTGTCAAGTTGTGGGCCCAGGGCCAGCGCCGGGAAGACGTAATCAACCTGCTGCTGACCAACATGCGCGCCCGCGCCTATCAAGAAGGCGATCTGAATGCCCAGTACGGTGCTTGCAGCGTGGGCGAGCGTCACCTGATCGAGTTGCTCGATCGCTATGGCGTCGACCAGGTCCGAGCGTGCATTACCGAGCTGAAAGATATGGCAGACCGTCATATGCGCGCATTGTTGCGTGATGTGCCAGACGGTTTCTACAGCGGCACTGCCATTCTCGAAGACTCCGGTCATGGTCTGGGAGAATTGTCGATCACTGCCCAGGTGGAAATTCGCGGCGACGAGGCGCACGTTCTGATAGAGAGCCCGCCGCAGGTGCCTTACTTCATCAACTCCTACGCGGGCAATTCGATCTCCGGGGTTTACCTCGGACTGATGATGTTCGCCCAGGTGCCACCGCCCTACAATGAAGGCCTCTATCGCTGCGTGAGTGTAGACCTTGGCCCGTCCGGTACTCTGTGCAACGCCCAGGAGCCGGCACCGCACGTCAACTGCACCACTACTCCGATGGAAACCCTCGCCGATGCCGTGCGTCTGGCCCTTGAACAGGCGGCTCCGGAGCGTGTGACCGCCTCCTGGGGGCATGCCAGCGGGATCAATATCGCTGGGCACGACCCACGCAACAACAACGATGAATATGTGACCATGGTGCTGGCCTCGGTCATCTCCGGCGCTGGCGCTAACAAGGCTATGGATGGTTGGCCTGCTTGCGGCCCGCTGTGCTGCTTCGGCGCGCTGATGTCCGGCGATATCGAACTGCTTGAGTACTCCTATCCGGTACTGATACACCGCTACAGCCTGATGACCGACAGTGGTGGCGCCGGTGAATTCCGCGGTGGCTCTGGTACTCGCCTGGAGCTCGAGCCGCTGAAGCACGCCATGACCGTGGTCGGTTTCGGTGAGGGCCGGCAGCTGCCTACCGCCGGTGCGGCAGGGGCGAAGAATGTTCTGCTCGAGCCCAAGCTCGGCCGCTTGATCCATAGACATGTCGACGGTGAGGAAGACCATTACATCCAGAACACTCTGCTGACCGCACAACCAGGTGAGCGCGTAATCAACGTCAACCCGGGCGGTGGTGGCTATGGCGACCCACTACGTCGTCCGCTGGCCACGGTTCTAGCCGATGTGCGCAACGGCTTGGTCTCGATTGACGGCGCGCGCCTTGAATACGGCGTAGTGATTGACGGCAACGGCCAACTCGATGAAGCCGCAACCCACGCACACCGAGCCGCGCACTGAGCACAGCCCCTTTGAGCAATGCAGAGAATTCGAAAATGAGCAAACAACAATATCGCCTGGGCATCGATGCCGGCGGCACCTTCACTGATTTCATCCTCGCCGACCATCAGGGCAACGTGCAGTTGTTCAAGGCGCCGTCCACCCCACATGACGGCACCCTGGCCATACGCAACGGTCTGGCGCAAATCGCCGATGCCCTCGGCCGTACACCAGCCGAGATCATTGCCGACTGCGATCTGTGCATCAACGGGACGACTGTGGCGCTCAACGCACTGATCGAAAAGACCGGGGTCAAGGTGGGCCTGCTGTGTACCGATGGCCATGAAGACAGCCTGGAAATTCGCCTTGGCCACAAAGAAGATGGCCATCGCTATGACGCCACTTATCCACCGGCGCATATGTTAGTGCCGCGCCACCTGCGCCGTCCAATCGGCGGGCGTATTATCAGTGACGGCAGCGAGTTCAGCCCGCTAGACGAGGCGGCGATTCATGCCGCCATCGACTACTTCCGCGAACAACAGGTGCAGGCGGTGGCGATCTCCTTCGTCTGGTCGGTGCGCAACCCTAGTCACGAGCAGCGCGCTATGGCTATGGTGCGTGCGGCTTTACCTGACGTATTTGTCTGCAGCGGCCACGAGGTGTTCCCGCAGATTCGCGAATACACACGCACCTCGACAACCGTGGTCAACGCCTACCTTAGCCCAGTGATGGGTCGTTATATCGAACGCATCGACGCGCTGTTCGAGGAGCTGGGCGCGCAGCAGCCTACCCGCTATTTCCAGTCCAACGGAGGTCTGGCTCCTGGCGTGGTAATGCGTGAGCGGGCGGTCAACGCGATCAACTCCGGTCCGGCATCTGCCCCGCAAGCCGGCTTGTGCGTGGCCCAGCCATTCGGTATCGACAACGTAATCACCGTCGATATGGGTGGTACCTCGTTCGACATCACTCTTAGCAAAGGCGGTCGCACCAACTTCAGCAAAGACAGCGACTTCCTCCGTTACCGTATCGGCGTGCCAATGATTCAGGTGGAAACCCTTGGCGCCGGCGGTGGCTCGATCGCCCACCTTGACGACTTCGGCATGCTCCAGGTCGGTCCACGCAGTGCCGGGGCTAACCCCGGGCCTGTGTGTTATGGAAAGGGTGGGGTCGAGCCGACTGTAACCGATGCTAACCTGGCGCTCGGTTATCTGGCTGATGGTGCACTGCTCGGTGGCAGCATCCGTCTAAATCGACAAGCCGCGATCGATGCGATCCGCAGTAAAATTGCCGAACCGCTGGGTATCAGTGTCGAGCGCGCGGCCGTCGGTATCATTACCCTGGTTAACCTGAGCATGGTTAGTGGTATCCGCCGCGTGTCCATTGAGCGTGGTTATGATCCCCGTGACTTCGCCCTGATCGGTGCCGGTGGTGCAGCGGGCATGCACGTGATGCGACTAGCTGAGGAAATCGGCAGCAAGGTTGTGCTGATTCCCAAGGTGGCTTCGGGGCTGTGCGCCTTCGGCCAGATTCTCTCTGACATCCGCTATGATCAGCTGACTACTTTGCCGATGCGTTTGGATGACGAGTTCGTCGATTTGGAGCAACTAAACCAGGCCCTGCAGCAGTTACGCGAGCGTGGTATGACGAACCTGCGAGACGATGGTTTCGGTGGTGACAATCGTATTGAATGCCAGTACAGCCTGGAGATTCGTTACCTCGGACAGATCCACGAGTGCAGCGTCGAACTGAGCTGCGACCGGCTCGACCGTAGCAGCCTGGCGGCCCTGCGCGAATCCTTCCACCAGCGGCACAAGGCGCTGTTTTCCTTCAGTGAGCCTAACAGCCCGGTCGAACTAGTTAATCTAGAGTGCTCGGTGATCGCGCGGTTACAGCGTCCACCAATGCCTGAACTTGCAACCCCGCTCAAGGCAACGGCCGCGATTCCGGCTGGTCATCGTCCGATGCTGTTCAATGCGCAAGACGATTGGCAGGACACGCCTGTGTACAACGGCGACCGCATAGAAGTAGGGCAGATTATTCAAGGTCCCTGTGTGATTGAGGAAGCGACCACAAACATCGTTGTTCCACCGGGCTGGCGGGTCAGTCTGGATCCCTCGGCCACATATGAACTGACTCCCGGTCATTGACCGTCAGGGATTTTTAACAAAGGATTGTGTAACAACGGCACCGACGGCATTCACCGTTGGTGCCGCCCTCATAATAACTACAAATTGAGGACCTTTCATGACAGATCAATTGTCTACGCGGTATTGGCCTGAGGGAGAAAGGCAATCGCGTTGGGCCGAAGCCATCGGCAATACATATTTTCCATTGTCGTTGGAGTTCAATTCCAGCGCCATTTTCCAAGGCAGCCTGAAAATTTGGAAAACGGGCAGTACGCCGTTGGCGTTATCGCGCCTGCGCTCCAGTCAGCTAGGCTATTCGCGCAGCGAGAGCCAGGTTAGCGAAGATACTGAACCCTGTTACCTTGTAACAGTGCCGCGCCTTACCGAAGTACACTTCGAGCAAGACGGTCGTGAGCTCCATTGTAAGCCAGGTGGGTTCATCTTCGAGCGAGGCGATGCGCCTTATCGTTTTCACTACTCCTGCGACAACGACCTTTGGGTATTCAAGCTGCCTGAGCGCGCGCTACATGGACAGATACGTGGAGCCGAGCGCTACACCCGTTTCTGTTTCGAGGCTCGGCGTGGATTGGGACGAATTTTTGTTGATCAACTGGCGATGTGTGCCGCGCGCTTCGACGAATGCGATGCGGATGCCCGTCATATGCTGCTGGAACAGGTGCTTTCGACGTTGTTAATGGCTCTGCGCCAAGATGAGCGCGTCCTTAATAGTGAGAGTTCGAGTCTAGCTGCCCTGCATTTGCAGCGTATCGAGCACTACATCGACCGAAACTTGTGTTCAGCTGAACTAAACCCGCAGCATATTGCTCAGGCCTGCGGCTTATCGGTTCGCTATTTGCATAAATTATTTTTCAGTACGCCCTACAGTCTCGGTGAATGGATTCGCCTGAAACGATTGGAGGCTGTATATCAACGCCTACGTGATCCCCACTGCCACCTATCAATCGGTGAGCTGGCATATCGTTGGGGGTTCAGTGATCAGGCACAATTTTCCCGGCATTTTCGCCAGCACTTTAGTTGTACTGCCAGTGAAGCCCGAGCCGTTTCGTTAAAGCCGTAGCCGGTTACTTTATTGTCAATGTGCTCTGGGGGATTAGAAGTCACTCGGCGTAGCTCCCCATAAAGGCTCCACGCCTTTTCACCGTTGCGGGAGTACCAGTTATATATCGGCGTCTGATATTCCATACGGGCGCTAACTTGGGTAAGCCTTTGTCGTCTGCATTGGCAAACTCATGCGTAGCTGGTGTTGCTGATCAAGCCAAGCTTATTGTTTTAGGTTCACGCGAGCGGGCTGAGAGCGGCGCAGGCTTCACAAGCGTAAGACGGAACCATGCTAGGTGCAAAGCTATGGTGTTGGGTAGTAATTGCTTCAGGTCTGTCCTGCAAAAAACATGCTGAAATTCCGCAGGCACCCCCTCTAAGGGCGAGACACGGTAACTATCCCATGATTTCAGGGGCGGACTGGGATGCTCTCAGGTTGCTGTTGCGCATGATCCCTTCGATGATCGGTACTGGTGTCATCAGATGAGCCTGCATCATGGCGCTTGCTCGCGTTGCGTCACGGGCAAGGATAGCTTCTACCAGTTCGCTGTGCTCTTGACGTTTCAGGGACAAGGCCTCCTCGGATAGCACCGTGCGCCGCAGCCACAGCTGGCGATAGCGCTCGGCCTGATCGAACAGATAGGCGCGCGCCTGCAGCAGGTGTCTAGACCCACAGCCGGAGGCTATAGCTGTATGGAAGGCCTTGTGTCGGGCATCCCATATTTCCAGCATCTGCTCCTGGGTCTTGACCTCCATTACCTTGGCCAATGTATGCGAATAGGCCAACACCTGGGCCTCCCAGGCGTCATCGCCGCGTTCGATGGCGAGCTTAAGTACCAGCGCTTCGAGATTGGCCCGTGCGTCATAGATGTCCTGCATTTCGCTCAGCGACATAGGAGCGACGCGGTAGCCACGCTGACTGATAGCTACTACCAGATTTTCCGCAATCAGATGCGATAGCGCTTCACGCAGAGGGCCTACGCCTAGGTCGTAGCGCTCCTTAAGCGCAGTCATTCGCAGTTTTTCTCCGGGCTTGAACATGCCCTGAATTATGTCCCGCTTGAGCCACTCATAGCCGCTGACTGCTGAGTTTTGGCGGGGGGCGAGCGTATCCATAAACCATGCTCCTCAACGGGTTTTATCCATCATACGCAACTGCAGAAATATTTACTAAGTGGAGATGCAGTTGCCGAGTGTCGCTATTTTATAAAAGCGTAGACATTTTTATAAAATAGCTATATTTTTAGTCCGGCTGTTCTGGTAAATCTCGGGGCGGCGTACAGACAATTTTTTCGTCAGGACTCTGCCATGAATGCCTTTACCCAGCTCAAAGATCTTGTGATGCCGCTACCGACCGCCGTTAAGGGGTTTTCTCTTTCACCCTCCGCTCAGTCGCCCCGTTTGTTCGAGCTGACCTTCACTAAGGCGACGATAGAGGCTTTCTGTGTAGCAGTGGCCGAGTGGCCGGTGCAGGCGCTGGAATACAAGTCCTTCTTGCGATTTCGCTTCGCCAAAATTCTTGACGATCTCTGCGGTAACAGCCTGCGCCCGGTGCTACTCAACGCCCTAATGGATCGTGCCACCGGAGGGCTGTTAATCAAGCAGGAGGCCCTGAATGATGTGGCACAAGCTGATGATATGGTCAAATTCTCGACTGCTGTGGCCCACCTGCTGGGGCGGTCGAACTTTGATGCGATGAGCGGCCAGTTCTACGCACGCTTCGTGGTCGAGAACGTCGATAATTCGGACAGCTACCTGCGCCAACCTCACCGGGTAATGGAGTTGCACAACGATGGTACTTTCGTCGATCAGATCACCGACTACGTGCTGATGATGAAGATCGATGAGCAGAATATCGAAGGTGGCAACTCGCTGATCCTGCATCTGGACGACTGGGAGGATCGCCATGCTTTCTTCCATCATCCGCTAGCACGGCGCGTCATGCGCTGGACCGCGCCGCCGAGTAAAAGGGTCGATACGGACGTGTTCCATTCGATCTTTGATGTCGACGCCGAAGGGCGGCCGACTATTCGCTATATCGATCAATTTGTTCAGCCCAAAGACTTCGACGAGGGCAACTGGCTGACCGACCTGTCTATCTCCCTGGAGGGCAGTAAACAGAAGCTTTCCGTGCCGGTGCCAGTTGGCTGCTTCCTGCTGATTAATAACCTGTATTGGCTGCATGGCCGCGATCGTTTCACCCCTCACCCTGGGCTGCGCCGTGAACTGATGCGCCAGCGCGGTTACTTCAGTTACCCCAAACTCGGCCATCAGCAAGGCCAATAATTGCCATTAATTGAACAGGGGCTGCGCGGTTTAGCCCTTGTCGTTTGTCCACGGGGCAAAACAGATCGAGTAGAGGTGATAGCGGTGTACGATTTTGTGATCATCGGGGGCGGCATTATCGGCATGTCGACTGCCATGCAATTAATCAAGGCCTACCCAGAGTCGAAAATCTTGTTGCTCGAGAAAGAGTCCGGGCCAGCTAAGCATCAGACGGGGCACAATAGCGGGGTCATCCACGCCGGCGTCTACTACACGCCGGGTAGCTTGAAGGCGAAGTTCTGCCTGGAAGGCAACCGTGCTACCAAATCGTTCTGTAACGAGCACGGCATTATCTACGATGAGTGCGGTAAGTTGCTGGTCGCCACCAATGAGGTGGAAATGCAGCGCATGCGCGCGCTTTGGGAGCGCACTGCAGCCAATGGTCTGGAGCGCGAGTGGCTGTCTGCGGAGCAACTGAAGGAACGCGAACCGAACATCACCGGAATCGGCGGGATCTTCGTGCCCTCCAGTGGTATCGTTAACTATGCCGAGGTCACCGCTGCCATGGCTCGCGAGTTCCAGAGGCACGGTGGCGAGATTCGCTACGACAGCGAAGTCATCGGCCTGGAAGAGCGCGCCACGGAGATGCGGGTTAAAACCCAGCATGAAGAAGTCATTGCACGCTTTTTGGTGACCTGCTCGGGTCTGATGGCCGACCGCATTGTATGTCTACTGGGCTTAGATCCTGGCTTTAGCATTTGCCCGTTCCGTGGCGAATACTATTTGCTGCCTGAGCAGCACAACCGGATCGTCAATCACCTGATCTACCCGATTCCCGATCCCTCCATGCCGTTCCTCGGCGTGCACCTGACGCGAATGATCGACGGCAGTGTGACAGTCGGTCCCAATGCTGTGCTGGCACTCAAGCGTGAGGGCTATCGCAAGCGTGACATATCTTTGTCCGACACGTTCGCAATGCTCACCAATCCGGGCATTCTTAAAGTGCTCAAGGACAATCTGCGGCCCGGCCTGATCGAGATGAAAAACTCGCTGTTCAAGCGTGGTTATCTACAGCAAGTACGCAAGTACTGCCCCAGCTTAACGCTGCAGGATCTCAAGCCTTACCCGGCCGGCGTCCGCGCCCAAGCGGTTTCAGCGGACGGCAAGTTGATCGAGGACTTCCTGTTCCGCAATACCCGCCGTAGCGTCAACGTCTGCAATGCACCATCGCCGGCGGCTACCTCTGCAATTCCCATAGGCGCCTACATCATCAAGCAGATTGATGCACAGCTGCAGGGGCTACCCAGGTTTGTAAAAAACCAACATCCCGCATGAGGCAGTGCGGGGCGAATTCGGCAGTGCACTGGAACGAACAAGACTGTGCGCAAGACGACAAGCCCCGCACCGGCTCAGTCTAATAGGCTATCGGCTAGTGCACTTAACGTCCCCGAGCCAAGTCATCGTTACTGAACTCGTTACCGAATTGAAGTGTGTGATTGTGATCAAAAGCCGGATGCCTACTTATAAGGCTACTCCCAGAAACCATGCTTGTTAGTCATATTGAGAGCGCCCCATGAACCAGTCAGTATCCTCGCTGCCAGAAAAAGACATTCAGTATCAACTGCACCCCTACACCAATGCTCGCCTTCATCAGGAGCTTGGCCCGCTGATCATCGAGCGCGGGGAGGGTATCTATGTTTATGACGATCAGGGCAAGGGTTATATCGAGGCGATGGCTGGGTTGTGGAGCGCCGCGCTTGGCTTTAGCAATCAACGTCTGATCAAGGCAGCTGAGCAGCAATTCAACACCCTGCCGTTTTATCACCTGTTCAGTCACAAATCGCATCGCCCGAGTATCGAGTTAGCCGAAAAGCTGATCGAGATGGCGCCGGTGCCTATGAGTAAGGTGTTCTTCACCAACTCCGGTTCCGAGGCTAACGATACTGTAGTGAAGATGGTCTGGTACCTCAATAACGCTCTAGGCAAACCAGCCAAGAAGAAGTTCATCAGTCGGGTCAACGGCTACCACGGCATCACCGTCGCCAGCGCAAGCTTGACTGGCCTTCCAGGCAACCAGCGCGGTTTCGACCTGCCGCTTCCAGGCTTCCTGCATGTCGGCTGCCCGCACCATTATCGTTTCGCCCTTGCCGGTGAAAGTGAAGAGCATTTCGCTGACCGCCTTGCCGTCGAGCTCGAGCAGAAGATTCTCGCCGAAGGCCCGGAGACTATCGCAGCGTTCATTGGCGAGCCATTGATGGGCGCTGGCGGTGTCATAGTGCCGCCTCGTACCTACTGGGAGAAGATCCAGAAAGTTTGCCGTAAGTACGACATCCTGGTTATCGCCGATGAGGTAATCTGTGGATTTGGGCGTACCGGGCAGATGTTTGGCAGCCAGACCTTTGGTATCCAGCCGGACATCATGGTGTTATCCAAGCAACTGTCATCTTCTTATCAGCCGATAGCGGCGATTCTGATCAATGCCCCAGTATTTGAGGGCATCGCTGATCAGAGCCAAGCGCTTGGCGCGCTTGGGCATGGGTTCACCGGCAGCGGTCATCCGGTAGCTACTGCCGTGGCCTTGGAGAACCTGAAGATTATTGAAGAGGAGAGCCTGGTCGAGCATGCGGCGCAAATGGGCCAGTTGTTGCGCAGCGGCCTACAGCATTTCATCGATCATCCCTTGGTGGGCGAAATTCGCGGTTGTGGACTGATCGCTGCGGTAGAACTAGTTGGCGATCGCGTGAGCAAGGCGCCGTATCAGGCGCTAGGCACCCTCGGACGCTACATGGCCGGCAGAGCCCAGGAACACGGCATGATTACTCGCGCCATGGGTGATGCCGTGGCCTTCTGCCCGCCGTTAATCGTCAACGAACAGGAAGTCGGAATGATTGTAGAGCGCTTTGCCAGGGCGCTGGACGACACCACTCAGTGGGTTGGTTAGATCAATCCGGGGGAGGAGAGAATTGCTTTTATGTGGCTCTCCTCGGCTTAAATTCATAGCTTGGAAAATAGCTGAGCAGCACTGAATGCAGTCTGCGAAGGAGCACGCCATGCAACTCAAAGATACCCAATTGTTCCGCCAACAGGCTTATATCGACGGAACCTGGTTGGACGCGGACAGCGGCCAGACCATTCAGGTCACCAATCCGGCCACCAACGAAGTTATGGGTAGTGTGCCGAAGATGGGGGCAGCGGAAACCCGTCGAGCCATCGAAGCAGCAGATCATGCCCTGCCAGCCTGGCGTGCACTGACAGCTAAAGACCGCGCCAACAAACTGCGCCGCTGGTTTGAACTGATGATTGAAAACCAGGACGACCTGGGTCGTCTCATGACCATGGAGCAAGGTAAGCCACTTGCCGAAGCCAAGGGCGAAATTGCTTTCGCGGCGTCCTTCCTTGAGTGGTTCGCCGAAGAAGCCAAGCGCGTGTATGGCGACGTAATTCCCGGCCACCAACCGGACAAACGCCTGATCGTGATCAAACAGCCCATCGGCGTAACGGCAGCGATTACACCCTGGAACTTCCCGGCAGCCATGATCACCCGTAAAGCCGGCCCGGCCCTGGCCGCCGGTTGTACCATGGTGCTCAAGCCAGCGTCGCAAACGCCTTATTCGGCGCTGGCGTTGGCAGTGCTGGCCGAGCGTGCCGGGATCCCCAAAGGCGTGTTCAGTGTAATCACTGGCAGTGCTGGCGAAGTCGGCAGCGAACTGACTAGCAACCCGATCGTGCGCAAGTTGAGCTTTACTGGCTCCACCGAAATTGGTCGCCAGCTAATGGCCGAATGTGCCAAGGACATTAAAAAGGTGTCGCTAGAACTGGGCGGAAACGCGCCGTTCATCGTATTCGATGATGCCGACCTTGATAAGGCAGTGGAAGGCGCACTGATCTCCAAATACCGCAACAATGGCCAGACCTGCGTGTGCGCCAACCGCCTGTATATCCAAGACGGCGTATACGATGCCTTCGCCGAGAAGCTGAAAATCGCGGTAGCTAAGTTGCAGATTGGTAACGGTTTGGACGAAGGTATCACCACCGGCCCTCTGATCGATGCCAAGGCGGTGGCCAAGGTCCAGGAGCACATTGCCGACGCCATTAGCAAGGGTGCCAAGCTACTCGCTGGTGGTAAGCCGCACGCCCTCGGTGGCACTTTCTTCGAGCCGAGCATCCTCATTGACGTACCGAATAACGCCGCCGTAGCCAAGGAAGAAACCTTCGGTCCGCTGGCGCCGCTGTTCCGTTTTAAGGACGAGGCCGACGTGATCGCGATGTCCAATGACACCGAGTTCGGCCTGGCCTCGTACTTCTATGCCCGCGATATGGGGCGCGTGTTCCGTGTGGCCGAAGCCCTAGAATACGGTATGGTCGGCGTCAATACTGGGCTGATCTCCAATGAAGTTGCGCCTTTCGGTGGTATCAAGGCATCCGGCCTGGGTCGCGAAGGATCCAAGTACGGCATTGAGGATTACCTGGAGATCAAGTACCTCTGCCTGGGTGGTATCTAAGAGCCCGGCGAATAGGCACGTGATTCTCGCTCAGGCCCCACTTGGCGAGCATCATTAATCTTGGCCCGGTCTATAAAACCCGGGCATGCTACATCGGTTGTGGCGCAGACAAAGATTGACGCGGGCTATTTCTACGTCACCGTCTACTTCTCACGGCTGTTGCCGCGCAACCAGAGTCTGGAGGCCTGTATCCGCGTCGACAGCGCCCCCTGTTCGAGCTAGGTGCCTAACATTTCTAACGATTGAGCGTTGCGCGGAGTCCTACACCTAGGCTCTGCGCCTTTTTAATCCCGCCGCGCTAGATTAGGCGAAGTAATGCTGCCTTCACAGCCAGTCCTGCTGGTATGGATAAAGGTGATATCCATCACCTATGCCATGTTAGGGGCGACGGTGAACTCTCTCTAAGATGGTTTGGTGCGATGATTTAAGGCGCCCCAGCGACCGTTGATTGCATCCAATGTGCTCATTAGCTTTTCTGTTCGAGCTGGCTGTTCCTGTGCGAATAGATCCTGTGTGTACTCATCACGCTTACACAGGTCTAGCAGCAACACTTGGGCTTTGGCATAGCTGAAACCCTCTCGTTACAGCCTTTTGATTCCCTCCTGTGCCGCTGCAATGATCAAACGCGTGTCATCGGTCGGGTAGGGCAGTTGGCAAAGCAGGCCGTTGGCGTACTTACCATCATTGAATTCGCTCGGTCGCAATCAGGCGAGCATTCGGGGCTTGGATCACGATCCCTCCAGTCGTAATAGCCACTGGCAGAAATCTTCAAGCAGAGGCACATAAGGTCGTAAGAACTGCGTAGCTGGTGACCCCGTCTTCCGTGCCATGAAAGTTGACCTGACCAACCGCTATCCGTCAGTCGGTGAGGCGAAGCAACTTCCTTTATGGCATGGTGCCACAGTCCCTTATTACGGAACGTGTAGTACCCGCATTGATTTCGTAGGGCGAGCAGCAGTGCCGCGTGATGAAGTGAAAGGCTTGGTCGCTTGCCCGACCTTCTACACGTAGGATCGCTATGGCATGTCCATGTCCTGTCAGCAACAGCAACAGCAACAGCAACAGCAATTGCTTATGGCTTGGGATCGACAGTATCCTTCCACCTGCAGCAACTGACCCACATCATGATTCTCGCCCTGGTCGCTCTCAGCCTCGACCTGTTGGTGGGCGTGACCGGCATGGTCAGCCTGGCCCAGGCGGCCTTCTTCGGCATCGCCGGCTACAGCCTGGTGTTGTTCGCCCCGGAGTTCGAGGCGGTGAACTTCTGGCTGGCGCTGCTGCTGTGCCTGGGCGTCAGCGCCGCAGCTGCGCTGCTGATGGGCCTGCTGATCATCCGCACCTCGGGCATCTTCTTCATCATGGCGACCATCGCCTTCTCGCAGATGCTCTATTACCTGTTCCACGACTCGGCCTTCGCCGGCGGCTCGGACGGCATCTACCTGTTCCTCAAGCCCGAGGTGGCCATCGCCGGGGTGCATCTGCTCGACCTGGAGAACCCGCGCAGCCTGTTCTACCTGGTGCTCGGCTCCCTGGTGCTGGTCTATCTGCTGCTGCGCACCTTCCTGCGCGCGCCGTTCGGCCGGGTGCTGCTGGGCATCAAGCACAACGAGGAACGGGTCCGTTCCATGGGCTACAACCCGCTGTTCTACAAGCTGGCGGCCTTCGTCATTGCCGGCACCATCGCCGGCTACGCCGGCATGCTCTCGGCCACCCAATACGGTTTCGTCAGCCCCGACCAGGTCGGCTGGCAGCTCTCGGCCCACGCCCTGGTGATGGTCATCCTCGGTGGCATGGGCAGCCTGTTCGGCGCCATCTTCGGCGCCTTCGCCTTCGAGGGCCTGCACCATCTGTTCGCCGGCCTGACCCCGCACTGGGAGCTGCCCATGGGGCTGGTGGTCATCGCCATGGTTCTGTTGCTGCCGCGCGGTCTCGCCGGGTTGCTGCTGCAGCTCTGCGACCGGCGCACAGCCACGGCCTGCGACGCAAGTACGGTATCCACCCCCGACGCGATGAAGAAGGAGGCCGGCGTATGACCGCCCATGTTCTAGAAACCCGCGGACTGAGCAAGGCCTTCGGCGGCCTGCGTGCGGTCAACGACATTTCCCTGAGCGTGGCGCCCTGCGAGGTACACGCGATCATCGGCCCCAACGGCGCCGGCAAGAGCACCATGGTCAATCTGCTGTCCGGCCATCTTCAGCCCAGCGCCGGGCAGATCCTCTTTCACGGCCGCGACATCACCGGCTTGGCGCCCAACCGGGTGTCGCACCTGGGCATCGGCCGCAGCTTCCAGCGCACCAACATCTTTCCCAGCTTCACCTGCCTGGAAAACTGCTGGCTGGCGGCGCAGTCGCGGCTGAAGAACTCCTTTCGTTTCTTCCGCCGCTGCGAGGCCTATGTCGAGGTACGCGAGCGCGCCGAACGGGCGCTGGAGCTTTGCGGCCTGGCCGCCCACCGCGACACCCTGGCCGATGCCCTGAGTTATGGCGAGCAACGCCAACTGGAGATCGGCATGGTACTGGCCACCGAGCCGAGCTTCCTGCTGCTCGACGAACCCATGGCCGGCATGGGCAAGGACGAATCGGCGCGGGTGGTCGAACTGCTCGCCAGACTGTCGCAGCAGTACGCCATGGTCCTGGTCGAGCACGACATGGATGCGGTGTTCAGCATCGCCCACCGTCTCACCGTGATGGTCAACGGCGAGCTGCTGGCCAGTGGCCCGCTGGACCAGGTGCGCAACGATCCGGCGGTACAGCAGGCCTATCTGGGCGACGGCGAGGAGCAATTCTGATGAGCGCACAAGCCCTGGTGCAGGCCACCGGCCTGCACACCTATTACGGCAACAGTCATGTGCTGCATGGCGTCGACCTGCAGATCCAGCCGGGCGAGACCCTGGCGCTGATGGGCCGCAACGGCATGGGCAAGAGCACCACCATTCGCTCGTTGCTCGGCCTGACGCCGGCGCGCCGCGGCGAGGTGCTGATCCGCGGCGAGCGCTGCAGCGGCCGCGCCACCCACCAGATCATCCGCCGCGGTATCGGCTATGTGCCAGAGGGCCGCGGCATGTTCCCCAACCTGAGCGTGCGCGAGAGCCTGATCATGGCCGCCCGCCCGGGCCTGGACGGGCGCCGCGACTGGAACCTGGAGCGGGTGCTGGCGACCTTCCCGCGCCTGGCCGAGCGCTTCTCCCACCTGAGCGGCAACCTTTCCGGCGGCGAGCAGCAGATGGTCGCCATCGGCCGCGCGTTGCTGACCAACCCCGAACTGATGATCCTCGACGAGGCCACCGAGGGCCTGGCGCCCTTGATCCGCAAGGAGATCTGGGACGTGATCCGCCTGATCAAGGCCAGCGGTATCGCCACTCTGGTGGTGGACAAGAACGTCAACGTGCTGCTCGACCTGACCGACCGCAGCATGATCATGGTCAAGGGACGGGTGGTGTTCGACGGGCCCAGCGTCGAGCTGAAGTGCCAGCCGCAGATCCTCCAGGAACATATTGGCCTGTGACGCCGGGGAGACTGACGATGAACGAGAAGACCGACGCCCCTGCCCGAAACTGGCAGAAGCCGCTGGCGGCGTTGCTGCAAGCGACGGCGGCGCTGGCCGCAGCCGGCCTGCTGCTGTTGGACAGCGGCCTGCACGGCCCACTGGCGGCCCTGGCGCTGGCCGGCGTCGCCCTGGCCGGCCTGCTCTACCACAGGTTGCCGCCGATCCTGGTCGAGTTGCCGCCACCAGCGCCAGCGCCAGCGCCGCCACCGGCGCCTGAGCCTGAACCGCCGGTGCTGCTGGCGGCGCCTGCTCCCGAGCCGCCTTCCGACCCTGGCCTGCCGCTACGCGCACCCCTGGCGAAGTTGCTCGAGAGCATCCTGCGCACCGAGCAGGACATGCTCTTCGCCACTGAACTGGCGCGCGCGGGCGGAGAAAAGGTGCAGTTCAGCGCCGCCAGCATCCAGGCCTGCGAGGCGGCGATCCGCGAGCTGGCCGGCTACATGGGCACCATCGATCAGGTATTCGACGAACTGTCGCAACAGTCGATGCGCATCGGCGCCATCGTCGGCAGCATCCAGGACATCGCCAAGCAGACCAACCTGCTGGCGCTCAACGCGGCCATCGAGGCGGCCCGCGCCGGTGAGCATGGCCGCGGCTTCGCCGTAGTCGCCGACGAAGTGCGTCACCTGGCCCAGCGCGCCAACGAGTCCAGCGGCGAGATCCAGCAGATCGCCGGCAGCCTGCAGAAGTCGGCGCAGGAGGCGCGGACGGGAGTCGAACACATCGGCCAGTCCACCAGCACCGGCCTGGAGAAGTCCGCCGCGGCCCTGGGCGCCATGGCAGAGATGCGTGCCGGCGCCGCGGTGCGGCTGGAGACGGTCGAGCGCATCGTTCGGCGCCTGAATGAGCAGCGCACCTTGACCCAGGACATGGTCGAGCTGCTGGGTTAGCGGGCTATCGCTGAAGTGGGCACCTTGCGACCCCATCGTTGTGACGCAGTCTTCGTCAGCCGATTCGACTGGCTGTGGAATCACGATCTGCAGCAAGACCTGAACTTGGCCTACAGCCGTTTAGGCTGGAAAGCGGCCCTGGCCGCATGACTCCGCCATTGCCGTGGACGTGATGCCTTCTCGCCTGGAGTTGGCTCGCAGGGTGGGCACAACGCCCATCTTCAATAGCCGGGTAGCAGATCCGGCTACGCGTAGTCGCGCAATCACTGACGCAGCTGCGCAGCGCAGTCCCATTCTGCGTATGCCCGGAGCTGCCGACTGAATGCGGTCGCGTCACACAATTTTCCTACTGTCTAAAAGGTCTAGAAATGAGTGCACAACTGGTAATCGACAATATCAAGCTGGACGCTACCGGAGGCAAGACGATCCAACGGCTTGACCCTGTGTCCGCCAAACTGGTCAGCACTGCGGCTGCCTGCACCCTGGAAGACGCAAAACGGCTCGCGGCCTCATCCGAGCGAGCATTCCGCAAATGGTCCAAGACCGGACCGACCGAGCGGCGTCGTCTCCTGCTCGCAGCAGCGGATGTCCTCGAGGCCAAGATGTCGGAATTCTGCCGGATCATGGCTGAGGAAATTGGCGCATCGCAGCTCTGGGCGCAGTTCAACGTAGGTGCATCGGCGAATCTGCTGCGCGAGGCTGCAGCGCTCACTACTCAAATCAAGGGTGAGACGATTCCAACCGATAAGCTTGGCGCTTTCTCGTTGACGCTTCGCCAGCCGGTGGGCACCGTGCTGAGCATTGTGCCGTGGAATGGGCCGGTGATCCTGGGGGCTCGCGCTATCGCGTATCCGCTGGCGTGCGGCAATACCGTGATCTTCAAAGGCTCGGAAAACAGTCCTCGCACTCATGCCCTTGTGGCCGATGCCTTCATTGAGGCAGGCCTGCCGGCGGGTGTGCTCAATTTCCTGATTACCGCGCCCGAAGACGCATCGGCTGTCACCGAAGCGTTGGTGGCCCACGATACCGTGCGCCGGGTCAACTTCACGGGCTCCACCAAGGTCGGCCGCATGATCGCCGAAACCTGTGCGTCCCATCTCAAGCGCTGTTTGTTGGAGTTGGGTGGCAAGGCTCCTTTCGTAGTGCTGGAGGATGCCGATATCGACGGCGCAGTGAATGCCGCAGTATTCGGCTCGTTCCTGTATCAAGGGCAAATCTGCATGTCGACCGAGCGTTTCGTGGTCGATCAGCGTGTTGCCGACGAATTCGTGAGTAAGTTTTCCGAGCGAATCGGCAAACTGGAGCTTGGCGACCCCACCGCATCTCCGACCTGCGTAGTCGGACCGGTCATCGCCCAGGGCTCGGTAAAGCGGATCAACCATCTGATCGAAGATGCGCTCGGCAAAGGGGCTGTCATCGCCGCGGGCGGTATCGCCGACAGTGCCTTGATGCAGCCCACGCTAGTCGACCGCGTGACCAAGGACATGGAAATCTACGACGAGGAAACCTTTGGTCCTATTACCACGATCGTTCGTGTCGACGGGGCAGAGGAGGCGTTGGAAGTGGCCAATGACACGGCTTATGGCCTCTCATCTGCAATTTTCAGCGCCAATGTCTCCAAAGCGCTTGAGCTGGCAAGTCGGTTGGATGCAGGTTGTGTCCACATCAACGGCGCCACCGTACAAAACGAAGCGCAGGCCCCCTATGGTGGTATGAAGCAGAGTGGATACGGCCGTTTCGATGGAAGCGCTGTGATTGACGAGTTCACAGAAATCAAGTGGGTCACTGTTGAGCCATCTGATCAGCCTTATCCCTTCTGATGTTTCGGGGCCGGCGGAGCAAGTGGATTCGCCGGTTCACGCGCGTTCGCATCATTTCTCCCAGATGATCGTAAAACGCTCGGATCCACGGCCAAGCGCGTCTTGCCGCGAAAGTGTTGCACGCGTGATAACAAATTGTAGCGGTGCGCGGTCGCCGGCTTTGTGTACGAGCAGGAAAAACGCGCGCTGATCTGACAATCGCCGTGGCCGCAGCTGTTGGCTTCAATGGCTGCTGTGGCGAGTAGTGACAAAGCGGTTGAGCAAGCGGTGCACCATGAACACGACGAACAGGGTCAACAGCACCGAGACACACACCGAACTCAGCCGGTAGAGGGTCGCAAATATGATGTCGTGGCTGGGCGTAAGCGACTGGCCGAACAGGATGGCCAGGGTGGTCAAAGCGCCGAAGCCGACGCCGGGCACCCCCTTTTCCAGCATGTGCCAGCGCGCGCAGACCATGGCGGCGATCCATAGCAGCAGGGCGACCAGCGGCAGTAGGTCGTGGTGATCATAGAGCAGCAGCATGATCAGCAGGGCAATCACGCAGCCGAGCAGGGTGCCATGCGCACGGGTACGGCCGGCGAAGCGTGAGCCGTTCCAGTGCATGGGAAACAACAGCAGGATGCTGGCGACCTGAGCCGACAGCGAGTCCTGCAGATCCAGGCACTGGAATACGCTGAACGACAGCGTCGCCACCGTTGCCCCGAGCAGTGCCTCGTGGCGCCGACTGGCGCGGTCTTTGGGCGGCGGCGTGCGTGCGGGGCGCGGCTCGCAGTCGGGAAACAGGTAGAACATCAGCACGGCGATCGCTGCGGCCAGCACGATGGCCAGGCCATTGCTCCCAAGCATGGCGATGACGTCGGTGTGCGGGTAGCTGGCGAAGTTCAGCTGGATCGACAGAAATACTGCGCCGAGGGCGCCGAACAGGAAGTTCGGGCCGCTGGCCATCAGCGCGAAACGGTAGAGAAACAGCAAGAACACCAGCGGAATCATCAGCAGCGGTCGGCCGCCGAACAGACCGTAGAGCAACGCGACCTCCAGGCTGACGACCAGTCCCTGGGTGAAGAACTGGCGCATCAGGTGGGCAGTCAGGCGCGGCACCAGGCCGAGCAGTAGCATCGGATAGACGCAGAAGAAGGCACCGTACTGCAGGTCGAACAGCTTGCACAGGACAAAGGCCAGACTGCCGCCAGTGGCGATGCGCAGACACTGGCGCAGGTCGTTCTTGCCCAGTGACAAACGGGGCGCTGTGGCCCTTTCGGCAAGTGTGTGTGCCGCCGCGGAGGGTTCAGTAGACATAGTGCAACCAACTGATCAGGCGGATCTGCAGCGTAGCGGCGAGGTTCACCAGCGGGTTGTCGAAGGGCTTCAGCTGAACCGTGGCCTTAGCCCCGGTGGGCAGCAGGAACGGCAGCTCTTCATCGAGTGCCAGGTGCACGCGTTGTCGTTGCGCGTCGCGAACCCAGCGCTCGGATTGCGCGGGCGTTGCCAGCTCGCCGTTGGCATCGATCTGGCCTTCCCGGACTCCGGCGTCGAAATGACTGACCCGGGCGCTGAACAGCTCGCCTGGACGGGCGTCGAATACGACCACGGCTGGGGTGTCGACGCCGATGTAGCGCAGGGACTTCTCGCGGAAGTCGGCGATGATGTCCAGGCGGTCCTCGACCAGAGCGGCCACCGGCGTTCCTGCCGCGACGAAGGTGCCGGGGGTGAGCTGCAGGTTGCTGAGCACGCCGCCACGTTCGGCGCGAACCTCGCTGTAGTCCCGCTGCAGGTGCGCCCGGAGCAGTGCATTGCGGGCTTGGCGTAGCCGTAGATTGGCACCGTCGGCGCCGCCGCGACGGGCCTGCAGTTCACGGACTCTGGCCTGCGCCGTACGCAGTTGGGCCTGGGCCATCAGATGCTGCGCTTCGGCCGCATCGTAGGCCTGGCGCGAGACATGCTGGCGTTCGAGCAGGCGCGACAGGCGTAGGGCCTGAGCGCCCGACTCGTTCGACTTGGCTTGGGCCGCGCTGACCTCGGCACGGGCGGCGGCCAGCAGGGCATCGAGTTCAGTGTTGTCCTGGTGTGCCTGTTCGAGCGCCAACTCGGCCCGCTGCACCTCCAGCTCGAATGGCTGCGGATCGAGGCGAAACAGTAACTGGCCAGGTTGTACGTACTGGTTATTGCTCACCGCCAGCTCACTGACCTGGCCTGCGACCCGCGGCGCGACCTTCAGTACCGGTCGGGTCAACTGCGCCTGTGGTGTCAACGGCATGCTCAGGTCGGCGGTTAGGAAGTAGATGAAGCAACAGGCTAGGGCCGAGATAGCGATTTGAACCCAGCGGGCAAATCGTTGATCGGGAGTCATGAATACCTCGGTTAAGCAAAGCGTCGGGGGACGGGCGCACGCTGGAAAGTCCGGGCCGGCCCGCGAAGGCGGCAGTATATTTCCCATGCTTTCATGCAAAAATAGCCGTCTTATGCAAAGAACACTTACTAAATAGGTAACAGTCAGATGGATGTTTTTCAGGCAATGCGGGTGTTTACTCGCGTGGTGGACGCGGGCACCTTCACGGCTGCTGCACAGACGCTGGGCTTGTCCACCGCGCAGGTGTCGCGGCAGGTGTCCGAACTCGAAAGTCATCTGCAGGCACGCCTACTGCAACGTACCACCCGCCGGCTGGGGCTGACCGAGGTAGGCAGCCGTTACCTGGAGCGCTGTCGGCATATTCTCAGCGAGCTGGAAGACGCTGGCGCCGAGGCCGGTGGTGCCTACCTGATGCCCAGGGGGCGCCTGCGGGTGCACGCGATCACCGGTTTGGGCACCCATCTACTTGCACCCTTGGCCGCCCGCTATAGCGAGCTCTACCCGGAAGTGAACCTTGAGCTGACGCTCTCCCAGCGCCACCCTGACCTGCTCGAGGAGGGGCAGGATGTGGTCATTACTCTGGCCCGGGAGTTGCCCGACTCCGAACTGGTCGCTCAACTGCTCGGCACTACCTACAGCGTGGTCTGTGCGGCGCCGAGCTACCTGGGGCAGCACGGTATTCCGATGACTCTCGACGAGCTGAGCCAGCATCGCTGCCTGCGCCTGCTCGACCCGGTTTTTGGCGACAGCTGGACCTTTACCGACAACGGCGTCGAGCGGGCGATCCGTCTGGGAGAAACATTTCAGGTCAACGTCGCCGAGGCGATGGCCCAGGCGGCAGGAGAGGGTATGGGTATTTGCGTACTGCCGGACCTGATAGCGGCCAAGGCCTTCGCACAGGGCCGACTGGTACGCCTGCTGGCCGAACATCGCCTGCACGAGCGGGGTATCTATGCGCTGTACCCGTCGCGGCGCTTTCTCGATGCCAAGGTGAGAACCTGGGTGGAGTTCCTCAAGGAGCAATTACCCCTGGTATTCCGCGGTAATCGAACCCTGGTGGAAAACCCCACCTATTGGGCGTGACCCTGGGAGCAAACCGGTGTGGCCAGGGTTGATGCCCTGTCGCTTAGCGCTCTTCGATTATTACGCTAAAGGCAAAACTACCTTGCCTGGAGTTCGCTGTTTCTTGCCGGAACCACTCCTTAAGCTGATGCTCATCGAGTCATTACGAGGTGCAGCATGAAAGCAAGATACTGGATGATCGGCGTGACACTTGTCGCTCAGTGGGCAGTCGCCGACGATGCGCAGCCATACCATTATGGCCAGGCCATGGATGTCGCCAGGGTCATTTCGATCGAGATGCCTCAGGGCTGTGAGGTGGGCGAGGCGACCATGGTCTATGAGGATTCACACGGCGAGATCCATACCCTGGTGTATCTGCGCCAGGGCGAGAGCTGCGTGTATTGAGTCCGTCGCAGGACTCGGCAGTCAGCCCGATCCCTCATGGCAGGCAATGGGCTGTCAGGCACTTCGGGCGCCGTCAGTCCGCAAATAGCTCGAACATCAGTTGCCTGAGCCAGCGGTTGGCGGAGTCTCGGTGATACTTGGCGTGCCAGAACAGGTTGATATCGATTTCCGGTAGCTGCACGGGGTGGGGCAGGGCCACCAAACCGAAGGGCTGGACGCAGCACTCGGCAAAGCGCTCGGGTACCGTGGCCAGCAGATCGGTGCGCTGGAGAATATGGCCCACAGCGACGAAGTGCGGCACTTCGAGACGGATGTCCCGCTCTATCCCCAGACGCGCCATGTGTGCGTCCACTTCGCCGTGGCCGGTGGTGGCGGCGATGACCCGCACATGACCGTGAGCGCAGAAGCGCTCCAGCGTGAGCGGCTCGCTGGTGACGGGGTGGTCCTTGCGACACATGCATACGTAACGATGATGGAACAGACGGCGAGTGAAGAAGCCTGCCTGCAGGTGTGGCAGCAGGCCTACGGCGAGGTCGACGGTGCCGCTCTGCAGCGCCTCGATCAGGGATACGGAGGTGTTGCGCACGGTACTGATGCGGCAGCCTGGTGCCAGGCGGGAGAGGGCATCCATCAGGCGCGGGGTGAAGTAGATTTCACCGATATCGGTCATCGCGATGGTGAAGGTGCGTTCGCTGGTTAGCGGGTCGAAACTGTCTTGGCGACTCAGCGCCTCGCGCAGGGTATGGATGGCCAGCGACACTGGCTCAGCAAGTTGCTGGGCGTAGGGGGTAGGCTCCATACCCTGATAGGTACGCACGAACAGGTCGTCCTGCAGGGCTGTACGCAGGCGCCTGAGGGCGTTGCTCACGGTGGGCTGGGTCAGACCCAGGCTTTCCGCGGCGGTGGAGACGCGGCGGTCGATCAGCAACTGGTTGAACACCACTAGCAGGTTCAGATCCAGGTCGCGCAGGTCCATGGTCTGCCTCATAGGTTGGTAGGAATATTCAGGTTTGAAATAGTTTGTATGCAGGCTGCGGTATTTATCAATATTTCTCGTGCGCCCATGATGACTTCACTCCAACAACAACATCATGGGTACAAACATGATCACCAAGCCTGCCCTGCGTATCGGCATCATCGGCGGCGGTATTTCCGGCGTCGCCCTGGCACTGGATCTGTGCCGCCATTCCCATCTCGACGTCCAGCTCTTCGAATCCGCACCGGCCTTCGGTGAGGTGGGAGCGGGCGTTTCCTTCGGTGCTAACGCGGTGCGAGCCATTGCCGGTCTCGGCATTGCAGAGCCTTACGCCCAGGTTGCCGATCGCACCCCCGAGCCCTGGCAGGACGTGTGGTTCGAATGGCGCCGCAGCGTCGACGCCGGTTACATTGGCGCGAGCGTGGCTCCTGGCGTGGGGCAGTCTTCGGTGCACCGGGCGGATTTCCTCGACGTGCTCGCCAGCCGACTGCCGGAGGGCATTGCCCGATTCAATAAGCGCGCCGTGGGCGTGGAGCAGCACGGCGATGAGGCCTGTGTGCGCTTTACCGACGGTAGTGAATATCGCGGTGACTTGCTGATCGCCGCCGATGGCATCAAATCGGCTATTCGTGGCCATGTCCTCGAGGGTATCGGGGCCCCGCCCGCCGTGCCGCGCTTCAGTGGTACCTGCGCCTACCGTGGCATGATCGATAGCCTGCACCTGCGCGAGGCCTACCGTGCCGCTGGCGTTGACGAGCACTTGGTGGACGTGCCGCAGATGTACCTGGGCCTGGATGGCCACATCCTTACCTTTCCGGTTAAGCGGGGGCGCATCATCAACGTGGTGGCCTTCGTATCTGACCGCAGTCAGCCCGCGCCCACCTGGCCCGAGAATTCGCCCTGGGTTCGTCAGGCCAGCCAGCGTGAGATGCTCGACGCCTTCGTCGGCTGGGGCGATGCTGCGCGAATCCTGCTGGAGTGCATTCCCTCGCCAACCTACTGGGCTCTGCACGACCTCGCCGAGCTACCTGGTTATGTCCACGGCCGTGTGGCGCTGATCGGCGATGCCGCCCACGCGATGCTGCCGCACCAGGGCGCCGGGGCAGGGCAGGGGCTCGAGGACGCCTACTTCCTCGCCCGCCTGCTGGGAGATGTTCAGGTGAGTCGCGGCAACCTCGATGAGTTGCTGGCTGCCTACGACGCCTTGCGCCGCCCGCGTGCCTGCCGCGTGCAGCGTACCTCCTGGGAAGCCGGTGAACTTTACGAACTGCGTGACCCGGCAGTGGGTGATGACAAACAGGCGCTGGGAGCTACCTTGGCTAGCCGCTTCGACTGGTTGTGGAACCACGACCTCGACGCTGACGTGCGAGATGCCCGCGCTCGACTAGGTTGGACAGCCCTGAGCCACTGCGCCTAGTTGCGCGTCGTTCTACCGGAATCGGCCTCGATGCCGGTTCCGGCTCTATAACAATGACAAGAAGAGCTATGCCATGCGTGATATCGACGTTTCCGCCCTGCTTGACGGGGCCCGCTTCAATACCTTTCACGGGCGCGTGCTGTTCTGGTGCGCGCTGATCATTATCTTCGATGGCTATGATCTGGTTATCTACGGCGTGGTGCTGCCGTCGCTGATGCAAGCCTGGAACCTCTCTGCGCTGCAGGCCGGTCTGCTAGGCAGCTGCGCATTGGTGGGCATGATGCTCGGTGCACTGTTCTTCGGCCCACTGTCGGACCGGATCGGGCGCCGCAAGACCATCATGACCTGTGTGGTCCTGTTCAGCGGTTTTACCGTGATCAACGGATTCGCGCGCACTCCCGAGGAGTTTGCCATTTGCCGCTTTTTCGCCGGGCTTGGTATCGGTGGGGTGATGCCCAATGTGGTGGCGCTGATGAACGAGTACGCGCCGAAGAAAATCCGCAGCACCCTGGTGGCGATCATGTTCAGCGGTTACTCGGTGGGGGGCATGCTCTCTGCGGGTCTGGGCATGGCGTTGATGCCCAGCTGGGGCTGGCAATCGGTGTTCTTCGTGGCGGTTGTACCGCTGCTGGTGCTGCCGTTGCTGGTGCGCCAGCTGCCGGAGTCGTTGAACTTCCTGCTGCGCCAGGGGGAGGTCGAACGCGCCAAAGAGCTGCTGGCCAGGGCAGAGCCCGACTACGTGCCCAAAATGCACGACCGGCTCAATCTGGCAAAGGGGCAGGCGGGCAAGGTGGCCATCTCCCAGTTGTTCCAGGATGGTCGCGCACTGAAAACGCTGATGCTCTGGGTGGCCTTCTTCTGCTGCCTGCTGATGGTCTACGCCCTGAGTTCCTGGCTGCCGAAGCTTATGAACGCTGCCGGCTACGGCCTCAACTCCAGCCTGGCGTTCCTGCTGGTGCTGAACTTCGGCGCCATCTTCGGGGCAATCGGCGGCGGCTGGCTGGGAGATCGCATAGGCCTGGGTCGGGTACTCCTGGCGTTCTTCGCCACCGGTGCGCTGTCGCTGAGTCTATTGGCGCTGAAGTCACCGCTGCCGGTGCTCTACCTGCTGATCGGCGTGGCCGGGGCCTGCACTATCGGTACGCAGATCCTCGCCAATGCCTGCGCCGTGCAATTTTACCCCGCGCATATCCGCTCCACTGGTCTGGGCTGGGCGATGGGAATTGGCCGTATTGGCGCCATCATCGGCCCGTTGCTGGGCGGAGCTTTGCACGCCGCGCAACTGCCGTTGCAGGCGAGCTTTCTGGCGTTCGCGCTGCCGGGGCTGGTGGGCGCCGCCGCCATTATGGGTTTTCTCTGGCACCGGCCGGGTCAGGTCTGCACGCTGATGGAGAAACCTCTGGAATCGACTGCCGGCTGATCCACTGCTATCAGGAACTGAGCACCGCACCCATGTCGGGTGTGGTGCTCTGGTTGACCGCTCGCAACCGGCATATGGAACCACCATGGTCTCGGCTGCTATAGATGCCGATCCGCTGTGCGTAGTCGGATCCTAGGCTAGGCGTTGGATCATGAGAAAGCCTTGAGACTCGAAGCGGCTGCCAACTCGATGGTTAGCAGGTGCTGAGGCGCCGGTCATCACATCCATACTTTTCAATGAACGTGACGGTTGCGCTGCACGTAGCCGTACTGACAGATCTTGAGCAGATTAGCCGGATCATAATCAGGACGCCCCGTACGATGAGACCGGGCCTTGTCGAACCCCAACGCCTGAAGATCGCAGCCTGCGAAATGGGTGGGTGAAGTCCTGCACGGGATTATCAAAGCACAGAGAGTCATCGCTGCCGGCCACCAGTTCTTCACTGCCGCGAACATCGAGAGGCTGGTACATCTCGGAGCCAAGTACAGCACGAAGGCTGCAATGATCGACGATCTTCGAGACGGTCGCTGAAGACCAGTAAGACCAAGACCTCAGCGATTTCGGACGCATCTCCCGTGATGACTTTTTCAATGACGACGGAAGCGCGACCTCCTGATTTCTTGCTGGCGCAGAAACGCGCCAGCAAGCAGATGGCATGTCCGCGAGTCGAGGTCGAGCATGCGCTGGTTGCATAACTCACCCATCACCTGAGCCAAGGAAAATTTTCTCGTTCTCAAGCTATGCGCGATGGCTAAACAAGTGTGTGTTTAATGGGCGTCTAACGTCTGATTGGAAGGCTTTTCACCGAGTGTGCCCGTTGTTCGTCCAGCGAGTTGTAGTACGTATTTTGGGTAGTGCTGAGACTATTGTGACGAAGGTCAGCCTGGAGGTCCTTCATCTCTCGATATGGTGCATCAAAGGTTGCGGAGGTGTGGCGTAACCAATGCAGTGAAGCTGAACGCAACTGGTCTATTTCGTCATCGCTCCAGCCTTCCTCAGCCATACGCCCCATAGCGCGATCAAATAGCCCTTGGAGCAGCAGGCGAATATGTCGATCAGATAGCCCACCACGCCCCTTCAGGGAACTGATCAACGGTGTTTTCTCGTGGGCAGATGGCTGGGGGGAGAGCTGTAAATGCTGGCGATAGCGTATCAGGTAGTTCTGGATGTATTCGTCGCGGATGCTGATCTTGGCGGCCTTGTTGCCTTTGCCCACCACATGAAACCACCAGTTGCCCATGCTATCGCGGCGGATGTCGCCCATGGTAGGCGTCCAGTTGTCACGCCCGACCAGATCGGAGACTCGCAGGTACATGGAGAACAGAGTCGCAACGATGAACAGAGTGCGTTCGTGTGTCGGGTCGGTCGCGGCCATCTGCTCGGCAGTCTCGATCACGTAGCTCCACTGCAGCGGAGTCAGGGAACGTGACGCCACATCCAAGGTGTTGCGTTGCTTGTAGATGGATTTCTGTTTTACCGCCCGGAAGGGGTTCACCTCGGTGAGACCCTCATCAATCGCGTGTTGGAAGAAGCTGCCGCAGACTGCGAATACCTGAGCCACCGATCCCTGGGACAAGCGGTAGGGACGGGAGGGAAGGGCGGCAACGGCCTCTTCGGCAATCTTGCGTTCGCGCTTGGCCACAGTGTGACTGAAAGGTCGCCATTGCAAATTGACGATGTAGGTGTCCGTGTCGAGCTTCTTGCGACCACCCACGCGCAGGAAGCGGGACTTTACGACCGGACCTATCCAGTCGGCGGGCGGGTTGAGGCAGAACTCCATGAAGGCCTCGGCGTCCCGGCGACGCAGTTCAACAAGGGGCTTGACAGCCACCAGTAGGGACCAGAGCAGCAGCCGCTCGACGTGGGTTCGATAGGAGTTGAACGTGGCTTCGTTGCCGGCGTAGGACTTCAGAAATCCCCGAACGGCGCGATAGCCCTCGACGGCCTGGAGCTCATCGGCACAACCATGGAGGAAGTCCCGAACCGCTGGAAGCTCGCCATTGAGGTGAAGAAAGTTGAGTTCGTGGAAGCGATCAAAGGTCTCGAAAAGCGGCTGGGGATGCTGCGACATGAAGTGGTTCAACCTGGGCGAATGCGTCTATATCGGTCTTTCAGCGTAGTATAGAGCAATATCCGGGTCTGGTGATTATCGGATATTGCTTAGATTTCTCCGATCAATCCTCGCTGTCCTTCTTAAAATCTGTAACCCCATGATCCTTACAAATAATACGTTTAATAACATGCAGTTACGATTGGAGTCGGATTTTTAAATGGGAGAAATGAGTCTGCCGGGCGTCCCGCCAGAGAAGCTTATAGGCCAGGAATTTAAGCTAGCGGGGAACGCTCTATCAACCATAATACCTTCCATAGGTATAAGCCAAGCTGAAAATGCCTAGATATTTCTGCAACTCGGCAGGGCGGAAGCTTTGCGCACGAATCTTTGCGCCGCTTTCTTTCAAAAAACGCATACTGCCACCAAGCAGGATATTCCAGTGCTCACCGCCTTTGTCTGTAGAAGTAATGCTTGCATGAGCTTTCATAAGCGCTTCTTTAACAATGCTTCGTATTTGTCGCACGGAAAGACCGGGGCGCCCGTGACTAGCCTCCAAGATAGGGATTTCTTCGTTCTGCTCTGGGAACGGGGGTAGTCCTCGGCTTTTTCGATAGCGTCTCAAGTAGGGCAGGAACTCTGGAGTGACTTCAACTTTCCTTAGCAGCCGACCTGGCGCCTCTAGTATCAACCACCATCTGGCATCGTCTAGAACAAAGCAATTCATGCATGGGCAGTAGTTATCAGCATTTGCAAGGTCTGCAGCATGCAAACACATAAGAGTCGTTGCTGCTATTATAAAAAGAGCACGCTCACCAGCAGGATCACCCAGCGCATGAAATTCTAGCGCTTGCAGAACCTGACCTAATTGCTCGGAAGTTAAATATCGTTCCACAGGGTAAGTAGCGCGCATTCCTCTTCCATAGAAAGTTCGTGATGATATAGCTGGATTTATCGCTATCACATCTTCCTCGCAGAGAAAACCATAAAATGAACTACAAACGCTACGAATGAAACGCAAGGTTTCCACTTTAGGGCTGCGCGCCCCTACATCTTTAGATGCTCGAATATTGAAAGGCCGCCATGATTCATTGAAAACCGAATTACCATCGACTTGAGCGAATCTAGCGGTTGTAGAAAATCCAACCCAATTTGAAGGTGGCATCTTGCAAAAAGTAATAAAATTCGTAAACGTCTCTTTATCTAGTGTCAGTACAGTTTTTTCGGCGACAATCCAGCTCCATAGGAGCAAACGTTCAACGAATGTTCGGTAATTATTAAAGGTTCCAAGCGGGTGACTATGATATGCAAGAAAGCGGATAGCGCATTTTAAGTCCGTTTCTACATCAAGATTAGCGGAGAGACTACTGAGGAAGGCTTCGATGCAGGGGTAGCGAGCGTAGTACAGCCCGAGATCGAGAGACATACTTTCGGGACCAGCAAGGACAGGCCGAGGGTCTATGACTTTTGACATTGACGATCCCATTGGTCTAAAAGGAAGTCACGAGTACTCTTGAAAAATAGCACAGTATTTAGTCTTCTTTTTAGGCTTTTTAAACAGGCAAAAGCCTCATCAGGATTCTCCTTTTTTAACCGTTAACGAGGGGGGGCAAGGGAAACCTTGACAGCGGAGAATGCTGCATCTCACTGATATCTTGGTATTTTTTTTAATCAGTCATTTTCTACTTTTTCATCAGGCGTCACATCAGAGCATGAAGAGATAATCTTAGCACCATAATTATTAGGGTGCTAATCATTGAACATAATCCTTATTATGCGAAGTCTAAGCTGTTGATTTTGAAGGGTAATCTATCGGTCTGAGATGTTTTTTACTGACTCTCGGTACGTCGATAGCACCTCGGGTGTCTCTGGCGCGCCGGGCTCCTGAGCAACTGGGTCCGCAGTGGATGAGGCTACGAAAAAGCGCCCCCCAGGGAGTGCCGGCAACCGTTGCTTTACGTCTGGCCGTTTTGCTGATCGCGAGTCTCTATCGAAGTTCTTGAGGCCAACGATCCTTGCAGCGGGTTGCCCATCGAGTACGAAGAATGGAAGGTTGGCATGCAGCATTGCGTCATACCGGCTGCGCTCGGAAAACCACAGCATGGCCCGCGGATGCGGAGCGATGGGCTTCGGCACATCCAACATATCGGTTTCAGCCATGTTCGCGATGCTGCGCAGATCGATCCACTGGGGGCTATTCACCACCGGCTCGCCGGTGGCCATAGATTTTTCATGGGCCTCGGCGAGCAGCACCTCACGGACGTGGGCAACAGTGACACGCTCTTTACCTGAGGTGTGACCGGCCCAGGTGAATGTGATCTGTCTTGGGGCAGCATCAAAAACCTGGATTGCGCGCTTCAGCTGGTTGAGAGAGAAATTTTTCCCCAGGGCCTGGCGCATGATGTGAGAACGGCGGCTGACGGCAACGTTGCGAAACACTCGCTCAGCCTCGATCGCATCCACCAGCTCGCTCTTGCAGCGGTTCACCGCCCTGCCCTCATCGAGTATCGATCCGGAGAGGATAAAGTACCCCGGCAAACGCAGCACGGTTCCTGGAGCCTGGCCGAGATCGCGCTCAAACTCGCGTAACGCCTCTACAGCGGCCTTGATCGCGTCAGTTCCTGTCAGTACCTGGACGTGGATTCGAGATGGCGTCCTCTGTTCAGTGAGGAGCGGGATGCGCCATATCATCCCGCCGACAACCAATGCGGGCCACTTCTCATTGAAAGCCCCAACGGTTTCGACCAAGCGCTCGTAAGCGGAGACAATTGCGTCAGTCATCTAGGATTCCTCATAATACCACCCCTTCACTACGGCTATACCGTATGCCCTCCTCCCCCTCCGCACCATGTTAACCAGGTGCGACGCCGAGGGTGCGAAAAGCGATCTCGCGATTGAAGGGGTGGTATTATCGAGTATCCCAAAATCCGCTCATAAAAAAACCCGTTCGAAACGGGCTTTTTTTGCTACGTGTCAGCTCAACGAATTTGGACTGCCTCAAGGGACAACAGATCCTCAATGTGATCCGCTGCATCGGCCCGCAAACGGCTCTCCAACCTTTCTCGACTGATGTGTTCAGTTTCGCTCGGCTCAACGAGCAAGACTACATAGCCTTGATTCCGCAGCTGCTGAAGCAAAGCTGCCTGGTCGCTGGAAATGGGCATGAAAATATCTCCTGTGATCAGTGGGTGATTTTCAAAAGTCGAAGCATGCTCGAGGAGCACTACGCGGCAGCCACCTGTTTCTTCCTGAAAACCATCGGGGTATTTGGCTTGCGGCCGTCACGCCGGTCGACGAACTCTTTCATGATCTCCAACATCGTCGAGTTGACAGCAAGAACTCGCATGGCGCGGGTACACGCGACGTAGAGGAGGTTCATCTCATCAATCCATGGTTCCTTTTCGTTCTCTGGATTGAATGGATCGAAGGTGAAATCCTCAGCCAGTTGCACCGCATCCCACTCCAAGCCCTTCGAACGATGTGCGGTGCTGAGGGTGATGGTGGCTTCAAGCTCATCAGTGACCGCATTGCGCCGCAGCTTGGCAAACAACTCCGGGAGATCCGCGCTGTACTGCTCGATGATCTTGATCGAGCGGTTCATCTCAGGGTCTTGGCTTTCATCGGCAATCTGCTTGTAGAGATCGTAATCGGGATATTCCTGGAGGAGTTTTTTCCCCTTCACTCGGTCACGCCACCCCTTCGATAGCGCATGTAGGTCTTCAAGATCCTGGAGGTTGTAACCCTCGATCCCCCCAACCCAGTAGATCTTTGCACCAGTCTCTACATTGGCCAGCGCCGTCTCGATCACTCCAACCACCGTCCGGCAGAGTACGGTGCGATGTTCAAGGTCAGCAGGTAGTGCCTTGGAAACACGAGTCTCGCCGCCAAGCCCAGCCAGTTGGCGGGATTCACCCTTGAACGCGAGAACCATGTTGGCGACGTGCGCAACGGCAGACCCGAACCGAAACGACTGAGTGAGGTAGTGGACTTCCGCTTTGTCGAGCCAGGTTGCATTGAGAGCATCTACGGCCCCCCTGAAGCGGTACAGCATCTGATGGCCATCACCACAAACGACTACGCCCATTCCGTATGCCGCCTGCTGCGCAAGCACACCAGCAATCACTGGATTGATGTCCTGCGCCTCGTCTCCAAGCGCAATATCGTAACGATCCCGCAGATTTGGTTTCGAGAGTGCCCAAAGCTTGAGATAGCCGTCGTGAGTGATATTCGCAGCCTCGTTTTGGATGTCGCACATTTGCAACCAAAGCTGCCTGGCTCCCTCTACGATGCTGCCGGCGGCGCGCTTCATTCGCTCCGTTTTGAGCTTGTTGACGGGGCAGTGACATAGCTCGATGTCGTCATCCGCGCTGGCCAAATAATTGTTCAGCGTCTCTTGCACGCTGCGCACCAATTCCCAGTTCTGTGAGCCGATAATTCTTGCGATGTCGGTCAGGCGCAGGTTGCTCGTGAGCTTGTGTCTGTACTTCGATCCGATCGACGCATAAGCCAAGCCGTGGGCTGTTTTGCACGTCACGTTCGGCGGAAACTTTTGCTTGGCAGCAATCTCGACGCTTTTGTTGTAGCAGAGGTAGAGCAGACGGCATTGAGGCCGAGCCTTGGCATAGCCAACAAGCGTGGTGGTCTTCCCAGTTCCAGCAAAAGCCACAAGCTTGACGATACGGGCCAACGAGTTAATCGCAGGCCCCTGTTCGTGGGTGAAGTTCATCCCTTGGATCTCCGTTCTGATATGCCTCCATGGTTGCATAGCCACGCACAAACCCAAGCGGGGGCTGCTAGCTCTGCCATCTACAGGATTTGGGTATTCCTGGAGAGGTGGCAATGTCTTCTCACACCCGGAATCAGAGCAGCAACCATGACTTACGACGAGACCCTTGCTTCCTATCAGCGTCTTCTTGAAGCCAATCCAGGGAAAGCATTGCAAATCGGCGACGATTGCTACGCGGTGCTGATCAACGGAACTTTGAGCGGGGCATACGCCACCCTGGATGGGGCTGTTGATCTTGGGACAATTTTCCACTTTGATCGAGAAGCTTGGGATGCCGAATGCGAGTGTTGGGACGGTGATGTTTCTGGCATGCAAACAGCATTTTGCGTAGCCACTCCCTCCCTTGTTGATCTTCCGCAACCACCCGCGGGGAATGGCACGCCCAACCAAGGGAAAAAAGAATGCTAGGGTTTGCCGCCAATCCGATGCCGAACAAAGCCAGGGGAATTCCGTTTGGGATTTACGGGACTGCTGGCAGGATGAATGCAGATCAAGGGAGCCGTAGCTTATGACAGCCATCCAACTTTTCCAGCAGCGCCAATCGGAGCCGGTATGCACCGATCTGATTCAGATGATTCGTGACGGCATGATTCGCCGGCTAAAGCGATTTGTTGTAGAACCTTACGATGACGGCATCACCTGGGGGATTCAGACAGTCGCCATAGCAACACCTGATGCTGATGACGGCGACCAGTTTCCGGTGGTGATTGTCGACCTCCACGAAGACGACCAGGCTGCAATGTCATTTGCCCTGAGCGTCTTCGACGCGCTAAAAAATGCAGGCCGAGCATCAGGCGAGGATGTATGCCAATGGCGGCGAAGCCTCTTCACGCTTGTGCCTAATTACTGAGCACTGCGCGCCCCAGACCAGGCCAAGAAAAACCCGCCATTAAAGGCGGGTTTTTTGTGGAAGTGGCACCAAAAGGACGGCAAATGACGATTCGAATACCTAGGCGGAAAAAAACGGCACCGGCGACACTGCTCAAAAAGGCACAAACGGTCGTCAGATGACGACGCAAGCTAATCTGGTTGCTCTCCTTCCTCTGCCGAAACAGCGAACAGCAGACCGGCTTCTTGTGCTTCAGCCAACTCACCCAAAGGCTTCGTGATCAGCCATTCGCTTTCTTCGGCAGGGTCATACTCAGGAAGCGGGGGAAGATCTTCAGGGTCAAGTTCCAGATTAAGCGGGAGCTGTGCGAGGTCACAGAAGGTGAACTTGATTGCGATCACCTTCCGCCCTTCCCTCCTCAACTCGTAGCTGACATCCAGGTTGCTCTTAGTCTTCAGCTCCTCAACTGCCGGATCTATGACTCTCTGGCGAAGGTTGTTGAATCGTTGATAGGCATCCGACAAGCCAAGGGCGACCCGCAAGGCTTCAACCTCGATGTAGGCCCATCCAGTCTTCCGAAACTGCATCAGCATCTCGAATAGCCGGAACGAATGGCTTGAGTCCAGGCAGGCAACGCGCCGTAGATCATAGCTGGTCACTTTGCTGTACAGCATCGTGAGATAGGGCATGACATGGATGGTGAACGACAATTCAACGCGACCTTCACCATCCAGATATTTGGCCCGATCAACCCACCGCTTTCGCTCCATTCCAGACCCGTCAAAGGTCTTGATATCGCGCTCGTATAGCTCATCAGCTGCCACTTTCATCTGCTCATAGGCATGCCTGAGCTGGACGCCGTAGATATCCGAATAGTCCACGGCCGACACTGACACCTTTTTCGGCATGGGCCTTCTTGGATCGAGCTTGCTAATAGCCGCGAGGATCAATCGCTGCTCGTTGAGAGTCAGCCGGTACGATGCGGTAATCAGCGTATTGGATTTCGTGACCCGGAGCGGCTTAGGTTCCGGCTTGGTAGGTTTGGGTAAATTGGACATAACTGGCCCTACGATTAGTAACGAAACCCTACAGAGAGTTTCCCCTGTAGTCGATACCCAGGATTTTTTTAATCTCTCGACCCCAGTAACCACGGGCCCCGCAGATCACCACCTGTTCACTTGGCTCGGCGTCGCATGAATCTGTAGTCGATAGATAGCAGCCGTAATTTGTAGTCGATAGGCTTCCGTCCACCCCGTACAACAGCCGTAATCTGTAGTCGATGGTGCGCGGCACCTTCGATCCGCAGCCGTAATCTGTAGTCGATAGCAAAGAATTGGGTGGCACTGCTACGGGCAATGGCCGTCCAGGCATAGCCGTAATCTGTAGTCGTATCGAGCAAATGGCTGCTATCGCAGCCGTAATCTGTAGTCGATAGGCTCAGGTGAGGACAGGAAAGACTATTTATTGGCGATTCCACGCAGGAGTGGGGCAAAACATCGAGAAACGTCAAAGAAACGGCGAATAAATATAAATATCATTTAAAAACAAGGACTTACAGAGTTTTTGCTGTAGGCAAAGGCCAGGCTGGCAAATTCAGAGCACAAAATGGCTTGAAATCGAGCCATAAAAACTCAAACTCGTGCTACGTGCACAACCCAACAGCCGGAATCTGTAGTCGTTAGACGCAGCCCAGGGCCTTCATCTAGCCTGTGGATAACGGCCGGAATCTGTAGTCGTCACAGCCGGAATCTGTAGTCGCATCAGCCGTAATCCATAGTCGCAAAGCCGGAATCTGTAGTCGCAATGCCGTAATTTGTAGTCGATAGTCCTCTGGAGGCCCCGTGGCACAAGGGCTCCAGCCTTCTAAAAACAAGAGAACAACAAGAGAAAAACAATTAAAAGGCTTTTAAAACTGGAAAGCTGATTTTCTGAAGGTTGAGAAGCAAAGGCCAAATCCAAAGCCAAAAGCAGACTCAGAATCCGAGGGCCGTTTTTCCGACGACAATTCGGTTCGAAAGCAGCACACCCACCAGGTCGGCGAGGAGAAAATGATCCCAACCGAACACGACCTGGAGGAACCCAATGAATACTGCCGCTTTCGCGGGCGTCGCAGCTTATCTGCTCAGCATGGCTGCTATAGCGCCGGAGCCGGTAAGCCTAGCTGTAGGCGTTACGACGATCGTAGACGTCCAGCAGCACTACACCATCATCGACAAGATTGGTACTTCCTACACCGGCGGGCCGGTACTTAACCTTTCAGAGTGGGAGGTCAACCTCGAGGGTGTCACTGACATTCAGCTGGCCTTCAACGCTGAAGGGGTCCTGGATGTCGCTACGGTAAAAGCTGACAAGCTCCACCTGGAGGAGGTGCTGAATGGCTTGAAGAGCCAGCTGCAAATCAGCACTGATGAATCCAGCCTTGGCTTTGAGAACGTGACATTCTTGTCTGGCTCCACCGAGGTGGTTGTCGAATCGCATCCCCTGGATACCCAATTCACAGTCAATTACATCAGCGCCGACTTCAAACGCGCACGCACCCAAGCTCAAAAACAGTACGCCTAACTAAATCACAGAACAGCCCTCCTCTTTCCATACAAAAACCAGTTCGCTTCAAACCATAAAAAACAGCCATAAACCCGAACTGATCGGCAGGATACCTAGCCATCAGTTCGGGATAAGCAGCGGAAAAAAGGCCCGTACCATGATTTAGCCTTGAAAATATGGCGTTACGTATTATCATCCCCCTGTATTCAGCAAATGCAGGGATTGTCATGCAGCAGTCAAGCGAGCAGTTTGAAGAAGAAACGGTCAACTACACCGACTTCGACGCCCTCCTCTATCCCCCCCAGTTCGCGGCCGACTGCTTCGGCCTTACCACCCGTCGCCTCAAAGATATTGAAGACGAAAACGGCATCGAGATTCGCCGGGTTCCGCGAGGTACTGTCACCTCAAGGGCTTATACGCTTCGCGATATTTTTGACATCGCTGCGCTTCGCCGAGCGAAAGGCTACGCAAAGGGACTGCCTCGGCAGATTGTTATCTCAACGTTCGTGCAGAAAGGCGGTACCGGAAAGACGACAACCTCAGTCAACTTTGCTGTATTCCTTCAGCTTGCAGGTCTGAGGGTGCTTTGCGTTGATAACGATCCTCAGGGCGATTCGTCCAGCGTGTTTGGCTACGATCCAGATCTCGCACTATCAGATCTCGAGGCGATGGGAATACCAGCCGATCGCTATGTCGCCGGCCATTTTGGCAGCCTCCTGAGTCCCGATCTCCGGGTGAGATGCTTTGATCCGATGACTTTCGAGGAAGTCGTCAAGAAGCCATTCGGTGAGAACGGGCCACACCTGATTCCTGCCGATGCATATCTGGAAGACCTGGCCGTGGCACTCGATGCCGAAAACAATATGGACTTCTGGTACGCCGGGTGGCTTGAGCGGGCGCGTAGCGGAGAAATCCCAGGTGTCGATATCTCCTCTTATGATGTGATTCTGTTCGACAACGCGCCTACCGCCTCCAGGCTCACCAAGAACTCTATCGTTGCCAGCGACTTTGTGCTCTGCCCCGTGCGGATGGACAAATTTTCGTTCCGGGCTCTGATGCGGCTTAACGACTGGATGGTCCGATTTGCGAAAGCGTATCGCCGCTCTCCAGGAGTGCTCGCTATTCCTACGATGTTCATCCGCAACCGCAAACGCATCCTCAGTAACCTGGTTGTCCTGAATGATCTTTTCCCTGGTCGGGTATCAGAGGAAAAACTCTATTACTCCGAGGATTACGGAAAAGCACTTGATCAAGGCGTTCCCCTGCTTGTCTGGAAAGGTGCGTCTTCCAAAACGATTGACTCGATGCGCAGCGTGTTTGGTGAAGCGCTGAAACGAATACGCGATCTGGCCGCGCAGTGATTGAGGTGGTGCTCGGAGCACCAGGGTCGTTAGATTTGAGTGGTGCTCGGAGCACCACCAGCGAAAATCAGAAAATAATGGTGCTCGGAGCACCACTTAAATCTTGAGAATTGAGTGGTGCTCGGAGCACCACCACTAGGTTTCGGAGGAAATATGGCCAAGTCGGAGGATTACCCAGGTCAAAAAAAGACCCCCCCTCAATGGGTCACTGGAGTTCGCCCACCCGCGGAAATTGCTGAGCCTAATCTCAGGGTCTCCGTTGCAGACATGCTCGCCGCACAACGGGCAGAACAGGAGGTCAGTGCGCCAAGTCCGGCCGCAGTGTTAGCTCCAGCACCAGGTCATAATGATGAGGCTGTTGCCGCAAGTGATAGCGGCGTTCTTGCTGAGGTGAAGGTCGATTCGATTCGGGTATCTCCGTTTCAACCTCGTTTGACCTTCAGCGAAGCAGCTATTGAGGATCTAGCGAACTCGATCGCCTCTGTTGGACTGGTAAAGCCGTTGACGGTCCGCCCTGTCGGGGATGGAGTTTATGAGTTGATCGGCGGCGAGCGCCGTTGGCGTGCTCACAAGCTGCTGGGCAGGGAAACCGTGACCGCCTATGTACGCTCCGTTACGGATGCAATGGCGAAGATTCTGGCCCTAACCGACAACGAGGGACAGGAAGCTCTGACCGAGTATGAGCGCGGCCGTTCTTATGCCGCGATCATGCGAGCAGGGGAGGAAAGCTCGATTCGTGCTCTCGCGCGCAGGGTAGGGGTCAACCATTCGATAGTTAGCAGGTGTCTTCTCCTAATGGATCTGCCAGAGGAAGTGCGAGCAATACTCGACACGAATCCGGGGCTTATCGGCGGGAAATGGGCAAAGGACTTCATTGAATTCAGTCGTACCGAGCCGGCGCTGCTTCTGCAAGCAGTTACCTCTATGCGCGATCATCAATGGACGCAGGAGCATGCCCTACGATGGTTAGCGAAGGAGCTTGCCTCGCGTGATCAGCAGAAGACGCCGGGCAAGTTCACCGATAAAGAAATCAGTGGGATAGGCAAGGTTCGTGTAGATGGGAAAAAAGTCGAGTTTCGATGCGAGAAAACGGTAGATGCGAAGCGGCTGGCGGAACAATTTGAGGCTTTCTTGAAGACCATTGATCGCTCCCTGATTACAAGCGAATGATTATCAGTAGTGTCGTAATGAATTATTTCAGACGCGAAACTGGTTAGAAAACGCGAACACGAAGGCGAAATGCCATGACAGAATATGGTTTTCAGACTTCGAGATAGGGATATATGGCAACCGCAGTCGCGCAACCAGAGCTCAGGGTGCAACCGCAGACACGATTCACCACGCTCGCACAGCTGTCAAAAATTGAGCCTGAGCATTTGCTCGGCCTGAGCCGTATCGAGCTGTTTTCTGTGATTTCAGAGCACTGGCTGAAGTGTTCGGCCCCAGCGCGGATTCACATGTTGAGCAGCGAAGATCGGTTCATCCGAGGCGAGGCGCGGGCTCAAAACAAAGCACTAAGCGTCACGCAAATTTGCGCAGACCAAGCGCCAGGGGTTATCTATGAGCAATTCAACCAAACACCGTATCTCGCTGGCGTATGAGCACGAAGGTGAGGTGCGGCAGGCTTCAGCTGAGCTGAACCTAACGAAGACCAGCATCATCTTTAGCGGACTCCCGAGCATAAAATTCAAGGTCTCCCTGAGCGATCCTGAACAGGTCATATTGCAGTTGCCGACAGACCGCAAAGGAAAAAAACCAACGGTGTCTTGCGACATCTCCTCGATTCCTGAGCTGGAAGCGGCGATGGCAGAGGTGCGCAGGCAAGGCTGGCTCAGGCCGAAGGTGTCGGTGAGTGAGTGCGAATGAACCGTGGCCGATGCCTAGATCCGAGCTCGATCCGATCGGAGTCGATATTCAGGACGCGCACAAGCTCATTCGCTTCCCTGGTTGCTTGAGCGCGCGCGGAGAGTAGGGCGAGCGCCATGGGCTTAGCTCAGAAGCTCAAAGGTTGGCTATCCACGGGCCATCCCATACTCCGGACGGGAAATGATCTACATAGATCTCCGCGATAACCTATGCTTTTACCACCGCCAGTTCGCTTTCCTTCTGTAGGAACGGGTCGGCTTAGCGGCGCTCAGAAAAGCTCAAAAAACATCAAATTAATGAAACTTATCACGCCTTAAATGGTCTGTGATGGCCTAATGTTTGCTGTAGACATGGCCCTAGCTTATGCTGTGCTGTGAGACAACTTTTTATAGGTGTTGCCGTCCTGCAACCAGTTTACGAGCTGAAAAGATGACGAACCTTTGACGCCGTTTTTGTGTAGTGATGCAGGACTGTATATTTATACACTGATTAGCATGCAGCCTTTGCCTTGACAGAAAATACCGAGATTCAGCCATGATCACAAAGATGCCGCCTCATGTAGTCAGAAGCTTTCCCTACTGGGAGACGCCACCAGAGCCGGGCCAGGATTTACATGAATTGAAATGGGGTGTCATGGAAGTCCTTTCAGACAAGTCGCTTAGATTCGTTGACACAAAACCAGATCAGGAAGCTCTCGAGGAATTAATAAGCCAACTTCAAGAGAAGATTTAATATTGATTTAGATTTGTTTTACTGGCTTCTGTAGATCACAACCCCTGCTTAAACGGCAGGGTTTTTTTTGCGCGAATGTCGACGCCGGGCCAACAAGGTGGCCGCAAATTCAGACGCAAAAGCGACCTGAAAAGGCGTCATTTATTTATGTGTTTGACATATCGTTCCTTGATAAAACCTGGAGCGAGAAGCTGCTTATGCAAAGCTATGATTTGGAGTTTCACGACTACGCTCAGCTATTTCCGCTAATTATCGGTGATGACTACCAAGCCCTGCTTGAAGATATCGATACCAACGGACAGCGTGCCCCGATCGTTCTCCATGAAGGCAAGATCCTTGATGGGCGTAACCGATATCGCGTTTGCAAGGATCTGCTGATCGAACCCCAAACAGAGGAATACACTGGAGATGATGCGCTGGGTTACGTCCTCTCTCTGAACCTCTATCGCCGGCAGCTCACCGTGGCACAACGGGCTTTGATCGCTGCCGAGTTGTCCTCGCTGCGTGGGTGCAGCGCTATCACTGTTGACCTGGAGAAGGCAGCCGGGCAGGAGTTGGAAGCCGCAAAGATGGCTATTGAGGAGGCAGCCAAAGTCCTGGGTATCAGCCCACGCTCTGTGTCTTCTGCCTGCAAGGTTGTCCGGGACGGCACCCAAGAGCTGTTGGATGCTGTCAAATCTGGTGAAGTGAGCGTATCCGCAGCGGAACAGGTGGCTAAGCTCGAAAAAGAGGCTCAGCAAGAGTTGTGTAGCCGCGGGCCTAAGGCAATACGTAAGGCCGCGAAGGACATGAGAGAGGAGGGCAGAGCGAAACCTACGTTGTCCAATAAGTCACTTCCGCCCCCAGAAAAAAGCAGTGACCTGCCACCGCCGGTGCCGCTTGACGATGATGAAGATGCTGATTCAGCACACGAAGTGCCGGCTAACCAAATAGCCGCGATCGAGCAAGAGTCGGACATTTTCTATACCTCGGAGAGAAAGCCAGCGGCTCAGCTACTGTTCGAAATGGCTGATGCAGGAATGCAGTTCGGTCGAGAAGCTGAGGGCGTTGCCGACGACATCATGAATGAGGTTGAGGAAGGCCTCGATCTTCAGTTCCTTGCGTTTGTTGTGGACGTAGCAAAGAGGCTGGAGAATCGGGTGAAGGCAAAAATGCAGGCCAGATACGCTGAGGAGACGTGAGGGTTGGGATTTTTTGGAAGGGTGATTTCATAGGTTAAAGCCCGAACAGAAAAGGAGTACCCCACATGCAAACACCTCAGGAAGACACCGTAATGGATTTTGGCCCGAACCTCTTCGGTGGCGAGGGTGGCTCCGCGTCCAATTCTTCCGCTGATGATTCAGGTGCTACGAACGACGCTCCAGATGGGGCGGCGAGTATTTCTCAGCAGATGGCTAAAGGTTGCACCGAAGAGGAGACAGCCGAGGCCGCCGGCGGCCAGGCGGGAGGTGACGATGCTCCCTCGAGCAGCAATGGTGCATCTGGCGTGAATACTGAGAAGGCAGCCACTCAAACCAAGGCAGGGAAGTCCGAAGTAGGCACCAAAGCCTTGTCCAGTGCGAAAGCGGCCGTGAAGGTTTTCGAAAGCATCAATGGGTTCGACGAACAAAGCGCGACTCAGCGTACCGTTGTTCGCGATCTGATGCTGAAGCAGTCCGAAGCCATGGAACTCAAGCTCCAGGGCAAGAAACCCCCTGAGGGTGAAGACTTTGATGCCATTGCTAAGCAGCTCCGGCGCGAGAACAACCGCCTCGACTCCCTGCTTGAAGGAAAGGAATCACTGTTCGGCAAGGCCCGGAAAGCCGCCGAAATTGCGATCGAAAACATGCAGGGCGTAATTGCCGAAATCAACCGCTTGGAGGAGGAGGGTTAGCCCTCCTGGACGACATGAACAAGAAACTCTTCGCCAACATTCAGTTTTATGCCTTCTGGCCTTCCGCCGGATTCCTTGCAGGCTATGCATTCCTTGCAACGGCAGGCATGATTTAACCAGCAGCTCTAGCAAGCCTGGCGCATCTCGTCACGGCTCAGGCCATGAAACCAAAACCAAGGAGACAAGATGTCCCTCATCACCGAGTACCGAGCCACAGAGGAAGCCATCAAGGAGCTTCAGGACCGACTGGAGAAGCTGAGCGGAAATGAAGCCCTTTTGAAGGAGATGGAGTTCGAGGAAAAGCTACGATCCTTGATGTCTGAGTATGGCAAGAACCTGCGTGACATCATCGCGATTCTTGACCCGGACTATCGCAAGCAGGTTTCCCATCAGCCTGGCAAACCTCGTGCCCAACGAGCAGTCAAGATCTATCGGAACCCCAACACGGGTGAGATCGTTGAGACCAAGGGCGGCAACCAGAAGACGCTCAAGGAATGGAAGCAACAGCATGGAGCTGATGTAGTCGAGACATGGCGAACCCAGTGAGCCGGCGCTTGCGCTGAGCTTCCAGAATAGAAGGCCGGTGATCCCGGCCTTTTTTATGAGCTCGATTTGCCCACGGGAATTTGGGTTTTTCCAATTGAATGAGAACTTGAAATGGAGGTAAATAACTATCAACGGAGGATCAGATGGAAAGCACTGAAAACGTCGATGAGCGCCTGTTGGCCGCGGTTATGGATGAAGCGCAAACAGACTTCAGCATAGCCAGTATTGCAGTTGAGAAGATCCGTCAGGGAGCTGAAAGCATCGCTGCCGGCATGCACGGTCGCAACCATGTAAAGGCGTCATTCGAGCATTATGACGGTACACCGATGTCGCCTGAAGAAGCTTTGGCTCACCAGTGTGTTCATGCAGCAAGTATCGGAAAATCCCTCGGCCAGGAATTTCTTCTGAAGGCACCTGCTGCCCTCCTGGAGCAATTCTCCGCCGTTGCAGGGAACCGAAACGTTGCTGACAGTGGGGCAATGCTCGCCGGCCTGCTGCATGGGTTCATGATTGCCTTTGCCACGAGGGAGACGGAGGATAGAGCGCTGAAGGCACTACTGGAGGTAGCTCGGATCTGCGACGAGGCAAACAATATTCGAGGCACCACCTTCGGCCAAGCCAGCGAATAAGCTGGCTGTTACTCGGGCGCTCCTAGCAGAGCGCCCATCATCTCCTCCATCAGGCAGCCGGCTGGACCTTGGCCGGGTCAGACCCCGGATTAGGGGGCATCTCCGAAACTTCCGACACTTTACCCCTCACCTGGGGAGCATTGGCGGCAAGAAATCTACCCCAATCCTCCATCAGAGCGCGACGTTTATCCAGCAAGTCACCTCGGTTATATGCTGCTTCGACCTTACTGTTGAGGGTGTGTGCGAGAGCCATCTCGCAAACCTCTCGCTGGTGATCGGTTTCTTCCGCGGCCCACGTCCGAAAAGTAGATCTGAACCCATGCGGTACCACTCCATCGACCTTGAGCTGATCGAGCACCCTTGCCATTGCGTTGCCGGGAATCGGGCCTGTGCGCCAGGAGTTGAGAAATATCCATTTGGCATGCTTTCCGACCTGCTGCCGTAGCACCTCGATCATTTGGTCCGTAAGTGGTACCCGGTGAGCCTTGCCCGCTTTCATGCGTCCTGCCGGGATCAACCAGATTTTCTCCTCCCAATCTATTTCTGCCCACTGGGCCCCACTCACCTCCTGGTTACGTGTTGCTGTCAGAATTGCGAACTCAACAGCACGAGCTGCTGCACCATCCAGCGAGTCGAGCCTGGCCAGCAGCTCGGCCGTTCGTGAAGGTGTCGGAGACGGGAAGGGGACTACCGTATGCGATTGCTTGGGCAAGAGCTTGTCGAGGTGACCGCGCCACCGTGCGGGGTTTTCGCCTTGCCGAAGCTTCAGTGCCTTGGCTGCATCGAGCACGAGCTCAATGCGATTCCGGATGCGGTTCGCAGTAACCGGGATCTTGCTCCAGATCGGCGTCAGCACATCCAGGATATCGTCCGTGTCGACCTCGGCTATCCGAAATCCGCCTATGACAGGGTAGACATGCTTCGTGAGGGAATTCTGCCATTGCTGGTGATGCTTCTTGGACCAGCTCGAGGAATGCGTGCGTATGTACCTTTCTGCCGACGCCCGAAATGTGTGGCTCGTTGTGGCTCGCGATGCTTTGGCAGCTTTGGCCTTCGCGCGTTCAGCGGCTGGATCAACGCCGCGTGCGATATCGAGTCGGTACTTGTCAGCCTCCAGTCGTGCGTCTCTGAGGCTCAAGGCAGGAAACGTACCCAGGGCAAGATCGTGCCGTTGCTTCGCAAGCATATAGCGAAAGACCCAGCTCTTCCGCAGGGTAGCTGATACACGAAGAATCAACCCCCTTCCGTCCTGGTAGGAGCCGGGCTGGTCGACATCCTTGACGAACTTAGGGGTTAGTTTGCTCATGAGGTGCCCCCCCGGTCACCGGGCCGTTCCTTTCATCCGCCGGCACATCATCCTGAAAAGCGAGAGAAATGTTCTCCGGCCGAATGAGGTGAGGACACGCAAGCTCGTACCTACCATCTGAAACGAGGTGTAAACCTGAGCGATCGACGGCAAGAACGGAAATCGCTCCAGGCTCGTCATCGAGCGCTTCACCAAGCCAGTTACTGAGTGCGTCCTCTACTGCCAGCATCGACCCGAAGAAATAGACCATTTCCTTGGCCTCACCGAGTAGCGCGGAGCGAGGCCCAATCTGCGGCCGTAAGCCATCACGAAATATGGACTCGAGATGACGGGTTGGCGTGACGTGATAAATCTCACCAGAAATCGGCTCGCTTTGAGCGTGCTCATTCGAATCATGGGTTTTCACTACGGATTCCTCGCGGCTCGTTGGTTCGCAGGCGCTGATACTGCGATCGCGCCAGATCTCGCCGGAATGTAGGAGGATAAGGTATCCCCATACAAATCGGCTACAGGCCAGAACCTATAAGACGTTTGGAAAATCCCAAATGATATGTCCCACACCATAGCCCACAGTTGCGCTCGAGCTGTTTGACCCTACCAGGAATGAAGAGGACCCAGCCCGGCGAAAGCATGTATGTTTGGAATAGAAGAGGTAGGGGAGGAGGGGGAGGGGCAACCAACCCGGCAGGTGGCCTAAGTTCTCGGCCGGGTCGTTGCCTGACCAACCTATGTAGATGGATCATGAACCGCTAAGTCCGACCGTGGTCAGTAGCCCGTTTTCGATGCCGCTGTTTTGCGTTTCTCAACGAAAGCCGTGACCTCTTTAGAGATGCGCTTTGTTTCCGCGTCATACTCATCATTGATAGCGACTGCTCGCTTAGGGCCGAGCTCGTTGATCAAGCGTTGTGCTTCCAGCGAAACGGCTCTTTGACTGTTCAAGTAATTGGGGTCTATGACATTCATATTGTACGAGTCGCCAATTCGCATAGCGACTTGAGCTCCTTGGGACTCGCACATTACGAATCCGATCTTTTCATACGCTTCTACGAGTGTTGGAAAGCAGCTGAGTGCTATATCGGTGAAGCGTGGTTTCAGGCTGTCAATCATCGCAGTCATGACCCCCTGATTGCGATGTGCTGAATCAACGCAGATATAATTTATTCCACAAGCAGTTGCGGAGTCATTAGCTCGGCTCAGGGTCATGAAACCTATAACTTTTGATGCAACATTTACAGCGATTACTACTTCAGAATTGATCTGAAGGCTAATTGCTGGATCAAGCTGAAGGGCGATATCAGTCAGCATCCAGGCGCGAACTACGCCGAACATGGGGTGATCAGCGCTGATTGGCCGGTTGACCAAATCTAGGCTATAGCGTTCAGCCATCCGCAGTATTTCTTCCTTCTGCGAATGACTAAGTGTTCTAAGGCTTTTGATTGCAACAACTTCCATGATTACTCCTTTGTGCTCGCTTCGATTATCTGCTTTCAACAATATGCCACTGACCGTCCCAGTTTCGGATTTTGCATTTAGCAGTCATCCCACGCCCTGTATGGATGCCTTGAACAACGCCCTCACCAGGCCCCGTGCTGGCAAAGTTCACACGGCCACATTCTTTGAAGGCGACTTGGTTCATGAATCCCCCCCTGCTTTGAACTGCGTCCTTCCCAGCTGCTGTATCGACCGCACGCTGGCCGTTTGTGATGCGAATAGCTTGAATCACCGTCGAGCCGTCTTCTGCTTTGCTGTAGCGCAGAGTGCGCTCGTGCTCGACAGCAGCGGTACCGGCTGCGCCCCCCGAATCTCGCGACGAATCGCAGCCGACCAGCGAGAGGCCAACAAGGGCGTAGATGAACAATTTGCGCATAGATGAAGCTCCAGTGATTTGTCGCATAAGCATGCCAGCGCGGGAGAAATTGCCAACTCAAGTAGGTGCATTTACTGCACCGCGCTATAGCCGTCGCCCGTCTGGGTAAAGCGGGTGTGGTGATTACAGGGGCTTTCTAGTGGCCTTGAGCAGCAGAACGCTGATAGATGTACCGTCGAATGCGTTATCAATCGCCTCGGAGAATTCGAGCTTGAAGCCAGGTAGCAGATCGGCAGCGAGCCTCCGGGCGCTTGTCGGCAGCACTGCCCCAAGTCGTCCGCCGGTTTCAATAAGTGTGCCGGCGTGACGGAGGTGTTCATGCCAGCGGCCTTCGCTGTATGGCGGATTCATGGCGATCACGCTGAAGGAGGTACCAGGTTTCCAGGCGAGGAAATCCCCCTCGATGACGTTGTGTCCTTTCTCTCTCAGTATTTGGCAATGCAGCGGACTGACCTCGACGCAACGGGTGCGATCCTTGGGCAGCAGATCAGCAATGCCGCCCTGGCCAGCCTGAGGTTCGCATACAGTGTCGAGCAGGCTGATATCCAGCCAGTCCACTAGGCGCTGTGCGAGATTCGGAGGGGTCGGGTAGAACTGATAGCTCTTCTGGTCGGGAATGCTGCCACGTGCGGCAACCTCTGCAACAGCGTCACGCGGGTCATAGTCGAACTGCCAGTAGGTTAGGCGGCCATGCTTGGGGCAGGTGGTCAGAACCCCGCCCAGAGCCGCCATGACGCTGCCCACCTCATCAAGCAGGTGTTTGCTGTCCGCACGCTCGCGCACGGAGATACACAGCGTATTGGGTACGTTAATTCGGTCGTATTCGCGGCGGAAGTTGGTCGTCTTCTCCAGGTAGCAGTATGTCTCAGCGCTGCTGAGCAGCGATGTCACAGCGTTCGATAGGGGGCGCTCGTAAAGTGTCTTGCTGTTGAAGCCAGATGCCTTCGGCTTTGCTGGGCGCTTGCGGAAGCTCTCCGGGATGGCCATCGGGTGCAGGAACGCCAACACGCTATTGAGCCTGTATGCCATGTCCGGATGGACTTCAAGGTGAGCGGTACCCACCTTGTATGCCCTAACGCGAACGCTGCCGCCATCTATCTCAACCCACTCGCCCCGGCTTGCCCGTGCCAGGTGCAGGATGCGAGTGGTAGAAGCACGGCACGGATCATCGCGGCCCATGAACTTGGCTACCACCATGCGTAGATCGTGGATATAGCCCTCACGGTCATGATCGGTCGATCCCCAGTCGTTATAGACGTGGCTCATGATTGCGCGCTTGTAAAAGCCTTCTGGCTGATTGGTCACATGGGTACGCGACAGGGCTCGGAAGATGCCATCAACACGCTCGGCCAAGAATTCAACACGGCGGGAGAGGAGGCTTTGAATCGTTGCACGCAGGTTGTCGAGATTGAACTCTGGCATATCCAGCTCAGGGTTCTCGCCGCGTTTGTATTTGTGGTCGCGCCAGGCGTTCAGGGTTTTGTGCCATTGGCTACGGCGGGCCTGCGGCATGTGCTCCATAAGGTCGGTTTGATTGAGCGCACGCTGCCAATAGGCTGCGGTCAACTCGTTCAGCGCGCCCTCAAGCTGGAATATTTCGCCGAAGGCGCTGGTATGGCGAATGCTTGCGCTACGACCGTACTGGTCATTGCCATTACCATCGAAGAAATAACCCAGCACACCAGAAACCTTTTCCTGGGTGATGATCCCATGTACCTCAATGACACGGGCCTTCTCGCGCTCGTAATCGCCGGCCAGCAACGTCAGCGCGTCAAACTGAACGGGGGCAAAAAATTGGTCGATGACATCGCCATGAAGGACTGGACTGGAATGACGGTCGTTCTCGAAAAGCTGCATAAGTGAAAACCTCCTTGGTTTCCACCAACTTCTCATTGTCCCGAAAAATCCCAAGCTGTCAGTCGATCACGACTTCTCTCGCTGAATCCCAGTCGCTGGGGGCAGCATCTCCAGTGGCGAAGGCAAATCGCATACCCACGGTCGGCCTGCCTCTCTTCATGAGGTATGCCGCAGCGCCTGCGCACATCGACTCGTGCCCCGAGGACTCATAGCTCCCCTCATCGTCCCAGTTGCCACCCCGTTTTGAATGCACGGTCTTGTGACACTGGAAAGTCGAGTGATCATCCTCGATCAGGGTAGAAATAATCCCCTCCAAGCGCCCGCGGCTTAGCGGAATGGCTCCCTCCTTCAGGAACGGGCAATTCGCACATGGTTTTTTCAGTCGGTAGTGCTGCTTGATCGGATTCACTGAACCGTTTCCTTAGCGCGAAACATCAATGGCGAAAACCTCGACTGGATCTGCCCCAAAGTGCGGATGAACGATCGTCGTCAAGCGATAGCCCTTCCAGGGCAACACAAGTCTTCGTGCGTCATCTCCGCGCTTCGGATAGCCACGTGTCAGCTCTATCTGGTCGAAGCTCTGCCCCTCCAAACGCCGACGCCAATAGGGTGTGGCAGCCCGAAATTCTTCCGGCTTGACGCCAGCCTTGATCGCGTCGAAATACTCGCCTTTGAGTGGCAGCGTCAGGGTTCGCATGGAGCGGGTTCCTTTCAGTTCGTTACGGTCACGGGGTCAGGCGCTGGGTAGGTCACGTTAGTAACCGGCGCAGCGCTGTCGCGCAGTTTCCGCACCGGGCGGCCGTGCGCGGCGTCGGCATAACCCAGGCGGGCGATACGCTGCGCGCGGTAGACCAGGCCGAGCGGGTTGGGCCAGGGCCTGCCGGCTTCGTAGCGCTTGCGGCCGGCCATATAGGGAACGTCAATATGCAGCGAATCGAGGCCCGCCGACTCAGCGCACAGGCGGGCAATGTAGCGGTCTAGCAGGTCGGCACGCATGGGGCGAGTTCCCTCAGTAGCGGGCTGGATTGCCTTTGTACTGCCAGCGCTCGATCAGCGCCGCAGTCCATTCAGGCCCCAGGCGGGCCAGTGCTTCGGCGATAGTGTCATTGCTCTGGTTCAGCAGCTCGGCGCTGTTCGCGGCCAGTGCGACATAGAGGTATTCGCCACGACTCAGGGCACCAACACAGTCAAGGTCGCCCTTGGCCACGCGCAGCGCCAATGCGTCGAGGTAATCCAGTTGATCGGCCATTTGGTCATTCTCCTTCTGTGGTTGGGTGTCGCTATCGGTTGGGTTTAGGGTGTCTATTCAGAGCGTTCGCGTTGAATCCAAAGCTGATCCTGACTGAACACGATGTAACTGTCCCGAGCCTCGGGCACTACCTTTCTAAACTGCGCATCTGTCATGTCGTCGAGCCGGCTGAGGTCGCCACTAGCGCTTAGCCGCTCAATCACCTCGGTGGTGAGCCCTTCGTAGCGGTTGAGATAGACGATTGCATCCATCCCCGCACGTTTCGCGCTCGCGATTATGGATTTCCAGTTACCGCCGCGATCTTTGCTTCGGCGAATATTCTTCGCCTTCAGATAGGCTCGGATGACACGGGAACCCTTGCCAGCACGCATGGAGGCCTGTTCTGAGGTACCAAAATGAAGCCCACCGTCGACCGTTTTGGACGGATCAAGGGTGTCGAACTCCCCATTGGTTCGATGTTCCAGCAGCAAAGGAAAACCCGAGGAGTCAACCACCACGGAAGGGCTGAGCCATTTTTTGAAGTCATCCTCAGCCGAATCTAGCCCGCTGCGCATAGGTTTTCCTGTTGGAGAGCTACTAAGATGTATGGATTATCCCACTTGCCAGGCACAACCCAAGCACCTGGCCTGAAGCAGGATTGAACGCCACTGGCTGTCCGGACGAGCGAAGAGTGAAAATGGGAAAAGATAAAATTCACTGGAGAATCAGCGCGGAGGATGTCCTGGCCGTTCTGGAGTATTACAACGCCGCTAGCCTGAAAGCCCAACAAACGGCGCTTTCTGGCACGGCGACCCAGCTTGAGAAATTGTTGGGAGGCCCACTGCATAAACTCCTCGAGCCGGAGGAGGCTGACGCTATCCGAAAGGCTGGAGAGATCGTCCGCTCGATCAATATTCGTGTTGAGCACGCCAAAGAGATCAAGCGCCGGGAGGAGAAGCAGAGGGAGGCTCGGCTTAAGGCTCGCAAGGCCCTGATTGACGCCGAGGTTAGAGCTGCAATCCCGAGGCCCCAGGCAACGGCGGAGGACGCAATACGGATTACAACGCTGGCGATGGCGCTTCACCAGGAGAAATTCATCCTGGATTTCTATGATGTCCCAACCATGACAAGTCAGTACCAGGAGCGACTACAGCGAGCGCTCAAGGAAAAGGCACTGGGTGGCTACGTCGATTTCGCTTATACAGACATCGTGCGCGGATTATCTGAAATCCTCGACTATCGGCAGAGTGGGAGTCCAAAGGCGGACATTGCGGCCGCACTTAGCTTGTGTGAAAGCTGGAAGCCAAAACACCGGACGGCGCAGGAATTCCTGGAGTTTGTCCATCGCCAAATAGCCATTGAGCACTCGGCCAACGTAGAGAGATTGCCGGCCAAGAAGAAGCCGGCCGGCAGGTAGCCACAGCAAACCATCTCACAGCAATTCAGGCTGAGCCTGAAGGCGGGCCATGATTCGGCTGTTCATGGCCTGCCGGTCTGCGGCCATTCTGGCCTCTCTGGCGGCACCTACGCCGTTGAACTGGTTGACGACATAGATCAGGTACAGCGGATCGCTCGGGCCTACCCAGGCGTTCCAGGCTGCACGGCATTTGGCTCGGGTCTCTGCATTCAAGGCGAAATACGCAGCTTCGGTTCGACCTGGTGCAAACGGAGCGGGTTAATACCGCTTTCCCTGGTCAACCCAGCCTGCTTTCACAAGCTCCGACCTTCAGGCCGGGGTAGTTGACTCGCTCTGTGACAGTGCGTTTTTCCTGACGAAGCAGGTACTTCTTGAATCTCATGACCGACACTCCAGCGCCCGGCGGGTAAGAGCGGCCAGCAGTAACCCCAGGGCGCACCAGGTGGCCAACATGAGTAAGCCGAGGAGTGCGATGCCAGCGGTGCCGAAAAGCCCGCCAAAAAGCAGCAGGAAAGCCTGAGGCGCGGCTGCGAACACCCCAGACCAGATCAGCGTGGCATTGGCCACCCCGGCTAGGAACATGAGCCATGCAAGGTATTCCGGCAAATAGCTCGACTTGAATGAAGGGGACTGCATGAGGCAACTCCTTGTTGTCAGAGGGGGAGATGCCTTCAGGCTATTTCCATTCCGGAATATCCCAAGCCAACAAAAAGCCCGGCGAACCGGGCTGAGATTGCTCTAGGTGCTAGTCCTCAAAATGCAAGCTCTTGCTGGCGGTCTGCGTAGCCGCACCAACGGGCGAAGCAGTCGGGATTTCCTACCTCCATCTCTATGTTTCCTGCATAGCCGTGGGTGCGCGCGTCACGGATCAGCTCTGCGATAACTTCGGGACTGTCTCCCATCTCGAAGCAGGTATCAAAAGTACGCTCGCCCAGCCCTTCAAACCCACGATCCCACAACTGGTAGCTGGTGATCTCATGCACGAGATTGTGGCGGTAGGCCAGCTGAACAAAGCGCACACGAGCTTTGAAGCCCGAAGCGGTTGTAAGGCCTACCTTGTCGCGTAGACCAAACAGTTCGGTGATGGTGGCGGTGGTGTAAGACATATGGCGATCCGAGTTATCCAGGAGATGCCATCAGGCTACGGCATGAGCTGGGAATCCCAACCAAACTCAACGAGCCACGGGAGGGCCGATGCCAAGCGGCGGCATGATCAGGATTTCGTAGACAGAAGGGGGCAGGGGATCAATTTGCACCCTGATGCCGGTGTATTGGGCTGAAGGCCTCCCATCCAGAGGAAAAACGCCGTGGGGAATTTCAGGATCGGTGCCGAGCCACATCCGGGCGCGGTAGTCGACCCGGTAAATCCCAACCTCGATCCAGTAGTGGGGAGAAACGGCCCGGCCAGCAACGAGCAGTTGGCCAAGCATGCCTTGGTAGGGAATTCCTGCCTGAGCCAACCGGGTAGCAACCAGCCTGCACATCCCATCGCACTCGACAGGTGCGCTATCCAAGGATTCTAAGAGCCTATCCAGGACTGCGGCGGTGATCGGGCGGTCAGTCATAGTCCTTTGCCTTGAGGAATGTTGATCGTTCGTGAAGATGGCCAGAGTACGGTGGCTAGAGGGAAACCCAATTGCTGGTTGAGCGACAGTGCGCTGCTCAAAGAAAAGCCCGCCTAGGGCAAGCCTGGCGGGCTTCGGAAATAAAATGGGCAGCTTCAGCGACACCACAGACGAGACAGGTGAGGGGAGGAGTGTCTTGGGAGCGTAGCTTCTACCATGAAGCTGCCCAGGGCCTAATTTACCATGACTCGCTGCGGTCTTCTGCTCTCTCAGGAGAACAGCGATTTGATTGCCGAGAGAAGGCTTCGCTTTGGCGCTTCTGGTTCCGCTGGAGTGCTTGCCGCACGGTAGGCCGCCATCAGGTGAACATCATTGGCCAACATCCGGTAGACACACTGGTTTGCGTCTGGGGTCGGCTTATGCAGTTGGTACCCATGATGTTTGCTGATAAACAAAGCAACCGCGGCACTGCGGGATCGGCCGGCCTGGCAATTGACAGCGATATTTTCCCCTCTATCTGCAATTTCTCGTATGCGCTCCCGCAGCACGTCAGCCTTGCTGCTGAGCAGGTAATCGACGTAATTCCGCTCAAAATCTGGCCCGTATATCTCAATGACTTCTTCGTCAAAGCCAGCATCAATGAAGTGGTGGTAGCTCACGCTCTTCCAGCGTGCTTCGTCGATGCAGGCCTGATCTTCAAGGCCATCAGATATCGATATCAGATGGCAGTCAGGGCCTGGCGAGTATGCTTCAGCCTCGCTGCGCGATAAGAAGGTGCAGCTGGGTATGGTTCGGTGCATTTTTCTCTCCGTTGCCACCGGCATGTCTACTGGGTTACCGAGGCCCTGAATTTCGATACATCGCTGCGCTGGGCTTCCACTACGTTCTGTAGTTTGCCGACATGAAACGCGGCGATGACCGGGCTCTGAAGAAAAGCAACACCGGGAATGGTGTTTGGCAGCAGCGCCGTAACCTTGGTATGCAAATGTGCCCGGATCGGCTCATACCATGGCGCGTAACCACCCTCTCTCTTTTGGCTCGGATTGCGGTAGATGGACTGGCCGTCGCCCTCTGGCAGCTTGAGCATTTTCCGACACTCCAGTGACTCGTAGCTGAAACAGCCGATTTTCATATCACCGTCCAAGATGCCTTGACGCAGAGCACTTACCTCGGACGTTGCGAAGATGAAGAACATGCCCAGCACGACCAGGAAGAAGCCGGCCACGCGCAGGCTTAGCAGTTGCCCTAGCCCATACAGCGCAAGTAGTCCCCCCATTACGGAGCCATGCCAGTAAAGACCAACTCGAGGGCTGAGGAACGATGCGTTCCGCATATCTTCGTTGGTGATTGGCACCTGGAAGGTCAACCAGGCGGATGCGAGGACGCAGATCGCCAGCCACGCGAAGATCAGCAAGCCAGCCGTCGCGATGACAATGCTCATGAGCTTTTCAGCCTGAGTTAGCAGGGCCTGCTTGGGCATATCGGAAGAGGGAATTTCTGTGGACATTGGTAGATTGATCCCTTTTTCAATGACAAAGCCCGCGAGCTGGTCAGGCTTGCGGGCTTCTTGTGTGGGAGGAAGGATTACTTCTTGGCGTCGATGAACGGCAGGGTTCCGCCTGGAAGTACCGTGGTAGGCAGCACGCCGTTCCAGCGCTCGGCTTTGGTAAGCTCGACCAGGCCGGGGTTGCTGCCCAGGGCGCGGGCGCGGGCGTCGATGGCTTTTGCTTCCGCTTCACCGCGCAGCTGGATGCTTTCCGCTTCGGCACGTGCGGCGGCCAGTGCCGAATCCGCGGTAGCCTGGGCCTGGGTGACGACAATCCGCGCCTGGATCTGCTCAGTGGCCAGTTGCTGCTCGCGAGTCTTCACGGCAACCTCAGCGCGCATGCGCTCTTCGATCGACTTCTCGTAGGCGTCACTGAAGTCGATGTTCTCGACCTGCACACTGTCGATCACCACCGGCCCACTGACTGCGCTCTTGATTGCAGAGGCGATATCGGCAACCAGCTTGCCGCGTTGCTGTACGGCATTGACGGCGGTGTATTGACCGAAGACGTTTTCCACCTGTGTTGGGACATGCCGGCTGATTGCTCTTGTCAGCAGGCCGTCCAGATCGGCGTAGCCCTTGTAGACCTCCGCGACCTCGCCTGCCGGCACGTGCCAGCTGACCGAGACCGACAACGTTGCAGCCTGTTGGTCACGGCTGTATGCCTGCAAACCGTCCCACTTGGTGGCGTTGTTCTGTATCGAGATCGCTTTGGCGCTGTCGATGAAGGGGATTTTCCAATGCAGCCCTGGATCTGCCACCTCCATGAAGGCACCGTTGCGCAGGACCACTGCGCGTTCTTTCTCGTCGACGGTATAAAACGAGCCAAGCAGCAGACCCATACCTATAACGGCCACAATGGCAATCGAGCCGAGAGCCAAGGGAGATTTGGACGAGGATGAGAAATTGTTGAATTGCATTCCGATGATCCTTGTTGGTTGGTCGGCGATTAGTTTGTTAGGTATTGGCTGAGGAAGGTCTCGATTTCAGACGGTTTTTTCGCCTGAAAGCGGGCTGCGCTGTTTGCGGTTGTGCGGTGTTTTTCTCCTCGGTTTCAGTCGCGGTTGCATTGGCCACGTTATAGGCCGACTTAAAAAACCCAAGTCACCTCAATGCGGCCGGCTACCAAGCTGATTGAGTCGTGGGGCCGGCCGCGCAAGGAAAAGCGAGAACAAAAAAGGCGACACAGCCGGTCGCCTGATTTCTATGGGCCTCCTTTTAGAGGCTCTTCAACACACCCCAGTGAACTGGACGGCGATCCGCCTTTTCCAGTGCCTCCGCTGCTACCGAGGCTTGCTCGTGCGAACTCCACACGCTGTCGGAGCAACGCTCAACTCCGTGCTCCTGGTCTCGGAAAATCAGGTCAAAGGTCGGTGCCTCGTACTGGTCAGAGATATCCCGCACTACAAAGCGCTCGTGCTCGAGGTGATGTGTCACGGCGGATGCGGCGCTCACAGGCACGATCCTGCTTTCAGGGGAGCTGAGGATGCAGACCCCGAGGGGACTCCCAGCTGCTCCGCCGAATCACTCTTGGGGGGCAAGCTCGACGCCGAACCGTCGCGCTCTGGTTGGGAGATGGACGTTTCGATGTTGCAGCGACCGATCTCAATTCCAAGCTCATTGCTGGCCTGTTGGGAGAGATCTTGCAAAGCATCCTCAACAGCTAATTCGAGCTTGGCCTTCAGTCGAGAAAGTGCTTGTGGTGAGCCAGTAACTCCAATGGCCAGGCTGAGGTTAAGTCCAGCCTGATGCCGGGCTTGGGGCGTGACGACCTGCATAAATGGTTCTCCGTATAGGTTGATCTGCCTCCTTCTCTCACGATCGTCGAGAATCCCAAGTTCCCGTTGCCTGTTCAGGATTGCTTCTCCTCAGTGTTTAATAGCCGTGTATAAATTTTCTGACGGAAATCCCATGGATCAAAGCCTTGAAGTCTTGGAGCGAACGCTGCAAGCAAGCATCAAAGAGCAGCGCTCAGCACGTCGCTGGAAGAATTTTTTCCGTCTCGCGACTCTTGGGATCGTCGTGACTGCCTTTGTGGTCGGCGGAAGGGCAGACCTTGATGGCGTTGGGGCCGATGTGCCGGTAACAGCAAAAATCAAGGTGAGGGGAGTGATTGCGGATGGGGAGGAAGCGAGCGCTGAGAACCTGAAGCGTAGCCTCGGCAAGGCCTTTGAAAGTGAGAATACGAAAGCTGTGATTTTGGAAATCAACAGCCCAGGCGGTAGTCCCGTCCAAGCAGGCCATGTTTACGACGAAGTTCGCCGCTTGCGTGCACTGCATCCAGACACGAAGGTTTATGCCGTCATCACAGATCTGGGGGCCTCCGGTGGCTATTACATTGCCAGCGCAGCCGATGAGATATTTGCGGACAAGGCCAGTTTGGTCGGATCGATCGGTGTAACCGCGGCGAGCTTTGGTTACGTCGAGCTCATGCAAAAGCTTGGGGTCGAACGCCGCTCCTATACGTCCGGCGAACACAAGGCCTTCCTCGATCAATTCCAGCCTCAAAATCAAGAGGAGACGAAGTTCTGGGAAGGGGTGCTCAAAACAACCCACAACCAATTCATTCGCTCGGTTGAGGCTGGGCGGGGAGAGCGTTTGAAAGCGAAGGAGAATCCCGACCTATACTCGGGGCTGATATGGACTGGTGAGCAAGCGGTAGGACTGGGGCTGGTTGATCGCCTGGGTGATTCTGACTACGTGGCTCGTGAAGTCGTAGGTGTGAGCAAGATCGTTGACTTCACCCGCAAACAGAATCCCCTGGATCGCTTTGCCAGCAAGATCGGCGCTTCGGTTGCCGAACACCTCTCATTGCGGCTTGGGTTCGACGGCCTGAGCTTGCGCTAAAGCCCAGCAGGAACCCGGCCAGGCTAAGCAGTATCTGCCCCGTCCAGAGATGGACGGGGCATTTTTTTAGCCGCGCTTGAGTTGATCACGCAACTGAGTGGGTAGATTGCGAATAGTCAGCGTGCCGGCATTCTCGTCGTAGTCGATCTTGGAGCCCAGCAGGTGGGCCTCGAAGCTGATCGACAGACCTTCGGCGCGGCCGGTGAAGCGGCGGAATTGGTTCAGGGTGCGTTTATCCGCTGGGATCTCAGGTGACAGTCCGTAGTCGCGGTTGCGGATGTGATCGTAGAACGCCTTTGGTCGATCTTCATCGATCAGCCCGGACAGCTCCTCCAGCGTCATCGGCTCGCCCAACTTCGCCTGGCTGGTCGCGTAGCCAACCAGAGTATTGGTCTTCTCCCGCGCCTGCTCCTCGGGCAGATCCTCGCTCTCGACGAAATCGCTGAATGCCTTGAGCAAGGTGCGGGTTTCACCGGGGGCGTCTACACCCTCCTGGCAACCGATGAAATCACGGAAGTAGTCGGAGACCTTTCGACCGTTCTTGCCCTTGATGAACGAAATGTACTGTTTGGACTGCTTGTTGTTCTGCCACTCGCTGATGTTGATGCGCGCTGCCAGGTGCAGTTGGCCGAGATCCAGGTGCTTGGCTGGGGTCACGTCCAGGGCGTCGGTCACCGCCACGCCGTCGCTGTGGTGCAGCAGGGCGATGGCCATGTAGTCGGTCATGCCTTGCTGATAGTGGGCGAACAGGACGTGGCCGCCGGTGGAGAGGTTCGATTCTTCCATCAGCTTTTGCAGGTGCTCTACGGCAGCGTGAGTGAAAGATGTGAAGTCCTGGCCGCCCTCGATGTACTCCTTCAGCCATCGGCTGAAGGGATAAGCGCCGGACTCCGCATGGAAGAGCCCCCAGGCCTTGCCCTGCTTTGCGTTGTAGCTCTCGTTTAGATCGGCGAGCATGTTGTCGATGGGTGGCGACACACCCAGCTCGCTGTCGCGGGCGTGCAGGACGGCTGGAGTACCATCAGGTTTTTTGTCGATCTGATGAACGATGATGTGACGGATTGGCATGAGCAAAGTCCCTGTAGTTTGGGGTTAGTAAGGCGTTTCGTGGGGGTGTTTCGACAAATGGGCGGTGAGCACTTGCTTACTGAAGTCGGTCAGGATTTCAGGAGCAAGAACGGAACCGGTGATTGCAGCGGCGGGGCGAAAAATCCTCTTGCCGGAAGCCGTGAGCCAATCGAACACCATGAAGTGTTGGTGCGCTCCAGTTTTGAGAGGCGGCAGCGCCTGCCAGGTCATAGTTGAACTGGCGTATAGCGACAGTGCTGATATGACGGTTTGCGACTCCCCTGCATTGCGGCTCCGCTCGGGCAGAGCGTCATAGGCGCTGAGGGTTGCGCCGAGAACATCAGCGGGCTGAAGTCCGTCAAGATTCTTCAGATCCTCGCCGCTCTGCATTGCTCGATAGCCGTCCAGCGTCAGCTGGCCAACGAGTCGGGGGCCAGCAACCAGGTTGTATGAGTACAGCCAGAATCCAACGGCATTTCGTGCGCCGGCTGCTTCATCATCGATAACCCAGCTTGCATGCCGCAGCGACTCAGCAAACTTGCGAGCGCGCGCCTTTCCTACGTCATCCATCTACGACTCCTATCTCTTGGCCTGCGTCGACGCCTGTGCGAAAGCTCAGGCAATGTCGAACACAGTCGCACGCCGGCCGGAAAACCCAAGTCGAGATGCGAGCATCAGGAAGAGCCTGTATCGGCGCATTGGCAGGAAAAAATATCCGTCTCAATCAGGCTGCGCTCTGTTGCCGTCTCCATTCCACGGATCGAGCACCTGGCTTGGGTTATTTCGAAGCGATGGTTTCCTACCTGTAGTTCTTACAGCGGGAAACCTCGATGCAGCTCCGACCCTACCAACAACAGCAGGATTTTGAACTCCGCAAGGGCATAAGCCTTGGCGCGATCATTCAGATGCTGATGAGTCCTACGGGCTCCGGTAAGACAGAGGTGGCCAAGCACATCATTGCCGGTGCGCAGGCGAAGAACCGGAGGGCCTGGTTCATCGTCGACAGCGTGAAGCTGCTCGATCAGACGCTTGAGCGGTTCCACAAAGATGGATTGGTCGCCGGTGCGATTCAGTCAGACCATCCCTGCACTGACTATCGAAAACCCATCCAGGTCGCAACGATCCAGAGCTTGCGTCCGCGCCTGGACTACATGCTCAACCACCACAAACCACACCTTGTTCTCATTGACGAGGCGCATGTCATCCACGAAGCCCATATTGAGCTGATCACGTGGTGCCGGCGGAACAAGGTGCCAGTTATCGGGCTCAGTGCTACCCCTTGGCGGCGAGGCCTGGGCCGCATCTTTGACAGACTGGTCAACTGCATCTCCCTTTCCGAGCTGACAGACCAAGGTTTCCTTGTCCCTACACAGTGCTACGCGCCCTCCGTGCCTTCGCTGAAGGGGGTGAGCACGAAGCCGAATGGTGACTGGATCGAGGACGAGCTTGCCACGGTCATGGGTGACGCCAAGCTGCTTGGTGACGTGGTAACGCACTGGAAAGAACTGGGTGAAAACCGCAAAACGATGGTTTTCGCCTGCAACGTCCAGCATTCCAAGAAGCTCGCTGCTGAGTTTTTAAAAGCTGGGGTTGCCGCAGCTCATATCGATGGCTATATGCCTCCGCATGAGACCGAGGAGATCTTGCGCCAGTACAAGGCGGGCAAGATAAGGGTCTTGGTCTCAGTGGCTATGCTGATCAAGGGGTTTGATGACCCCTCGACCAGTTGCCTCGTGATAGCGCGGCCTACCAAGTCCCTGATGCTTCACTACCAGATGATTGGCCGCGGGCTGCGACTCTCGCCTGAAACTGGAAAAATCGACTGCATTATCATTGACCACTCCGGGAACCTCTTGCTTAACGGGAAGCCAACGGACGAGGTGCCCGATGCCATGGACAATGGGGAAGGGGAGCGTCTTGACCGCCGCCCGCAGGACAAAGGCGATCAGGAGAAAAAAACCAAGCCATGTCCGAAGTGCAGCTTTGTTTTCAGCGGATTGCTCTGTCCGAAGTGTGGCAATGAAATCGTAATACCGGATGGGGTGGCGGTGGCCACCGGCAAACTGGTGAAGCTAGACGATCGACGCAAAGTGCTCGGGCCGACCAGTAAACAGCACACTTTCTGTGAGCTGCTTGGGTACGCCCGTGAGACCGGCAAGAAAGACGGGTGGGCTCAGTACGCATACCAGGCATACATGAAAGAGCTGCCAGATCGCGCATGGATCGGTACCGTGCAACCCAAACCACCGAGTGAAGACATGAAAAGCTGGGTGAAGGGCTATAACGTCCGTCGCGCCAAAAGCAAACGCCGATTCGGGTGAGCCGGTGGCTTGGGATTATCTAGAGCCATGTTTCACTGCTTTCAGCTGGGACTTAACACCCATGCGATTTTTCAACAACCAAGGATTGACATCCTCCCCCGGCTTAAACGCCGGGGATTCCCTCTCCAGGACGCTCATGCCCGAGCGCGAGAATGTTCCTGGCCGCGTTCACGTCGCGGTCGTGAGTGACACCGCACTCACAGATCCATTCCCTTATTCCAAGCCCTGCGATACCTCTCGGCCTGCTGGCGGGCAATGCACCGCAACAGCTACAGGTTTGGGTGGTGTACGCCTCGTTCACGACCCTGAAGACGATGCCTGCGTGCGCGCATTTGTAGGCCAGCATCGTTTTCAGTTGACCCCAGCCGGCATCGAGCACCGACTTGGCCATCCTGGTTCTGACGAGTTTCTGCGGGCTGACATCGCCCACGATGATGGTGTTGCAGCGCTCGACCAGCGAGCGGCTGAATTTGTGTAAGGCATCCTTGCGCCGGTTGGCTATCTTGGCGTGGATTGCCCGCACCCGAGCTTTCTTGCCGGCACGCTGGGCGCTGGCCAGCTTGGGCTCCAGGTCGCGGTAGAAACGGCCATTCTCCAGCCGCTGCCCGTCGCTACAGGTGGCCACGTCCTTCAGGCCCAGGTCGATGCCAACGGCCCCTTGCCCCGTCGATAGCTGGGTCTCCAGCTCGACGACCACATTGAAATACCAGCGGCCTCGGGCGTCTTCGCTGAAGCTGCCGGAGCGGAGGCGGTACTGGCCCAGCCCGTAGCTGTCCCAGACCTTGAAGCATCTGCCATTGTGGAACACCTGGCCGTTCTTCCAGCTCGCTGCGCCGGATTTGAACGGAATCCAGCCGAGCGAGCGGCGAACACCGATCGATTTACGCCAGCTCAGCCGGGCCTTCTTGAACTGCCGGCGGCGCGTGGCGTATTCCCGCGACACTTCCTGCAATGTCTGCGAGTGCAGGCCCAGTTCCTTGCTTGCGCCCTGGGTATAGCGATCTAAGTCGTAGGCCGACAGAAAGACCCCGCGCTCACGGATCGAGCGATGGCTGAGTTCGTTCAGGTAGTTCCAGACGAAATTCACCTGCCGGGCCATCTGGCGCAGCAGCTGAGTGTGTTTGTCTCGAACGCGAACCTGGAGGGTCTTGGTGTGCTTCATGTCGGCAGCGTGCCATAGCTCTGGAATAACCCAAGGTGAGCCATCGCTATTCTCCGGCCGCCCCGATCTAGGGCGGCGTCTGCGTAATTCAGACCAAAAAACCGCCCGAAACCAGACCTTTCCCCGCGACCTGCATGAAACGATCTCCTCACCTAAGGAGACTCACATGCCCAGCGAAAAATATCTTCCGGCGATATGCCGATCACCACTCATTGACTACCTGGCAGGCATCGGCTCGCACGCGGTCATGATTCTGACGTTCAGGCACAGCGGCGAAGAGCTGCGCTCGATGTCCAGTCGTCACGCTGCCGGCTTGATGGCAGTAGCGGTTGGCATGGTCGTCGCCTGTACCCACCTCGCCCCGAGCTCCAGCTCCACGCATAGCTTGGCGCTTTACACACTATTTCCCCTCCTCATAGCAGCAGCAGCCTTACGCACCTTCGGAATGCATGCCGTTGCAGGGTATGCGACGTTCCTGGTGGTGACAGAGCCGGTAGCCCTGGTTGTTCGCCATCTCCCAATGGGCGACCTGATTGATGCCGTGTTTTCGTTCTGGTGCTTAGCAGCGCTGTCTGTCTACGGCGGCAAATGTGCAAAAAACAGAATGGAGTCGCCTCAATGAAGTCGACCGCAGAACAGCTCCCCATCATCGAATACCAAGGTGACCATCTGGTGGTGAAGGCCTATGCCGGGTGCGGCAAGACGACAACGCTTGTTGCCTACGCCAACCATCACAGCCACTTGCGCATGCTCTATCTGGCGTACAACCGCGCTATCCGGGATGAAGGCGCGGAGAAGTTTCCGAAAAACGTAGTGTGCAAGACATCCCACCAGTTGGCCTGGCCGCAGTTTGGCCGACACTATCAGCACAAGCTCGGGAACATCCGTCTGACGGATGCTGCCGGGCTCCTCAAAACACGGAACTGGGGAGATGTTCGAGACGCTATCGCTGTGCTCAATGCCTACCTTTCGAGCGCTGACGAAGAAATCAGTGAGGCGCATTATTTTGCTGCGCTCAGCGAGGAAGAGGCAGCGGAGCACGGAGCCGATCACCTCGACCGGACGATAAATTCTGCCCAGAAACTCTGGGACGAGATGATCGATACCGAGAGCAAATTCCCCTGCCAGCATGACGCATACCTGAAGCTCTTCCAGCTCAGTAATCCCCAGCTGCCGTATGACGTGATCCTTTTCGATGAGGCGCAGGACAGTAACCCCGTAACTGCCTCCCTGGTCGCTGGTCAGAAGGCGAGGAAGATATTTGTCGGCGACAAATGGCAGCAGATCTACCGTTGGCGAGGGGCTGAGAACGCACTTGATACGCAGATTGTGCAGGGCGCGGCGTCGATGTTCTTGACCAACTCGTTCCGGTTCGGGCCGATGATTGCCGGCGTAGCCAATGCGATCCTCAAACAGCAAGGGGAAACACGTCCCCTGGTTGGGTTTGGTGCCCGCGACAAAGTGACGACATCGCTGCCCTCTGGATGTAACCACTACACCGTGCTCAACCGCACGGTGATCGGCGTGATCATGACGGCCATTGATGCTGTATCTGACGGCCAAGTTGTCTACTGGAACGGGGGGATTGAGGCATACCAAATCTCCGACCTCGAGGATGTTTACCATCTGAAGGTCGGCCGCAAGGATGAGATCCGCAACAAGCGCCTTTTCGGGCAGTTCAGCGACTTTGGAGGGTTTGCCGAAGCGGCAGAGGAGTCGAAGGATGCCGAGATGAATCGGATGCTCAGGATACTCAAGGAGCACAACGACATTCCGAAGTTGATCTCGGCGCTACGCCGCAACTCAACGGATGATCCTCTTGATGCAGATGTGATTGTGAGCACCTGCCACCGCTCGAAGGGGCTGGAGTGGGATGTGGTTGTCTTGGAAGAAGATTTCCCAGACATCTTCGACGAAGAGAAGATCACCCCTGATCAGCGGGTTGATGAGTTGAATTTGCTCTATGTCGCAGCCACAAGAGCAAAGAAGGTGTTGGTGATCAACAGCATCACCCAGGTCGTGATCCAAAAAAGTCACGCTGAGGCCAAGCGGGAGATGGAAGCAGCAGCGGGGCAGCGCGCATGATCTA